>JACFMY010000228.1 GCA_019455155.1 Caldilineaceae bacterium
TCGTTCGTAGGACGGAGGTACTGCAAGGCCAGGGCAAAGAGCAGTGTGATGGCCGCCAGGATGACGAGCACGGCCGCCCAGCGCAAGGGCTCTACCAGTTGCGCGGGCACAGCAAAGATCTCCTCGAGCGTGGGCAGCGTGAGCGGCTCGCCCGCGATTCTCCCATTGTTGCCTTCCAGCGCCCGCATTTCGGCAATCCGATCGCGTAGCCACGCGATCAAGGGCGCCAGTACCAAGAAGATCAGGTAAGCCACAATATAGAGGAAGATCGCCAACACGCGCGCCAGCACCTCGCCGACCGGCGACAGCCAACCCAAGATTTCAGCCACTGCCCCAGGAGCGACGATCGCCGCCAGCAGCAAGCCCAGCGCGAGAATCGCGACGATCACCGCTCCCACACTGGCTAGCCAATACCGGTTCAGCCGCAGGCTCGCGGGCGCGTCGCCGTGTCCTGCATATTGTGCGCGCTCGATGCTCGCCAGCGCCAGCGCCGCCATCCCCGCAACAACGAACGTCACCAGCCAGCTCTGTGCGCCGGGCGGATGCCCCGCGGGCACGACCATGCCAGCCAGAAGGATGGCCACAAAAGCGCCGCTCCCCGTCACGAATGCGCCCAGGACGGTCGCGTGACGGGGCGCCTCGCGGGCGTCCACAACACCACGCAGCCAAAGCCCTACCGCCGCCACGGTAGCCACAACCGCCGGGGGTAGCTCGCGCTGCCAACCTGCCATACCAACAGCCGCATCGCGTATCCAACCCACCTCCCAGGCCGGCCCAGCAGCGCGACCATAGTGCCACCACAGCAACGTTAGCAGGGTCCCAAGCCCAATCAGGGCCACCCACAACCGCGCGCGGTACAGGGTCTCGCTGCGCGTCAATGCCATATGAGCCACAATACGGCCGCCGAGCAACAGGGCCATCAGCGACCACAGCGGCAATACAGGCTGTGGGTAGGAGGGCGCCATCCAGCCGCCCAGAAGCAAGAGGAGAGGCCAGACCCACGTTACACGTACGAACGCCAGCAGCACGGCCATCACCCAGACATAGATGCCACTCTGGCGCTGTCGCTCACGTAAGCGCAAGGGACGTGAGTTGATGCCATTCCTCCTTTCCGCCGATGTGATAGGTACGCACGCCGGGCAGCGGCGGCGCCGTCCCCGCGCGCCCCAATGTTACCAGGCCCAAGGCATAGCCCCGGTCGTGTAAATAGAGCAGCGTTCGCCGCAGCGCGTCTGGCATGACGGCCGTGATGGCAACCACGGTCGTGCCATAGCCCAGGCGTAGCGCCTCGCGGCGCAGTGTTTCCTCCATGGTCCAGCGGCCGTAGGGAACCACCCGGGCCAACGCCTCCAGGATCAACGTCAGCTGGTCAGGATGGTTGGCGGCGCGGATGCGCACGGTGCGTGCGCCGGGCTGGGTCACGGCGTTCGCGTAGAGCCCAACGGGCTGCCCTTGCTCCCACGCCCAGCGCGCCAGCGATGCGGTCGCCGTGATGGCATATTCCTGCAGGTCGGGATCGAGCCCTTCCCAGACGTGTTCAAAGGTATTGATATTGAGAAAAAGGGCCAGGGGCCGGTTGGCCGAGGCATCGAAGGTCTTGGTCTGCAGCTCGCTGCGGTGTGCTGTCGCCTTCCAGTGAATGTGGCGCATGCTGTCGCCCGGCGCGTACGCGCGCGCGCCGCTGAGACGCAGGGGATCCTCAGCCAGTCTCCGTAGCGCGCGAAACTCACCAAAAGGGCGATCGGCCGGCAGCCCCAGTGCAGCCAACGAGACGAGCCGCGGATAGACGAGCAACTCGTCAACTTCAGCCGGGGCCAGCCGCTGAATACTAAAGCCGAAGATGTCGCCCGAAAGCAGCTCCACCGGACCAAAGGTCCACGCCCCGCGCTGGGCGCCCTGCACTCGATAGCGACGGGTCACGCGTTCGTACCAGCGCAGCGAGAGGAGATTGACCAGGCGCTGGCGGCCAGGCCGGTGGCTCGGCGTAAGCCGCGCGGGCGCCAGCGAGAGCGACCTGGGCAGCTCATCTTCCGCGCGCAGCCAGGCCAGCGGCAACGGTTTGGCGTTGGCGATTTCGATGTGCAGGTCGGTCTCCTCGCCATAGAAGAGACGCGTGCTGCCAAACCGACGCTGATAGGTGACCCCCTCCAGGCAGACGCGCGACCAAAGCAGCGCCGCGCCAGCGATCAAGGCCAGGAACAGGCTCAACAGAAAAAGGGGGCCATTGCGCAGCGCAACCGCCAATCCGGCCACACCCACCAACGCCCACACCCAGCGGTTCATACAGATCGGAGAGGGAAAGAGGGGGAAACCACCATGACACCATGAACACCATGGACACGGAGGTCTATGAAAAGGGAATGCGGACCTGCCGTAGGCACCATAGACCTCACCCTTTTGCACGAGAACTGGTCACGGCAAAACACGCAAGCATTTTTTATGTCAAAACGATCTTGCCACGAATCGGCGCTTGTGACCATCACTTTCGCAATGAGCCTAAACCCATTTCAATCGCGATATCCCTCTCCTTCTCAACAGCTCATGGTGCCTCATAAAGGCCATGGAGTCATGGTGGTTCCTACCGCTCCGCACTCCACCTCTCCTCAACCGGAACCGGCGTCTGCTCCAGGATCCGGCCGAGGATCGAGCCTGCCGTCTGCCCCCGCAATCTTGCCTCCGGCGTCAGGATCAGGCGATGGGCGAGCATGGGGACGGCCAGCTGTTGCAGATCGTCAGGGATCACGTAATCGCGCCCGCGCAGCGCGGCCAGGGCTTGGGACCCGCGATAGAGGCCCAGCGCGCCGCGCGGGCTGACCCCCAATTCGATGGTGGCTTCATGCCGCGTCGCCGCCACCAGGTCCAGCAGATAGTCCTCGACTACCGGATGGCAGAAGACCTGGCGGCAGCGGGCGCTGGCGCTGCGGATCTCTTCCGCCCCGATCAGCGGCCTCAGCTCACTTAGCGGGTTCGCGTCCCGGAAGCGCCGCAGAATCGTGCGTTCTTCTTCCCGGTCCGGATAGCCCAGGGCCACGCGCAGCAGAAAACGATCCAACTGCGCCTCCGGCAACGGAAAGGTGCCCTCCAACTCCACGGGATTCTGGGTTGCCAGCACCAGGAACGGATAGGGCAGCGGCCGCGTCACGCCGTCCACCGTTACCTGGCGCTCCTCCATGGCTTCAAGCAGGGCGGATTGGGTTCTAGGGCCGGCGCGGTTGATCTCGTCGGCCAACACGATCTCAGCCGCGATGGGACCGGCGCGGAATTCAAACTCCCCGCTCTTCTGGTTGAAGATATTGACGCCCGTAATGTCGGAGGGCAGCAGGTCGGGCGTGAACTGGATACGACCAAACGTGCAGCCCAGAGAACGAGCCAGGGTCTTGGCCAGAGTGGTCTTCCCGATCCCTGGCACGTCCTCGATCAGCACATGGCCTTCGCAGAAGAGGGCAACCAGGAGCAGTTCTACGGCTGCGTCCTTACCCACAATAACGCGTCCGACCTGCTCCTTGATTGCCTGACCCACGCGGGCGACCGCGCTGGCTTCCACCTGCGTTGTCTCTGTCATGCTGGTGTAGCGTCCTAAGCGATCCAGGCGCGACGTCTGCCTAGCCAACAGCTGGCAGCTCGGCTTCCCGGATCAGCTCGTTCAACTGCATAAGCTCCGAAGTCTCGACTGAGGCCAGCCGCACCAGCTCGTCGTCGATCTGCGCACTGTACAGCTCCGCGAGCTCACGCGCCTGGCGGGTTGGTCGCGCGTCCGCGCTGGCCACGATGGGGATGACCGAGGCCAGAGAAACGTTGAGCCGCGAGCGCACGATCAGGCCATAGGTCATCTTCTGATCGCCGGGCAGGATGAGTTTGTCTTCTATCTCACCCAGCGTCTTCAGTACTGCATCGGCCGCGTTACTGATGGCCTCATTCGCCGCGGCCCGTTTGCGCCAGCCTTCGATTTGCGTCCGCAACTCGCGTAGCCGGATCACACCGCGATGGGCATCGGAGATCTTGTCGATGATACGCAGATGCAGCGCGTGTTGTTCCTCCAGATCCTGCCGTGAGGTAGTCACCCGAGGATCGTTCAGGACTTCGAATTCCTGCGTCTGCACCTGGTCGCCAACGGTGATCCGCACCTGATAGCGTCCTGGCAGCACGAACGGCCCTTCATTGGCCTCACCGGCCGTCTTGTTGCCGAGCACCTTGACCGCGCCAGGCAGGCGCAGGTTCCAGATGAAGCGATTCATGCCCTCCTTCAACGACAACCAGGGACCCGGATCCATGGCCTTTTTCGCGTCGTCCCACTCATCGTAGCCGGCAGGCTTGGTGCCATATGTGCGCAGGACATTACCATCCGCGTCCAGAAATTCGAGCGTGACCTTGGTGTCTTCGGCCGGCTGTTCCGGAAGGAAATAATCGATCACGGCTCCCCGTGGAGCGCCTTCACCAGCGTCCAGGTAGGTGCGCTTGATCTGACCGGTCTCCTCCTTTTCCCCAATAATCGTTGCTCCAGATCCCAGACCAATGCCATAGATCTTGCCTTCCGTGGGCATCCAATCGGCGAAGAGGTCGGGCAAGATGCGATAGACACGACCCGGCGCAAACAAGATGGGTTTGGTTGCCGGGAGCGCGCTCCCGGTGCTGCGTAGTGCCGCCGCCTGGTAGAGCAAAGTCAGGTTGTCCCCGATCCAGAAGCCGCGTCCATGGGTCGCAACGACCAGGTCACTATCTTTGACTTTCAAATCATAGACAGGGCTGACAGGCAAGCTGGAATCCCAACGCTGCCACTGCGCACCGTCGTCGAGTGAGACATAGAGCCCCGTCTCGGTGCCAGCATAGAGGATCCCTTTCACGTTCGTATCGGCCCGAATGACCCGTGTGTAGTCGCTCTCGGGAATGCCGTTGGTGATCTTTGTCCAGCTCTTGCCGTAGTCGGTCGTCTTGTAGAGATAGGGCGCCGGATCGTCCAGCTTGTAGCGGGTAGCCGCCATGTAGCAGGTACCTGGCTCAAAGGGCGACGGCTCTACCGTGCGGATGTAGCTCCATTCCGGCAGATCTTTGGGCGTAACGTTCTCCCAGTTCTTGCCGCCGTCACGGGAAAGATGGACCAGGCCGTCGTCGCTGCCAGCCCAGAAGACGCCGGCTTCGTGGGGCGATTCCCGGAACGTGTAGATCGTCGCATAGTGTTCGGCGCCGCTCGTATCCAGCGTGATGGGGCCGCCTGACGGGCCTAGCTTACTCATATCCGCGCGGGTCAGGTCCGGACTGATCGGCTCCCAGCTGTGACCGCCGTCGGTAGAACGGAACGCGATATTGCCGCACGCGTAGATGATGTTCGGGTCGTGGGGAGAGAACAGGATCGGATAGGTCCACGGGAAGCGGTACCGGGCTTCGCCGACGCCGCGGCCATGGAGGTCCTCAGGCCAGATATTGACCATCTGGATCTGGCCGGTGCGGCGATCGCAGCGTTCCAGCGCACCCTGGCCGCCCGGCGCGCTGCCAACAGCGCCCACGTAGACGATATTGACGTCATC
Organism: Caldilineaceae bacterium; assembly: GCA_019455155.1. Taxonomy (GTDB): domain Bacteria; phylum Chloroflexota; class Anaerolineae; order Caldilineales; family Caldilineaceae; genus JACFMY01. The sequence continues at coordinate 5,523 of JACFMY010000228.1, forward strand.
CGGTTTGACCGCGATGTAGCCGCTCTCGCCCGTACCGACCACTTCACAGTCAGCCCAGGTAATGGCGCCTGCAATGGTGTCGCTCGGTACACAGACGCTGGAATTATCTTGTTGCGTTCCGTAGACGCGATAAGGGAACTCGTTGTCCACGTCCATATGGTAGAACTGGGCCGTGGGCTGGTTGTAGATCGTGCTAAAGGACTCGCCGCCGTTGAAGGAGACGCACGCGCCGCCGTCGTTGCCCTCAATCATGCGCCGGTTGTTGTGCGGGTCGATCCACAGATCGTGGTTGTCGCCGTGCGGTGTCGGAATCTCGATGAAGGTCCTGCCGCCGTCAGTCGACTTGTGCATGGCCAGGTTGAGCACATAGACAGTGTCCTCGTCCTGGGGATCGGCATAGATATGCATGTAGTACCAGGGCCGGGCCAACAGGTCAGCATTGTCAGTCAGCTTTTGCCAGGTGGCGCCAAAGTCTTCGGAGCGATATAAGCCGGAAGCGTCCTTGGCTTCCACCATGGCCCAGACGCGGCCCGCCTTCACCGGCGACGCGGCCACCCCGATCTTGCCCTTTAGCGACTGGGGAAACCCTTTGTTCAGGCTGATCTCTTCCCAGGTATCGCCGCCATCCTTCGATCGCCAGAGCCCACTGTCGGGCCCACCGCTGCTGAGCTCCCAGAAATTGCGGTAGGTCTGCCAGATCGAAGCATAGAGAATATCGGGGTTTTGAGCGTCGATGCTGATGTCGACCGCGCCGGCTTTGCCGCTCTTGTAAAGAACGTTTTGCCAGGTGGCGCCGCCGTCTTTGGACCGAAACACGCCTCGTTCCTCGTTCGTGCCAAAGGCATGGCCCAGCGCAGCTACATAGACGAGATCGGGATTCTTGGGATGGACACGCACCTTGCCAATATGCCGGGTGTCGGCGAGACCCAGGTGATGCCATGTGCGCCCGCCGTCGGTGGATTTGTAGACTCCGTCGCCGTAGGAGACATCTGTACGGATCGTTGTCTCGCCCATACCGGCATAGATTACGTTGGGATCCGACTCGGATACACACAAGGCGCCGACTGAGCCAGTCTTGAAGTAGTCGTCACTGACACAACGCCACGTTGTTCCGGCGTCTTCTGTCTTCCATACGCCGCCGGCGACTGCGCCGAAGTAGAACACAGCGGGATTGCGGGGATGGCCAGCAACGGCAACCACCCGGCCGCCGCGTGTTGGGCCAATGTTGCGGAATCGGACAGCGTCAAGGGCACTTTGCAGCGAAAGGACGGTGGACATGAAGCATCTCCTGCGATTTCATGTGGATTGTGTGGGTTTAGATGGGTCGTGTCGCGCTGACCCCAGTCGCGTAGACCACTCCATTGTACGTCTCTGTAGTTCGGAATAAAAACGGGCCGTCATTGTAGGCCATGAACGCGCGCCTTGGCAACAACCGCGTCGCCACTGATCCTGCCCGTGACCACCTCAGCCGGGCCGCCGGTGCAGGGTAGCCAGATCCTGCAGCCGCACCACATTGGCGGCGATGGTTGCCGCCGGCGCCATGCCCGGATCGACCGCAAAGACACCTGTACCGGATATGAAGAAGTCCACACCCGCGTGGGCCGCGGGACCCACCGTTGACGGGCCAACACCGCCATCCAGCCCAATGGCGTAGGCAAACCCGCGCGCCCTACGCTGCTCCCAGGCCCAGCCTGCTTTGGTGAGGACAGAACTATCGAAGGGCTGGCCGCCGAAGCCAGGCCAGACTGCCATAAGGAGCAGCAGGTCGATGCGTTCGAGCAAGGGCAGCAGGGGTTCCACCGGCCGGTCAGGGTTGACGGCTACCCCGGCCCCGGCGCCTGTGGCCCGGATTCGCGCCACGGTGGCAGCCAGATCCGGGCAAGTGTCCTCTTGAACAATTATCAGATCGGCGGCGCCGTAGAGATCGATACAGCGGTCAGGATTATCTACCTCCAGGTGGGCATGCACCGGCAAGTTGGTGACCCGGCGCAGATCCACCACCACTTTAGGCCCGAAGGCGAGGTTGGCCACATAGTGGCCGTCCATCACGTCCACATGGATGGAGTGGGCGCCGCCAGCCTCGGCCGCGCGCACGGCCCCGCCCAGATCCATGGTATCAGCCGCGAGAATCGAAGCGCTGATATGCATACGGCCAGTCCTTCTAGCGTGCCGCCACGTGGCGGACTGTCTCTTGGATCAGATCCTGGACGCGCGGGTACGTGGCAATATATTGATCCACGTAGAACTGGTAGGCAGCATGTGCGTCCGCATTGGGCTCGATCTGGCTGCGCACGCGTACCATGGCGGCGGCCGCAGATTGTACGTCGGGGTAGAGCCCTGCCGCGACGGTTGCCAGGATGGCCGATCCCAGGGCCGCAGCATCCGGCAGCTCGGTCAATGTAATGGGCACATTGGATACGTCGGCGTGGATCTGCATCCACAGCTTGCTCTTAGTCGGCCCGCCCGCGGCAACCAGCTCCTCTACGGTGTAACCATGCTCGCGCATGACGCGCAGGATGTGCTCTGTGCCGTAGGCAATGCCCTCGATCATGGCGCGGAAGATATGGCCAGTTGTATGTTTGAGCGAAAAGCCGCGCATGATGCCGCGCGCTTCCGGGTCCACATAGGGCGTGCGATTGCCTTGCCAGTAGTCCAGGACGACCAGCCCGTCCGCGCCAATGGGCACATCCGCGGCCAGCTCATTAAGGATCGTATAGGTATCGACGCCGCGACGCGCTGCCTCTTCAGCCTCTTTGCCACAGAAATTGTCGCGGAACCACTTAATCACGGAACCAGTAGAGACCTGGCCTCCCTCCACGGTCTGTTGCCCGCGGACCACCGCGTCAGTATAGGTGCCAAAGATGCCTTTGCCGTGGAAGCTCTTGTCGCTTTGGCCCAGGCATAGATGCGAGGAACCTGTGATAAACGCCATTTTGCCCGGCTGCACCACATTGAGACCAATCATGGCCACAAACGCGTCGGCGCCGCCTTCAGCCACAGGAATTCCTGGCTGCAGACCAAGCTCCGCCGCCACGTCCGCACGCAGCGTGCCGGCCACCTGGCCCATATCGAGCACTGTGGTCGGGAACTTGTCCAGTGCATCGCCCAGGCCAAAGCTGGCATAGAAATCTGGCTGCCAACCACCCACAGCCCGATCATAGTACCAGCGGATGCTCGTGTTGTTGATGCTGCCAACCCATTCGCCTGTCAGCCGGTGGGTCAGCCAGTCAATGAACTCGCCCAGGTAACGAGTCTTGGCATACAGGTCTGGCTCGTTCTCCTTGATCCACAGCGCCTTACACGGCATCCACTCGGCAGACACGTTGCCAAAGCCATTATATTTGCGCGCCGGGTGATCGATCTGGCCGATGCGCGTGGCCTGGGCGGCCGCGCGGACGTCCATCCAGATGATCGCGGGGCGCAAGGGCTGGAAGTTGGCGTCCATGGCGACCACCGTGCAACTGGTGCAATCTGCGCCGATCCCGACGATGGCCTCCCTGTCCACGCCGCTCTTTTCAACCGCGCGTCTCACCGCCGCCACCAACGCCGACCACCACTCGTCAGGCTTCTGTTCGGCCCATCCTGGCCGCGGGTGGTAGAGTGGGTACGCCTCCGAGGTAAAGACGAGCGGCTCGCCGCTAAGCGCAAAGACGCCTACACGTACGCTTTCCGTACCGAAATCGATGCCCAGCACATATGGCCCTGCCGGGGAACGCGATGCTTGTGCCATATTCTGTAACTCCTTGCTGTCGTCTTGAAGTGGCTCGACTTAATCTTTGCTGTTGAATCTGCGATTGGGATGGGGAGTTCGTTTACGCATTGTGACCAGCACGTTAGGGGCGCCGTGCGGCCTGCTTAAGTTGTGCAGACCGCCGCCGGACCTCCCTCTACGTTGACAGTGGCTCACTGCAATCATACAATAGACAACACATTTGTGCACGCATAGCACATTGTTGCAGATAGACCCAAGGCCAGTTTGTCCGGCCGTACTGGCACCGCGCAGGGGCGCCCTGAGCGCCGCGCCGCTGGTGCGCCCAGATTAGCCGGGGCCTGCCATGGCGTGCGTCCGCAAAACTCACCACATCCATGCCGTTCAATGAGCCAGGAAGAGTCACCATGTCAACGCCTGTCCAGCGCATGTCCACCGACTTTGGCGGTTTGGAGCGCGCCGATCTCGTGCGCATGTTGCATCAGATGATGCTCATCCGCGCGTTCGAAGAAGCTGCAGAACAGCTCTACCTGCAGGGTATGATCCACGGCACCATGCACCTTTCCATTGGCCAGGAAGCTTCGGCCGTCGGTGCGTGTGCCGCGCTACGCCCTGACGATTACATCCTCAGCACCCACCGGGGTCACGGCCATTGTATCGCAAAGGGGGCCAAGGTGTCGCTCATGATGGCAGAGTTCATGGGCAAGGACGCTGGCTATTGCCGCGGGCGCGGCGGCTCCATGCACATGGCCGACGTGGACACCGGCAATCTGGGCGCCAACGGCATCGTCGCCGGCGGCGTGCCCATGGCCGCGGGCGTAGGCCTGAGCATCAAGCTCCAACACCAGCCGCGCGTCGTGTTGGTCTTTTACGGCGACGGCGCGGCCAACGATGGCGCGTTCCACGAGATCATCAACATGGCCTCGATCTGGGACCTGCCAGTAGTCTACTTCTGCGAGAACAATCAATATGCCATGTCCATGGCGATCACCAGGTCCGCAAAGATTGAGAAGCTGAGCGAACGGGCCGCAAGCTACGGCATTCCCGGCGTCACGGTCGATGGCAACGATCTGGTTGCCGTCTACACC
>JACFMY010000229.1 GCA_019455155.1 Caldilineaceae bacterium
ATGACCAGCTGCAGTTCCTTGTCCTGAACAACCCGGAGATGGAGGCCGTGGCGGCCTACCTGGAGGTCCTGGCCGATCCCAACGCACCGGCCCTGGCCGCGGCGGCCGGCGAAGCGTCTGCGGCCGCGGCGACCGTAGCCCTGGCGCCCACCGATCCGGTGGTAGCCAAAGGGGAAGAGGTCTTTCAGGTCACCGCGGGCGGTGTGGGCTGCCAGATCTGTCACGGCCCCGACGCCAAGGGACTGATCGGCCCCAACATCCGGGGCAAGACCGCGGACGACATCCGGTACCAATTCGAGAACAATTCCCGCATGCGCTTCATTGTGCTCGCGGATGAAGAGATCGAGGCAGTTGCGACCTATCTGCAGTATCTGGCCACGCAGCCGTAGGCCGCAGGATCCAACCCCATACGAATGGGGCGTCGCCCCGCATGTGCGGCGGCTTATGAGAGAAGAAGGACAGGACGTATATGGCAGCCGATAGTCACAGCAGACCGAGCGGATTTCTGGCTCGACTCCAAATGTACTGGCCCGTAGTGCTCATTGGCCTCGTCGTGCTGGCGGCGCTCGCGCTCTTTGTCGTGGAGCGGCTGCAGCCGGCCCTGTCCGTGGCCGCCCCCACACCAATGGCGACGGCTACGGCCGTGGCTACGCTGGCTGCGCCCACAGCCGCCGTAGCCACTGAGCCCCCCACGGCGGCCGTTGCCCAGCAGGTAGAGCTGCCGCTCGCGCCCATTTCCATGGACCAGCTGCTGAAAGGGCTCTTCCGCCAGGGCGTGCGGCCGGAAGGTCCCCTGCCCACCGTGGACGTGTTGCTCTCTGCCCCCATCTATTTTGCGGCCACGGGCCGCCAGGCGCCGGCGGACGCGCTCCAGGCGCCGTCCATTCTTTTCCACGTCACCGAAGATTCCCACGAGGAGCTGCCCATCGACCCGCCTGCGCCCATGCTCGTCATCGACGGCCAGGAGATGGGCGGGCCGGTCAAGACCACGGTGCTGGCCGACTCCTATCACCACCGGACGAGCCTGCTGCGCTACACGGCGGTCGACGGGGCGGGCCAGCCCCTGGTCACGGCCGCGACGAAGGAAGTGCAGCTCGTCTTCCCGGCTCCCGGCGGCTGGAGCGAGCCTGCCAACACCCTGATCTGGGAGCTGCCCATTGCCTATCTGCCCGACTTCTCTTCGTGGCAGATTGCCCTGGGCATGGCCGCCGCGGCGCCCGTGGCGAGCCAACTCGACATAACGGACGCGCCGGTCGACCATTCGGCCCACACGAGCCAGGGCGCCGCGCCCACCGCGGTGCAGAGCGCCCAGGTCGTCGACGAGGGCGCGCGGGTGGCGGCGGCGGTCGTGCAGCCGGTGACCTGGGCCGCGATTCTGGCCATCATGGCCGGCATGTTGACCGCGCTCTCGCCGTGCCTGATCCAGCTGGTGCTCTACTTCACGGCGACGCTGGCGGCGGTGAGCAACGAAGAAAAGGGGCCGGGGGTGGCGGGCATCACGGGCGCGCGGCGGCACGTCATGTTGACCGGGCTCTTTTTCGCCGGCGGCTTCACGCTGGTGTACACGGCCGGCGGCGCGGCCGCGGGCTATATCGGCCAGTCCATGGATCGTGTCGGCATCCTGACGACGTGGGCGCGGCCGCTTTCCATCGCCGCGGGCGCCATCATTCTCCTCATGGCGCTACGTGTGGCCTGGAACGCGCGTGCGCCCCTGGTCTGCCGCCTGCCCATGACGCCTATCTTTGGCCGCGAGCGCAGGACCGGCGTCATCGGCTCCGCGGTCATGGGGATCAGCTTTGCCACGGGCTGTCTGGCCTGTTTCAGCGCCACGATCCTGCCGGCCCTGCTGCTCTATGCCGGCTCGACCGGTTCGGTGGCCTATGGCACGGCGCTGCTGCTGGTCTTCTCCCTGGGCATTACGATTCCCTGCCTGGTGTTGACCTTTGGCATCTCCCGGCTGCAGCCGTTGGTGGCGCGGATCCAGGGGGCGGGTCCTTATCTTGGTTTGGCCAGCGCGCTGGTCATGGCCAGCTTTGGCGTCATCATGCTCACGGACCAGTTTCACTTGGTGAGCAGCTTGATCTTTCAGTATTTGAACTTGGGCTAGTGGTGCGTCCAAACGTGATTTCGTAGTTGATTTCGTAGTAACGACTTCAGCCGTCCCGCTATCCAGAGCGGCGAAGGTTGCCACAAGGGTCAAACGTGATTTCGTCGTAACAGGGTCAGGTGTTCAGCCGTCCAGGGCGACTAAAGTCGCTACTACGGTCAAAACGACTACGGTCAAGATTACCAAACACAACATTATTGCGAGAGCGTTTCACGATGAAGAGCCATCTATCCAGCACTCTGGTACCTCATCCTTGGACTGGGAGGGGACGCACGCTCGTCGCCAGCGTCCTGTTCCTGGCCATGGCGGGCCTGGCTGCCTGTGTGGCGCCGGTGCAGACGCCGCCCGCGCCCCGCGGCCCCGTGCTCGCCGTGGAAGATGTCTGGTCCCAGCCAGCCGTGCTGTTGGAGTCCATGACCATGCCCGCCAGCGCGGCGGAGTCTACGCCGTGCCCGTCCCTAGCCGAGATGGCGCAGTTTGTCGATCCCTGCGAAGGAGGGCCCGAGCCCATGCCCTGCGCCACGCCGGAGGAGCAAATGGAAGGGCATGCCATGGGCGCCACGGACAGCATGGAGACCGTGGCCGCGACGGGAACCCGTGGGGTCATCTACCTGACGATCACGAACAGTGGGGACGCCCCCGACCGCCTGCTGGGCATCGAGACCGGCATCGCGGCTGCGGCAGAGCTGCATCACACCACCATGGATCAGAATGGCGTTATGCGCATGCGACCGGTGACAGAGGGGCTGGAAGTGCCGGCCGGAGGCCAGGTCAGGCTCGAGCCGGGCAGCTACCACGTGATGCTCATCGACCTGCAACAGAACCTGAGTGTGGGCGACCGCTTTCCCGTCGTCCTGCACTTCGAGCGCAGCCGCGCGGTGAATGTCGAGTCGGAGGTACGCCTGCCCTAGCCAGGGTGGGACGCACTTCAGCCTGGGAGCACGCCATGCAGGATCGCATCTATGCAGCGCTAAAGGAGACAAAGAACAGCCAGCCGCCCTCCCCGGCACAGTTGGAAGGGACCACTACCCCGCGGGCAAGCGCCGCGACCGCGGGCCAACGCCGGAAATGGTACGCCCTGATCCTGGCCGCCGCCGTGTTGCTAACCGGCGGCCTCCTGCGCGTGCCGGCCATCCAGTCCCTTTTTGGCGACGTGGCCGCCTCCTTGCCCTGGCTGCAGCGACCAGTCGTGGTGCTCTATTTCACCGATCCGGAGGCCACACTGTTCGTGCCGGTGTCGCGGCCCCTTGCCAGCGAGGAAGGGCTGCCCCGCGTGGCGCTGGAGGAGCTGATCCGCGGGCCACGGCCGGACGCGGGGCTGGGCGCCTCCCTGCCGGCCGGCGCCCAGATCAACAACTTCGCCGTGCGCGCGGGGGTGGCCTACGTGGATCTGGCGCAGAACTCCCTGGGCGAGCTGCGCGGGGACGGGCTGGCGGTGGCCGCGGCGGCCATCTACCGTACCCTCACCCAACTGCCCGAAATCGAGGATGTCGTGATCACGGTGGACGGCCGCGCCGTGGCGGGGGCGCAGGGAGACGCCCTCATCCCAGCGCAGGCGGGCGTGGCTCCCCTCTACTACGTCTACGGCGACTATCTCGTGCCCTTCTGGCCGGCGCGTGCTGCGGTCACGGGTCCGCGTGCGGTGTTGGCTGCGTATCTTGAGGGGCCGCCGCCGGGCAGCGGCCTGGCCGGTCTGCCGCCGGGCACGCGGCTGCTGGGCCTTGACTTCAACGGCGAGAACGGCCTGGTCAAGGTCAATCTGAGCTATACGGACGCGGTGCGCGCGCTGGCGGTAGCCGACCCGGACCGCATGCGCCTGGTGCTCCTGTCCCTCATCTACACGCTGGCGGAGCAGCCGGGGGTCAAGGCGGTGATGCTGGATTTCGAGGGGCGCAGCCAGCTGGGGCTGGGCCAGTGCGCCAGCCTGCTGCGCACGCCCCAGTTGCGGCCCGCGGTGCTGAACGACGAACGTCTGATCAGGTGACGAAAATGACCATCTACTTCGATAACGCAGCCACTTCATGGCCCAAGCCCCTGGCAGTGCGCCAGGCCCTGGACGCCTACTTCGGCGACGCGGGCGGCAATCCCGGCCGCGCCGGGCACCGCATGTCTATTGCGGCGGGCCGGGTGGTGTTGGAGGCGCGCGAGGCAATCGCCCGCCTCTTCAACGTCGCCGATTCCAGCCAGATCGCCTTTACCAAGAATGCGACAGAGGCGTTGAACCTCGCCATCTACGGTCTCGTGCGGCCGGGCGACCATGTCATCACCAGCAGTGTGGAGCACAATTCCGTAGCGCGGCCCTTGCGCCACCTGGAGCAACAGGGCGTCGGAGTGACCTTTGTCGCCTGTTCGCCCCAGGGGTTGCTGGACCCTGACGACGTGCGCACGGCGCGGCGTCCCAACACGCGGCTGCTGGTCACAACCCACGCTTCCAATGTGGTGGGCACGCTGCTTCCCATTGCCGAGCTGGCCGCCATGGCCCGCGGCTGGGGCGTGCCCTACCTGGTGGACGCCGCGCAGACGGCAGGCAATGTGCCCATCGACATCGCCGCGCTGGGAGTGGACATGCTGGCCTTTACGGGCCACAAGGGGCTCATGGGGCTGACGGGCACGGGCGGCCTCTACAGCCGTGAAGGCCTGCAGCTGGCGCCCCTCATGCGCGGCGGCACGGGGAGCGACTCCGAGCTGGAGATCCAGCCCGAGTTCCTGCCCGACCTGTACGAGAGCGGCACGCTGAATGTGGCAGGGCTGGCCGGGCTGGCGGCCGGGGCTGCGCTCCTGATCGACGCGGGCGTCGAAGAGATCCACGCAAACGAGCAGGAGCTGGTGCAGCGCTTTTTGGACGGGGCCGCGGCGATCCCTGGGCTCACCGTCTACGGGCCGGCAGATGTCCGCCAGCGCACGGGCGTGCTCTCCTTCAATTTGGAGCATCTCTCCCCGTCTGAGGTGGGCATGCTGCTGGACCAGCGCTGGGAGATCATGTGCCGGGTGGGGCTGCACTGTGCGCCCGCGGCCCACCGCACCATCGGCACCTACCCCACAGGCACCGTGCGCTTTGGCTGGAGCAGCTTCAACAGCGTCGAAGAGATCGACTTCGCCCTGGCGGCTCTCGCCAGCCTGGCCACGCTGGGCGCGCCGCACAGATCGTGGGCCGGGGCGGCGCTGAGCTAAGGATAAGACCTGTGGATACGCCAATGGACGGGCTGATCACCTTCTTTGCTTCACACCACGCCATGCGGGCGGACAAGGTCCTGCGCGAGGCGGGCTTTGCCGTGGCGCTCATACCGGGGCCGCGCGAGCTGAGCCCGAATTGCGGCGTGGCCCTGCGCTACGAATATGCCCGGACTGAGGAGGTGCTGGCGCTGCTGGAGCGCAGCCGCGTGCAGATCGAGGCCGTCCACGAATACCGCCCGCGGGTGGCCGCATGGACCGGCACGCAGGAGGCGCAGCAGGCGCCAGCCACACGATCCAGGTTTGCCGCTTTCTGGAAGAGGTGATCGGATATGGAGACGCGGCGTAGCTTTGCCGTACGCAGCGGCCGGCAGCTGGCCACACTGAATGTATCGCCCTTGACCATGGGCGCGGTGGCCGCGCTGCTGGCGGTGGCCGCGGGCGCCTTCTTTGCCCTCTATCCCCCCGAGACCTACGGGCTCTGTATGGCATGCCATGCCCGGGATCTGGTCAACTGGAGTCTCAACCAGGTCGTGGGCACGCAGCTTCTCGTGGCCGAGGCATCGGCGATCTTCCCCGTGCTCACGGTGGTGGGTGTGCTGGCAGGCGCGCTGGTGGCGGCCGTTGCCAGCGGCGAGTTTCACTGGCGGACCATGGACAACCCCATCAAGACCTTTGTGTACGGGGTGCTGGTCATGAACTTTGCGCTGCTGGCAGCGGGCTGCTCGTTCCGGCTGGCGCTGCGTGCGGCCGCGGGGGAGCCGCTGGGTTTGGCGGGCTTTGGCGCCTTTGTCGCCGGCGTGGTGGGCGCCACGTGGTGGTTGAAGAGGGAGGCGTTGCGATGATGGTGGCGAGTGTGGCCAGCCTGGTCGTGGGTCTGGTCATTGGCTATCTGGGCCAGCGCTCGCGCATCTGTTTTGTGGGCGCGGTGCGTGATTTCGTCCTGATCCGGGACACACAGAAGCTGCAGGGGCTCGTGGCCTTTTTGCTCGTGGCCTGGGTCGCGTTCCCGCTGGCTGCCCTGGTGGGCGGCGAGCATGGCAGCGTGGGCGGCGTACCCACAGGCGCCGCGTTGCTGCTCACTGTCATTGGCGGCCTGGGCGTGGGCGCCATTTCTACGTTGGCCAACGGCTGCCCCTTTCGCCAACATGTGCTGGCCGCCCAGGGCGCGGTCAACGGCATCACCTATCTGGCTGGTTTTCTGGCCGGCGCCGTGATCTTTCATACCGTGGTGGCGCCCGTGCTCATGTGGCTGCTGCCGTAGACGCGGGCAGAGGCCATCCAGTTTACTGCGGAAAGGAGCTACTTATATGAGTAGAATGCTGTTCAATAGAACGCTTATGATTGTGGCGGTGGCCATGCTGCTGGTCGTGGTGCCAGCGGCCTGCGGGCCAGCCAGCCAGCCGGCCCCAGCTGAGAGCCCCACCCCGGCGCCAGGCGCGGCAGCGAGCCCGGCCGCGGCTACGCCCATTGCCGGCGCCGCGGTCTCCTCTTCGGCTACCTTCTTTGACATGGAGGTGAGCCGCCCGGCCGCCGACTTTACGCTGGTGAACCAGGACGGCAAGGCGGTCAGCCTGCGCGACCTGCGCGGCAGCTTTGTCCTGCTCGATTTCGTCTACACCAGCTGCCCCGACGTCTGCCCGCTCATGACGGCCAATTTCCGGCGCATCCAGGATGAGCTGGGCGATCGCCTGGGCAAAGGCGTTTTCTTTGTCTCCATCACCCTGGACCCCGAGTTCGACTCCAGCGCACGGCTGAAGGCCTACGCTGAGGCCTTCCAGGCGCGGCAGGCCGGCTGGCATTTCCTGACGGGCGATCCAGAGACGGTCTACGCCGTGGCCGCGGCGTACCAGCAGACCTTCGAGATCGTGGGCGAGCGGGATATCGACCACACGGCCCTGACCGTGCTTATCGATCCCGCGGGCGTGGAGCGCCATCGCTACTGGGGCACAGGCTATCCGCCGGCGACCGTGGTCGAGCGCATCGAGGCGTTGGGCAGCACCAGCGCCAAAGACGGCGCGCTGGCCATGGCGGAGAACGCGGCGCCCGCCGCGGGCCCGCGGCCCGATCAGGCGGAGATCGACGCGCTGCTGGGCGTACCCCAGGGCCAGTTCATCTTTCTCATCGACGAAGAAGAGGCCGAGAAGTTCACGCACCAGATTGCGGACCGGCTGCTGGCCCAAGGGTGGACGGAAGCGGACCGGCGCACCGGCCCCGAGCAGGAGGCGATCTTCCTCAACTGGGGCAACGAGATGTATATCGGCGTGGGGCGCAACCTGGACGGGGTGGTGATTCTGCAGGATGCCGACCCTGTGCGCCTGTGGACGGAGTTTTTCGACCGCTTCAAGCTGTATTGCTGTGCATGAGTATAGAGGTAGGGTAGGCACGTGTTGAGCAGGCTTTTGGCGCTGATCTTTCTTCTCATAGGCGTCGCGCTGCTGCAGGCAGGGTGCCAGGCGCCCGGCGACCTGGCGGCCGCGACCGCGCAACAGGGGCCAGGCGAGGTGCCAGGACGGGGAGACGTTGCCCCGGACTTCGTGATGCCGCTCCTGGACGGCGGCGCGGTGCAGCTGAGCCAGTACCGGGGCCGGCCCGTGGTGCTCTACTTCTGGGCCACCTGGTGCGGGTCGTGCACCTTCGATCTGCCCATCATCGACGCGGCCGCGCGGGATCTGGCCGGCACCGGCGTGGTGATCTTGACGGTTAACGTAGGCCAGAGCCAGGCCGAGGTGCAGAAGTTCGTGGACGCGGGCGCCTACGATCTTCCCTTTGGCCTGGACGGCAACATGGAGATCGGCCGCGCCTACCGGCTCCTGGGCTTTCCCAGCACCTACTTCGTGGACGCGGCGGGCCGTATCCAGCATGTGCGCGTGGGGCCCATCAGCCGGGATTCGTTCGTGGAGCGTGTGAAGCTGCTGCAGTGATAGGACATGACATGTCGAGGTTTGGTTACAGGCGGGTATCGCTGGCGCTGATTGTCCTTTTGGCTCTGTGCCTGGCCGTGGTTGCGGGCTGCCAGAGCAAGCCGCCGCCGCGCGAGATAGGGCCGCGTCCCGGCGCGCTGGCGCCCGACATCGCGGTGACGCTGCTGGACGGCGCGGCTTTCCGGCTCGCTGACCAGCGGGGGCAGCCGCTCATCGTCAACTTCTGGGCGAGCTGGTGCGGGCCCTGCCGGCGGGAGATGCCGCTGCTTCAGGCGCTCCATGGCGAAGGCACAGGCGGCATCAGGGTGCTGGCGGTCAACTACGGGGAGAGCCAGGAGGTGGTGGACAAGTACATGCAGGACACGCAGCTCGATCTGCCCGTGGCATTGGACCATGATCTGGCCCTTGCGCGTGACTACCTGATCTTTGGCATGCCCACGACCTTCTTTATCGACGGTGAAGGGGTGGTGCAGCGGGTACACACGGGCGAGCTGACGGAGGATCTGCTCAAGGCGTTCGTGGCCACGATACGGGGCTGAACGAGACCAATTCACGCCGGCGCCAGCGTGTGACCGGCCCACAGGAGAGTGAAGCATGGCCATCAATATCGGATTCTGTCGAGATCTCTCGACGCCCTACGCGGAGACTGTTGAGCGTGTGCTGCGGGCATTGCACAAGGAAGGCTTCCAGGTGCTGGCCGAGGTCGATATCAAGCGGGCGCTGGAGCCGGCGCTAGACGGCGGCTACGAGCATGCCAGCCTGCTCACGGTAGCGAACCCGGAGCTGGCCCGCAGCCTGCTGGAGGTCGATGGGGATCTGAGCCTCATGCTGCCGTGCAGTGTGGTGGTGTCGGCGAATGGGAGCAGCGGCAGCCGCATCCGGATCACGGATCCGATCCACGCCTTGGGCGCGGTGGCGCACCCGCGGGTAAAGCCGTTGGCGGACGAGCTGAACCGGCGGCTGTGGCGTGTGTATTTGGATGTGGTTGTGGTGGCGCCGGAGTAGCAGCAAATGAACAAGCGAGGGGATAGGCAGGCTGCGCCATGCTGCCGTTAGGGATGGGCCGTTTTTCAGACTTGCGGGTGATAGCGCAGATAGACCCAGCCCTTACCAACCCGGCGCTCGTCCAAGAGATTCAGCTTTGCGCGTACGTTGCTGGGCAGAACCTGCTTGCCGCCGCCAAGCACAAACGGCACGACGAGCAGCTGATATTCGTCAACGAGCCCAGCTTGGATCGCCTGTGCGGCCAGGTTTGGACCAGCCACCGTAAGATCGTGCGGCAATTGCGCCTTCAGGGCGCGCACCGCCTGTGGTTCGAATTCGCGTTCGAGACGCGTCCGCGGGGTAGAGACGGTTGCCAGCGATTTGGAATAGACAATCTTGTCGGCCGCTTGCCAGATCTGCGCAAAGTCTAACGTGGCCGGTGTGTGACCAGGAATAACATCGGGCGTGGCCCAGACTGTCATCGTCTGATAATTCTTGCGGCCATAGAGATAGGTGCCGATGGGGCGGTGCAGATCGTTGATGAACGCGGATACTTCCTCATCCGGCACCGACCAATCCAAGGGGTCGGTTTCACCCGCAATATAGCCATCCAGCGACATGGGCATAAAGTAGATCAGTTTGGACATCTTTATAGCCTCCATTGGACATCACTGGTGTAACCTATACGACCTACGGGCTTTTCTTGAAGACTCTGAGCTCAAACAGCTTTGATGAATATTAGGGACGGAACAATGATAAAGGACAGCGTTCGCCTGCAAAACGGCGCGTTGCAGTGCACCAGGGCTTCTCAAAAGTCATGGTGGCAATAGGAGCAGGTCAAGAGCAAGCTGGGGATTGGCGGCGAAGGTGCGCAAGGCTGTGCGCGCATTCTTGACGTGGCGGCGGTCAAGTAAGGCCAGGATGACGGTATTGAGAAAGGCCAAGGTGGTAGCGACGTGGGCGTGGCGCACGGTGCAAGCATCTTCGCCGAGGGTGGCGTCCCGCCGCCCCCGCTGATGCCGATGGTCCGGCACCGCCCTCAAGACCACATACAGGCTGCGCACCCTGTCGGCATTGAGCGTAATCGCCCCCTCTCCACCGTGCAC
>JACFMY010000230.1 GCA_019455155.1 Caldilineaceae bacterium
ACCCGGCTGTGGCCACCGAGCGCCTGTTCGAACACCTGGCGGAATCCTATTTTGCGGCGCTCCCGCCAGAGCTCACGGCGCTCCTGGAGATCACAGCGGTCCCACGCTTTTTCAACCGTGCGCTGGCGGCTGAGCTCCATCCCGACATTGACACGGCTCTGACCGCTATCCGCAGCCGCAACCTGTTCTTGGAAGAACTGCCAGACCGGCCCGGCTGGTACGCCTACCATGACTTGATCCGCGCCTATTTACTCGAACAGGCCCAGCAGGATTTGGCGCCAGTCTATGGACGCACGGTTGATTGGTTCAAGCGTCGCAATGAGCTTGAGCAGGCCATCGAGCATGCCCTTGAGGGCGGGCTGTTTGTGGAGGCTGCCTTGCTCATGGAGGAAGTGGAAGATCGCATCCTGGCGGACGAGGGCCGCCTCTGGACCTTTCGCCGCTGGCTCTACCAACTGCCTCAGGCAATGTGGGCCGAGCATGTACCCATGGTCTGTGCCATTGCCGGCTCGCTTCACAATGGGGATCAACACGCAGAAAGCTGGAACATCCTGCGCAAGATGCGGGCATTGGTCAAGAGCGACGATCTGGCTGTACGGCGGGTAGCCCGCGAAGAGGCCCACTGCTATTTCAACGAAGGCAGATTTGCCCAGGCCTGCGAGAGCATCGAAGCACTGCTGCCAGGAGCCCTGGCGGAGGAGCTGCCCCAGCTGCTGCGCCTCTTCGGCAAGTCATTGAACGGGTTGGGTCGTTTGCGTGAGGCGGCTGCCGTCTACCGGCAGGCCATCGCCGCGGCTCTAGCCGTAGATGACGAACGTACTGCTATGTATCTTCGCCATAACCTGGCCGCCAATGCACTCATCCCACTGGGCCGCTATGTGGAAGCCAGGCAGTTGCTGGACGAGATTGGACCCTGGTTTCGCCAGACAACTTTTCTGACAGGCGCCCACCTGCTAGCCTGGTGCGACCTGCACTTCGCCATGGGCGATTGGCCAGCCCTGGCCGGCGCGACGGACAAGTTGGAGGATCTTCTGGCCGGGTTGGACGAGCTCTTCGATGAGAACCGGCTGTACGGCTATTGGGCACGCGCGGCGGTTTCTTGTGCCCAGGGTCAGTGGCAGGCGGCGCAAGATGCCCTGGATGCAGCCTTCGCGCTTCAGGTTGATGACGATCTGGCCACGCTCTCGCTGGCCAGGGTACAGGCATGGCTCCTCCGGCGGCAAGGTCAGGGCAACGAGACCAGACACTACGCGGACACAATGCTGGCTCGTCTCCACTCGTGGCCCGACTACCGCGCGGCTGTAGGGCTGGAGCGTGACCTGGCCGCCGGAGTCGAGGAGGATTCCCTACATCCTGCCACCTGCCAGCTGATTCCTCTGCGTCTGCGCGGCCATCTGGTGCGGCTGCGCGCATTGTTGGCGCTGCGCTGCTACCGCCACGGTAACAAACGGTGGCGGCGCCACGTCCATGCTGCTTTGGCGGCGTTGGACCAGCCTGGCTACAGGTTGCTGCTGACCAGCCGGGACCCCGAGCTGGCTGCAGCATTCTGGCCGTTACTGTTGGCAGAGGGGATTGCGCCCGCTAGGGCTGGGTCCGCGCTGCTGGCGATTGGCCAAAGCGCGCCTCTCCTGGCCTTGCTGGAGCACCCTCAAGCGCGCGCCCGGGCCGAGGCGGCCGCGCTCCTGGCCAGATTGGGTGACGAGGCGGCAATCCCTGCCCTAACCGCCGCGCTGGAACGGGAGTCTGACAGTGGTGCCCAGACTGCGCTGGGGGCAGCACTGGAGCAACTGGAGACACAGGCGCCCCCACTGTTGGCCGTCCGTCTCATGGGCGATTTCTCGCTGGCACGCGGGGGTGAGCCGGTGGCTGACGCTGTCTGGCCAAGGCCGGTGGTCAAAAAGCTCTTCCAGTACTTCGCCTTGCATCAAGGAGAGAAGCTGCCACGCGACCGGATTGTGGAGGATCTGTGGCCCAACGACGATCCCGCGTCAGCGGCGGCCACCTTTCGCAAGGTTCACAGCTGGCTGCGCGGTGTGCTGGAGCCCTATCTACGTCCCAAAGCGCCGTCGCGCTATTTCGATGTAGAGGGCGACGTCTATACTTTCGATCCCCATGGCCGGGTCACGGTAGACGTCACCCACTTCCAACGCATTGTCAGTAGCGCACTGGCCCAGGCGGAGCAGTACGATGTTCCGCCGCTGGCGGACGATCTGCTGGCGATGTTAGAACAGTGGCAGCCGCTACTGCCTGCTGTTCCATACGAAGACTGGCTCATTGAGTCCCGAGAGCATCTCCAGAACCTTTATGTTGAAGGCTGTCTCTATGTTGCGAACGCCGCCTTCGTGCGCGGTACGCTGCGCGAGGCCATGCGCTGGGCCCAACGCGCCCTGGATGCTGCGCCATGGTTGGAGGAAGCGTACCAGATTCTCATGCGCTGCCACGCCCGCCTGGGTGAGCGAACGCTGGCGCTGCGCGTCTACGCCTCCGCGCAGGCCGCCCTGCGCGAAGAACTGGGCGTGGAAGTTTCGCCATTGACCGAATGGTTGGTCGCACGGTTGCAGGATGGGCTTGATATCTGATATCTTGCCGATTGGGCCGCTTGCTGCTGCATACAAATCGCTGGTTGCTGCGTATTAATATAATGGTAGAAGTTTATTGGTAGACAAGGATGGGAGTGCTCATCGTGCCTCAGTACGTTCAACCCCCCGTAGTGGCTGTCCAGCAAAGACATGGCTGCCTCGTTCAGATTCTGTGGTTTCTGTTTATCGGCTGGTGGTTAGGCAGCTTCGCTGTGAGCGTTGCCTATGTCATGTTCGTCTTTATCATTACGATCCCAATCGGCATCGCCATCATCAACAACATACCCAAGATCATGGCGCTGCGCGAGCCCGACCGGCTCATGACTGTCTACGGACCGGTGAGTGTGCCGCAGCATAACATCCTGATACGTGCGCTTTGGTTCATCTTTGTAGGTTGGTGGTTGGCGGGTGTTGCCCTGAGCATCGGCTATGCACTGTGCATGACCATTATTTTTATGCCGCTTGGCTTCTGGATCTTCGACGCGGTGCCAGGATTGCTTACGCTGCGACGCAGTTGATGACATCAGTGCGCCAGGGATTTAGGACGGGGACAGCATGTGCTGTCCCCGATTCTTTTTCGTGGCCATTGCCAGGGTTGCGTGCTGGCCGGCTGCCATTTTCCCTCTGCGATACAACCTATCTGCCGGCGCCAGCGTTCTGTTCATTCGTTGTTCACTGCTGCCTGTTACCCTGTTCGTGACAGTGCAATCAAGACCAAGTAAGTGAACACTCAAAGGAGGCAATGATCATGACGCTCAAGTTTAAGGCTCTCATTCTGACCATGGTGGCGGTCCTGTTGTTGGCTGCCATGCCGGCGGACGTCCAGGCACAGGGTGGACAACTCGATACCCGCAGCATTGTGGGGCCGCGTGAACAGGTTGGGGCGGCGTCGTTGGTAGGGACCTGGGAGGGTAGCTTCACCGACTTTTCGGGAAGCACGGCAGCTGTGCTCATGACCTTTATGCCGGGCGGCACCTATGTCCAGACAACCTATTCCGCCACCGGTTTTCAGTTCTATATGTCAGGGCGCTATCAGGTGCTTCAGAACGGACAGATCCTGCGCCTAACCATCGAGCGCTACTCGCCCACTGAATGGTGTGGTCCGCTCGGGTGCAACCCAATTCGTGTGCCGGATGCCGAACACCATTATCTACGCTTCTACGGTGCGCAGCGCATGACCACGACGCCGCTAATCTGCCAGGACGCAAGCTGCGTGATCAGCTACTGGAAAACCGGGTGACGATCACAGCGAGAGTGTGGCCGGGACGAAGCTGTAGACACATGGGCTAGCCAGCTGACAATTCGAAATCAACCAAGCGCGAAGCGAGGTCCTGTTTTCCCCCGAGAAACAGGACCTCGCTTCATGCAACAAGGAGAGAAACACGATGCATGTGATGGCGATTGGACCAATGCTATTGGCGCTCTTGCGCCCCATACGGGGAGTGCGGGGCGTTAACGCCGGACCAGGGGAAGGTAATACAGGTCAATGCGCTTTAGCACAGTTACGACAAATTCCTGTCTTGTGGTTGCGCCCAGCGGGTCGGTGACCTCGATAACCACCGGCCAGTCGCCGGCCTGCTCGCGCACGGGCGTGCCAATGAGCTGGAAGACACCGGCCGCCGGTGTGACCAGTTTCAGCCATTCAGGCGCCTGTTTTACCGTTACCGGCAAGTTGGTCACCTCCGGCTGATTGGGATCAATGACCGAAAAGGTATAGCTGTAGGTGGCGGTGGCAGTAGTGCTCGTCAGCGGGCTCGAAGTGAAGACCGGCGGCTGATTGGCAGCCTCATAGGCGCCCAAGTCAATAATGGGGCCCGGCATACGGGCCGCCAGTACCCGGGGGCGACCAGCCAGATCTTCTGCGATGCTGGCGATGGTGCCGCCAGGCAGGGCGCTGCCCAGCGTAGCATTGTTGTCACCCATATCAATTGCAGGGGACGCGGGTTGCAGCAGCAGAGCGGTGCGGGTCGCCGGCACCGTGGTGGTCATGGCAAAGAGCGGATCACCTGACAGGAGACTGGAGCAAGCCGCGCCGGCTGGACAGCCATCCTGTACCAACGTGTGGTCGATGGAAGCGCCAGCACCTCCATTGACATGGACCTGTGGCCCAGTTGGCGCGGTGTTGTTGCCAAATACGCTGTTCGCAATGACCGGGCCGCCGGCGTCGATGTACAGCGCACCCCCGCGATTACCGGCCAGGTTGCCGCCAGCCGAAAGATTCGTCAAGCGCGGCGTGCCGGAAGCCAGATAGAGGCCGCCACCCTCGGCGCCGGCGCGGTTGCCGGATAGGGCCACGTTGACCAGTGTCAGCTCTCCCAGTTCCGTGTAGAGCGCGCCGCCGTGATTTGCCTGGTTGCCCCCAAACAGCCCGTCGACGAGTGAGGTCACCCCGCTTACCTGGTAGAGTCCGCCGCCTTTGCTGTTGGCATGGTTGCCAAGCAACTCAAGATTGCGCAGCACGACGCGATCACCTTCCACCCAGATTCCGCCACCACAGTCCATGTCGCAATTCGCGCCGGTAGGCCCATCCGCCCGGCCGCCAGTAATCGTCACGCCATCGAGCGTAATGCCCATCTGGCCGCCCGCCAGTGTGACAACATGGTAGGCATTTGTGCCTGCTATGGCCTCCGCCCGCCACAGCACACCGTCGGCGTCGACCTGGTCATTGAAATCAATGTCGCCGCTAAGGACTGTATGATGCGCATGAACGTCGCGTTGGGTTACGGCGGTTTCGGTGCCCTCAAAGCCGCCATATATGCTGAGGCCTTCACCGATGCGGAATGTAGCGGTGCGCACGGATGACCCGGTTGGCGTATATCTGCCGGCCGCGATCCACACTTCACCTCCCGGCGCGGTCTCGACCAGGGCACACTGCAGATCGGGCATGGCGTCTGTCCACGCGCCGCCGCCAGAGACGCAGCCGCGGCCGCCCGCCAGCGCCACGATCTGGTCGGCCGTGAGTACCTGTTCGTAAATGCGTACCTCATCCAGCACACCCCGCAGTGTGTTCTGGGCTGGATCCCACGGCGCGGCCCCCATACGCAGGGGTGCCGGCGAAACCGCGATAGGGTTGGCGCCAGTTGCCTGGGGCAAGTTCACCTGCCGTCCGTTGACGTAGGTGGCCATGGTACCGTTGACCTGCCAGGTAAAGGCTACGTGCGCCCAGGTGCTGGTCGGTACCGTGCCAGCCGCGATCATATATGGGGTGCCCGTGGTGTCCCACACTGCCCCGGTAAGCTGGCCCTGAGAGATGCCCAGGTAGTAGCCCGGGCCTGCCGGCCACGCAGCAGCGTTGCCGAGGATTGTCTGGTCGGTATCGCTGCTCTCCAGGCGTACCCAGGCCGCCAGGGTCAAGCCAGTAGCGCCAGCCGGGGCCATGGCCCCGGGCACCTCGGCGTATTGGCCAACCCCACTTAGCTGCAGCGCGTAGGGCGCATCAAAATGGAGCACAGGATGTGTCGTGGTAAAGGTCGCCTCACCGGCGATCGTCGCGGTGCGGCCGTTGCCAGAGCTGTCTACAATGGCCCCGCCGTTGCTCCCATCCATGCGCCAGTAGCCAGCCAACCCATTCGTATTGGTCGCGCGCACGAGGAAGCGCGTTCCATATTCGTACGGCCCAGCATCACAACGCGCCTCGCCGTCCAAATTGCCGTCCAGGGGACGCACCAACCCGCGTTGATCTACGCCAGCGCTGCACAGTCCTGGCGCTACGGCGTCGATGGCTGGGCTGTCTGGCGGCAGGGCATAGGTCGGCGTAAGGCTGCGGTAGCGACCCAGCGGTCCTAGCTTGGGATCTACTGGCGCCAGGCCAGGGCAACTGCCATCTGATGACAGGTTCGCGCCGATGATCTCTAGCGTTGGCTGTTGAATCGCGCCGGGTGCCCTTTCCACCACACAGTTGGCGCTGGTTTTGCCGGCGGCGCCGTTCCGGTCCAGGATGCTGTTGATGAGCTTAGCCGTGCCTCGTTCCAGCCACAGACCGTCACGGCCGTCGACGTTGGGCGCCACATTGCCTACCAGCGCGCTGTGCACAATGATGGTCTGGGCATTGTCATTGTTGAACTGGTCAATGGCGCCGCCGCCCCCATCGTCGATCCCCGTCGCCGAATTGCCGGCCAGGATACTGTTGACGATGAGCAGGGTGCCTTTGCGATGGTCAATGGCGCCGCCATAGCGGGCAGTATTGCTCAGCACCGCGCTTTGGATAATGGTGGTGTCGCCGTAATTGGTGATGGCGCCGCCTCCACTATCGCCGCCGTTGCCATTGGTCAAGACAAGATGGCGGATTTCGAATTTTACGGTGCCCTGGCTATCGGGAATGCCGACGTCAAACAGCCGGTTGTCACCGTCGCCTTGCAGCTCCACGTGATAGCCGGTCGCGTCGAGAACTGTATCGTAGTTGATGCCGATTTGCTCTGGAATGGGGATCGTCCCGCTACAGGCAAAGGCGATAAGGCCGCCATCTTTGAGAGCGCTCAGCAGGGTGCCTGGCCCTGGCCCGGGTTGGGTACAATCGGTCACAACACCGGCCGCGAATGCGCCGCGGGCTCCAGCCAGCAACAGAATCACGGCACCCAAACATGCCGTAAGCCCCAGCGCCGGACGTCGCCCGCTCTGTGCTCGCGACGACGCCACTCTCTCGATCCAATGCATGATGCCTCCGCAGAACGTCACGCTCACGGGGGAGGTGCAGACTTAAAACGATCCCAATATGTCGATGGCTGCAGCGATCCAACATCTACTATAGCGGCGCGCTCGGCGCCCAACATCGGATCAATGTAGCGTTTTCTTGCGACTAATTCGGCAAGTGTTGTATGGGATCCTTAGCGGGGCGTAAGCAATTGGGGCTGCAATGTCTTCCAAATATAGAATGGAAATAGCGAAATGGTTAAAGTTACTTGAGGAAAGCGCGCTGGCCACGGGACGGCGGCAGGATAATAGCACAATGGGCATTACAGAACGGTAAAGCGACCGGCGCACGGCTGTTGTATTCACCGTGCGCCGGTACCTGATCAGGCAGTCAGGGCCTCGACAACCGTAAAAGTGAGGTCATTGCCCAAGCCGTCGACCAGCAGGTGATCGCCGTTCTGGATCTTGCCCAGGAGGATATCACTGGCCAGTGGATCGGCAATCCGATGCTGGATCACACGCTTGAGTGGGCGGGCGCCAAAGGCTGGGTCGTAGCCCTCCGCCACGATCACTTCTCGGGCGGCGTCAGTCAGGTCGAGCGTGATCTGCCGGTCCTTGAGTAGCTGGCGGAGCCGGCCCAACTGGATGTCCACAATCTGCTTGAGCTGGTCTTTGTGCAGGGCATGGAAGACCACAATCTCGTCCACCCGGTTGAGAAACTCGGGGCGGAAGTGCTGGCGCAAGGTATCGCGCACGCGCCGCTCTACTTCCTCGTCTACCGTGGCCACATCCAGGATGTACTGGCTACCCAGGTTGCTGGTCATGATCACGATGGTGTTGCGGAAGTCCACGGTACGTCCCTGCCCGTCCGTCAGGCGACCGTCATCCAGCACCTGCAGCAGGACGTTGAAGACCTCTGGGTGGGCCTTTTCGATCTCGTCGAACAGCACCACAGAATAGGGGCGTCGCCGGACCGCTTCGGTGAGCTGGCCTCCCTCGTCGTAGCCAACATAGCCGGGCGGGGCGCCAATGAGCCGCGCCACGGTGTGGCGTTCCTGGTACTCGCTCATGTCGATACGCACGATGTTCTGTTCGTTATCGAAGAGAAACTCAGCGAGCGCTCGGGCTAGCTCAGTCTTGCCCACGCCGGTGGGCCCCAGGAAAATGAAGCTGCCCACCGGCCGGAACGGGTCCTGTAGGCCAGCGCGGCTGCGCCGAATCGCGCCAGCCACCGCGTGCACGGCTTCTTCTTGGCCGACGACGCGCTGGTGCAGGTGCGTCTCCATACGGATGAGTTTTTCGCGCTCGCCTTCCAGCAGCTTGGCTACAGGAATGCCTGTCCATTTACTGACAACCGCGGCGACTTCTTCGCTGTCCACCTCTTCTTTGAGGAGCGCGCCCTTCGCCTGCAGCTGTTGCACGCGCTCGCTGGCCTGTTCCAGGTCGGTTTCCAGCTGGCGCATCTTGCCGTACCGCAATTCGGCGGCTTTCTGCAGGTCATAGTCGCGCTCAGCCTGCTCAATCTCGATGCGCGCCTGGTCGATCTGCTCTTTCAAGCTGCGGACCTTGCTGATCGCTTCGCGTTCTGCCTGCCAGCGCCCGGTGAGTTCCGTGCTCTGTTCCTTTAGATCCGCCAGTTCCTGTTCGAGCTCAGCCAATCGTTGTTTGCTGGCCGCGTCCGATTCCCGTTTCAGCGCCTCGCGCTCGATCTCCAGCTGCATGATCTGCCGGTCGATCGCGTCCAGGTCTTGAGGCTTGGAATCGATCTGCATGCGCAGGCGGCTGGCTGCTTCGTCGATGAGGTCGATAGCTTTGTCGGGCAGAAAGCGGTCGGTGATATAGCGGTGGCTGAGCGTGGCTGCCGCAATGACGGCGCCGTCAGTGATCCGCACACCATGATGCAGCTCGTAGCGCTCCTTCAAGCCGCGCAGGATACTGATGCTATCCTCAACGGACGGCTGGTCCACAAAGACAGGCTGGAAGCGGCGCTCGAGCGCGGCATCCTTTTCAATATGCTTGCGATATTCGTCGAGCGTGGTGGCGCCGATCGCGTGTAGCTCGCCGCGCGCCAGCATGGGTTTGAGCATGTTGGCGGCGTCCATCGCGCCTTCGGCGGCGCCGGCGCCCACAAGCGTGTGCATCTCGTCGATGAAGAGGACGATGCGCCCCTCTGATTTGGCGATCTCCTGCAGCACGGCTTTGAGCCGCTCCTCGAACTCCCCGCGATATTTGGCGCCTGCCACCAGCGCGCCCATATCCAGGGCAACGACCTGCTTGTTACGCAGGCTGGTGGGCACATCGCCTTTCACGATGCGCTGGGCAAGCCCTTCGACAATTGCTGTCTTACCGACGCCCGGTTCGCCGATGAGTACGGGATTGTTCTTGGTGCGGCGGCTCAGAATCTGGACGACCCGGCGAATCTCTTCGTCACGACCGATGACGGGATCGAGCTTACCTTTGCGCGCTTCCTGGGTGAGGTCGCGGCCATACTTGGTCAGGGCCTCATACTGTGCCTCAGGATTGTCGCTGGTAATGCGCTGGTTGCCGCGAATGCCAGCCAGCGCCTGCATGATGCTGTTGTAATCGACGCCATGGCGTTGGAGCAACTGCCGCACTTTATGTCCCGATGCGGCCATGGCCAGAAGCATGTGCTCTGTGGACGTGTATTCGTCCTTCATGGTGGTGGCAATGGATTCCGCCTCGCGCATGATCGCGGCCGTGTCACGGCTCAGGCCGATCTGCATGGCCGATCCCGATGCACGCGGCAGCGCCGCCAGCGTCTGGTCGACAGCACGCTCCAGCAGCGCCGCGTCCACGCCGGCTCTCGCAAGAACAGCGGGAACGACGCCGCCTTCCTGTTTCAGCAGCGCGGCCAGCAGATGTTCGGGCTCCAGGGCCGCGTTGTTGTTTTGCTCGGCCAGGCTCTGCGCCTCCAACAGCGCGGCCTGCGCCTTCTGGGTATATTTGTCAAGCCGCATCGATATTCTC
>JACFMY010000231.1:0-8982 GCA_019455155.1 Caldilineaceae bacterium
CTCCACGGCAATCTGCTTGAAGCCCACCCAACTGCTCAGACCTCGAATGAATCGACTTCTTTCCCGCATACGCCGCATGGCCAGGACCAATTTTCGATCCATGAGCCGGAAATCACCGGCGTCCACAGGGATATCGACGTCGGCGATGGAGCGGATCAGGCGATAGAAGATGCTGGCTGTCCACAGCTTAAAGGCGCTTTCGCCCTCACGCCGTGTACGCACGGCATAGACTACGTCGTAGCCTTCGCGCCATTTGTCGATCAACTTCAGTACAGTCTCGGGCGGATCCTGCAGGTCAGCGTCCATAACGATGACGGCATCGCCCTCTGCATAGTCGAATCCAGCGGTAATGGCAATCTGGTGACCGAAATTGCGGCTGAAGTTCAGAACCTTGACGCGGCTGTCCCGCTGGCGCAGCTCTACCAGCAGGTCTAGGCTGCGATCCGTGCTGCCGTCGTTCACAAAAACGACTTCCCAGCTTTCGCCTGTCTGGTCCATGACATTGAGCAAGCGCTCATAGAGGACAGGGATGACTTTTTCTTCGTTCCAAACCGGTATGACGAGGGTGTAGACCGGACGGTCCGGCATCAGACGGTCGCTCATATGGGCTTATGGTATACGATTGACCCAGGCGGGTCAAAATAGGCGACAGAAGTGGAGCGATTTGGCCGGTCTGCAACCATCTGCCCGCCTACCACGTATAGTTGGCCGTAGGGAACCCATGGCCGGCTGCCTGCCCACGCTTCGTGCTGGGGAAAACGGCCATCAAATTGACGCCGGCCGGTGGCAATGCTAGACTTCATCGGGCTTTCGTTTTTCGGTGTTGATTTGCCCAATACCAGGCAAGGCGGTTGTATTCGTGAGAGATATCACCTATCATCAGCCGGTGCGTACCGGCACAGATCTGGCAGGTAGCCAACCTGACTTCCTCGGACTGCCCGGTAATACCCTGCAAACAAGTCTCAGGTTATCCAGTTTCCAGCCCAAACGCTTGATCTTCAACCGGCTTGGGCAACCAGGCCAGGTACACGTCTACCGCGCCGAGTGCCGGGCGGGTGAGCGTCTGCGGGTTCAGATGCTGGTGCCTGTCCTGCCATTGGGCGGTTCGGTCGTGCCGGCCTTTGCGGTCGTGGCGCAAAGTCTGCCCTACAGTGCTGACGTGCAGAAGCTTCCGCTCCCCTTGCCGGCAGGCTTCAGCGCCGTGGTGGCGCCGCCCCCCAGCGAGCTCGTGGCGCCCGTCATGGATGTACTGACGCGTGTCCGCTACTATCCGGGCCCCATTATCGACACGCGTACACTGGTCGGCGGCCACGCCTATATTGTGGTCTGGAGCCCGCACAACCATATGGGCAAATATGTCCTACAGGTGGGGGCGCGCTGGCCGTTCCGGTGGACCTATTGGGCACAGATCCCATACTTTTGGTGGCGGATTCGCGGTTGGTTTGGTCTCAGCCGGGCCGCAGCCTATCTGGCCGCCGGTGGCCTGATCGTCGCTGGCGCAATCGGGTTCCGTCTGCTGCGCGGCCGGCAAAGCCAGGAGCACCAAAGCGAAAGCTAGGTGCAAAACGCGCACCGTTTGGGTATGACACGAGGAGTATACAGCCTTCTATGCGCATCATTTTGTATCTGGGTAAGGGTGGCGTAGGCAAAACTACGACTGCGGCCGCTTCGGCCATTCGCTGCGCCGAACTGGGCTACCGCACGCTCGTAGTCAGCACCGATATTGCCCATAGCCTGGCGGATAGCCTGGACACAGCCCTCTCCGCACAGCCGCTGGAGATCATCCCCAATCTCTATGCACAGGAGATCAATGTCGTCGAAGAAGTGCGCGAGCATTGGGGCGAAATGCAAGGCTACTTGGGCACCGTTCTGCGCAAACAGGGCATGAGCAAAGCCGTGGCAGAAGAGATGGCCATCATCCCGGGGATGGAGGAGGTAGTCAGCCTGCTCCACATCAACAAGCAGGCGAAGGAAGGCAACTACGATAGGGTAATCGTCGATGCCGCGCCCACGGGAGAAACCATGCGGCTACTCACCATGCCGGAGAGCTTTCAATGGTATGTAGGGCGGCTGCGCGGCTGGGGGGACGCCACGTTGCGCATCGCCACGGGCTTCCTCAACCGGTTTGTGCCCGACAAGGACCTCTTCACGGGTCTCAACAACCTGGTCGAGGGCGTAAAAGAGCTGCAAAAGGTACTCACAGACTCCTCCATCACCAGCTATCGCGTGGTCCTGAACCCGGAGAAGATGGTAATCAAGGAGGGCGCCCGAGCCGTCACCTATCTCTCGCTCTTCGGTTATCCCGTCGATGCCGCGATCGTGAACCGTATTCTGCCCGGCATCGAAAGTGACGGCGATGGCAATACGTGGGTGGCGGAGGCCAGCACCGACCCGTACCTGTACCATCTCCAGGAAATTCAGGCGCGCTACATGGCTGATATCGAGCGCGATTTCTATCCGCTGCCCATATTGCGCTCCCCCTGGTTCGACAAAGAGATGGTCGGCGTCCCTCGCCTGCGCGAGCTGGCGGATACGCTCTTTGCCAATCGTGATCCAGGTGAGCTCTATTTCGTGGGTCAGGCACAGTCGATCGAGGAAGAGGGCGAAGACTTTGTTCTCATGCTACCGCTACCCCAGGTGGAACTGGAGAAGGTCAAGCTGACCAAGCGGGGCGACGAGCTCTTTGTGAGCATCGGCAACTTCAAGCGCGAGATGTTGCTGCCCTCTGTGTTGGCACAGCGTGACGCCAGCACCGCCACTTTTACCCAGGGCGTCCTTAAGATCCGCTTTCCGCCCAACCCGGCCAGCGCGGCCTAGTAGTCTGTCAAGGATAAAACTTGAGTTCGGTAGTGGCGACTTTAGTCGCTGTGGACAGGTGAAGAACGAATAAATTCGTTGCTACCGAATGGCTAAAGAATGACGATTGACAGACCACGAGTCCACACGCTGATCTAGCCAGTCTGCTTAGAGAGGAATAAAACGAGCTGTGACCTCAATCTTGCGTTTCTTGGTGAACATGGCGGCAACCAGCGCTGGCGCGGTCGCCGGTTTCCAGACGACCCTGCGCGCCGCCCAGAACCTACAGCCTCATCCTCTCCCCCACCAATTCGCCAGCGTGCTCGACCACTCGCTGCGGCGCCAGTATCTGGATCCCGCCGGCGTGCTCGGTATGTATGGCGCCATGGCGGGTATGACTGTCCTGGATCTGGGCTGTGGCACCGGTCTCTTCACTGTGCCTGCAGCGCAGATGGCCGGGGACCATGGCCACGTACACGCCGTGGACCTGCAGCCGGCGATGCTGGAACGTGCCGAAAGCCAAGCAGCTGAGGCAGGTGTACGGGACCGGATCACCTTCCACTGTTCAGGCGCCTATGCGCTCTCGCTGCCGGACAACAGCGTCGATCTGGCCATTATCATCTCCACACTGGGCGAGATCCCAGATAAACCCGCCGCGCTCTCAGAAGTGCGGCGAGTACTCAAGCCCGGCACACGGTTGGGCGTGACCGAAGAGCTATTGAACCCCGCCTACATGTTGGCCGGCACTGCCGTCCACTGGGTTGAAGAGGCCGGCTTCCGCTTCCTAGCCAGAACGGGCTCGCCTTTCTGCTATCATGCAGTCTTTGCCAATGAAAAGTAGACAAATGACGGCAGCGCCGCGCAGGCATTACGCTGCGCAAGGAGTAATGTAGACCGGACAACAACGCCCCTGCCCCCCGGTCATGGACGGCAACCCGCCGCGCCGGTTCTGTTTTGGAACATCCCTTCCTGCATTGGATGCCAGCCTCATGTTCAATAATGATATCAATCACGATATCGACCTAACGCTCCCATACATTACCGCTGGTCTGCCTGGTATTGGAGGGCGGCTACGGGCCACGCCGGAGCACTTTGTTGTGGAAGAGGTCGCCCTGTACGAGGCGACGGGTGAGGGGCAACATCTATACGTCAACCTCACCAAGGACGGCTTGACCACGAAAGAGGTCCAGGGCCACCTGGCTCGGCTCTTCGGTGTCACGCGAGGAGAAGTCGGCTTCGCCGGCATGAAGGACAAATATGCGCGCACGACGCAGACCTTTAGCCTGGCAGTTGGCCACCGCCCGGCTAGCTTTGCCAGCGAAGCCAGGGCGCGCATCGAAGCTGAGCTGCCAGTAAAGGTCAACTGGGCCGAGTTTCACCGTAACAAGCTACGTCCTGGCCACCTGTTGGGCAACCGGTTTACCATCACGGTAACCGACCTGGCCACGGCGCCAGACGAAGCATTGGCACGCTGCAATGCCATCATCGAGCAGATTCGCCGCCGCGGGCTGCCGAACTATTTCGGTCCACAGCGCCTGGGAAAGGATGGCGGTAACGTGCGCCAGGGAAAGGCGGTGCTGCTTGGCGAAGTGAGGAAACACGATCGCTGGTTGCGTCGCTTTCTCGTGTCCTGTTACCAGAGCTATCTCTGTAACCGGTATCTAGCCAAGCGCATGGAGTTGGACGCCTTCGATCGTCTGCTGGCAGGCGACGTGGCGAAAAAACATGCCACGGGCGGCATGTTTGACGTACAACAGCTGGTCGTTGAACAGCCGCGCTTTGTTGCCCAGGAGATTAGCTTCACCGCCCCCATCTACGGACCGAAAATGTGGGCCGCGCAGGATGAAGCAGGCCAGTTGGAGGCAGAAATCCTGGCCGCCTCGCCGGTTACAATGGAGCACCTAGCCAAGGCTGGCGTCGAGGGGACACGGCGCCTGGGCCGGTTGCTCATACCCGATCTGGAAGCAGCGCTTATCGACGGCAATCTGGTCACGCGTTTCATGCTTCCGAAAGGCGGGTTCGCGACAACTGTCATGCGCGAGCTCATGAAGAGCGACGAAGAATCTCTGGCCATCGTAGACCAGGACGTTGAATGAACGAACATCGAGACTCCATGAAACGCAATGGACCCGCCACCACCAGTAGTCATGCCCCATATCAGGCGCATCGGATTCGAACCATGGAAATGCCGCTCTTTCCGCTCAAAAACGTGGTGC
Organism: Caldilineaceae bacterium; assembly: GCA_019455155.1. Classification (GTDB taxonomy): domain Bacteria; phylum Chloroflexota; class Anaerolineae; order Caldilineales; family Caldilineaceae; genus JACFMY01. Next base: position 5,013 of record JACFMY010000231.1, read on the forward strand.
TCTTTCCCGGCATGGTCTTGCCTTTGCACATCTTCGAGCCACGCTACAAGGAGATGATCAACCGCTGCATCGAAGAGCGCATTCCGTTTGGCGTCACGTTGATCGCCGAAGGCGCTGAAGTCGGCGGCTCTGCCCGGCCGCATGAGGTAGGAACTGCGGCGCGCATCGTTCGTGTCGAGCGGCTCGACGACGGTCGCATGAATATTACCTGTATTGGCACGCAGCGCTTCCGGATCCTGGAGCTCCATCACACGCAGAGCTATCTCACCGCCAGCGTGGTCCAATATCCCATTGTCAACGGTGCGACGCGGCGCGCGACCGAGCTGGCCGAACGCGTACGGCCCATGATTGTCGAGTACGTACAGCTGCTCTCCAAGGCCAGCAACACAAAGCTAAAACTGGACCGCCTGCCAGAGGATCCGCTGACGCTGGCATTTTTGATTGCGATCTCGCTCCAGATCGGGCCCCACGACAAACAACAGCTCCTGGAAGCGGCCGGCGTCCCCGATATCCTGGGATTGGAGACGAGATATCTCTCGCGTGAGGCGCAGCTCCTCCAGTATATGCTCGACACCCGCGATGAGGTACAGAGCATGAATGGCGGCCCCACCGGATATGTATTCCCCAATTGAAATATTTGCTCCTGATCAGGGCGTATGCTATACTCTGCAGCAGTCAGGGGGGATTAGCTCAGCTGGCTAGAGCGCTACGTTGACATCGTAGAGGTCACTGGTTCAAGTCCAGTATCTCCCACCAAATAGGTAAAGCGTTGACCAGGACACCGACGAAGGGCAACGTACCGGCAGAGAGCGGTGATCAACGGCTGAAAGTCACCGTCGGAACGACCTTCGAAGACCACCTGGGAGCGATTGGCAGAACGCTGCGACAACTAAGCCAATCCGGTTCGCCTCGTTACTGGCGCCACAAGTGGTCTGGACATGCGTCCGGACAACATGGGTGGAACCACGAGCGACAGCTCCGTCCCATGGGACGGAGCTGTTTTGTTTTTAACCGCCATGGAAGCGAACGAATTGTCAGGCAAACGATCTCACCTGCTCGACCTCTGTATCCAGATTCAGCAGATCCCGGCGCCGACGGGATCTGAGGCAGTGCGCGCGGAGTGGGTTGCCAACTATCTGCGCCGCCTCGGCCTGAACGTTGAAGTGGACGACCTCTCCAATGTCTACGCCTGTGTCCAGGGTAGCCAGCAGGGTCAGGCCGTCATGGTCAGCGCGCACACAGATACGGTCTTCCCAGCGCACATCGACCTGACCGTGCGCAAAGAAGCATCCGAGCATCGCGTCTACGGACCTGGCATCGGCGACAACTCTTTGGGGGTGGCCGCCCTGCTCTGGCTGGCCGAGACGCTCAAGCAGGGCGAGCGCCTGCCCACGGATATCTGGTTGGTGGCCAATGTGGGCGAGGAAGGCAACGGCGATCTGCGTGGCATGCGCGCGGCTGTGGACCGGCTGGCAGACCGCGTGGGCGCTGCCATCGTAATCGAGGGAATGGGGCTCTCACGGGTCGTGCACCGGGCGCTGGGTTCGCGGCGCTATGCCATCCGCGCCACCGCGCCAGGCGGCCATAGCTGGAGCGACTATGGCACGGCCAGCGCCATTCACGCGCTTGTGCAGCTGGCGGCCGACGTGGCCCAACTGCGTCCGCCCAGCACACCGCGCACGACCTTTAACATCGGCATCATCCGGGGCGGTACATCGATCAACACCATCGCCCAGACGGCCGAGCTGGAGCTAGACCTGCGTAGCGAAGAGCCTGCCGCATTGAACGCGCTGGTAGAGGAGGTGCAGGCCATTGTGAGCCGGTACCAGACCGTGCGCTGGCAGCAGGCGGGTGTGGAGGTGACGACCGAAATCATTGGCGACCGGCCCGGCGGCGGCATCGCTGACGATCACCCGCTCGTCCTGGCTGCCGTCCAGTCGCTGGCAGCCATCAGCGTCAAGCCACAGCTTAACATGCGCATCAGCAGTACCGACGCCAATATCCCCCTCAGTCGGGGCATTCCAGCCGTCTGTGTGGGTATAACTGACGGCGGCAACGCCCACCGGACCGACGAATGGATCGCTACCCAGCCGGTGACTCGGGGGATGCGCCATCTGCTGACGCTGACACGGTGGGCCGCCGCGTGGATGGCAAACCAGGGCTGACCCGCTTGCACAAAGGGGATCGAGACCGGCCCTAGCCTACCAGGCGGCGCACCCAGTCGACGACATGATCGACGAGCGAATGGGGGCCAATGCCGTCTTTGTCCCAGGGTGTGGGCATGGAGCCTTCAGGATGCCGCCCGCGGTACTGTCCGTTCTTGGGATCGAGAAGGGGGGATGTAAGAGGCACGCCGGCCCGGCAGAGGATATACTCGGCCCAAACGGCCTGCCTGGCCTTGACGAGAAACGCCCCCTCTTCGGGATCGTCGTAGTCACGGCCCCAGATGCGGATGCCATAACGGCGCAGCAGGTGGTCGATGTCGCCGAGCGTGTACTCGCTGCTGCGCAGGTAGGTGAACTGGTGCATTTCGCCGTGGAGGAGGCGCCCAAGCCAGCCATCTAGCGGATCAACGAGGTCGGGTAAATTGTCGAACATAGGTTTCAGTCGAACATAGGTGTAGCGGACCGTTCGGAACGCATGTTCTAATCATATCATCGTTGCCATATAAGAGCAAGGCCCGGCAACGAGAATGGCCATCAGGTAGTTTTGTCCAAGCAAGGGTGAGCGTCGCAACCCCGTGCAGTTGCTTGGAATCCTATCATCCGAGGACGAAGCATGCCTGAGATGCTCGATAGATTTTTTTTCGGCGCCCTTTTCGGCTTCGCATTTGCTCTTCTCCTTGGCTTTCTGTGGGGCATTTTTCAAGATGAGGGCAAGAAGACAAAGGCGCCCGCCAAGCCGATGAACACGTCACAGTCAACGTCGAAGACGCCGCAGCAGATCCTGCGCGAGGCGTTCATTGCTTCGTTGAAGCGCCTGATCATCTTTCCGATCTTGATCGGTGTGCTGCTATTGGGGCTGTATATTTTTATCTATTTCTTCCAGATGATGATGGGAAGATAGAGATCGTTGATTCAGCATGCGAACGGGCGGTTGGGCCACGCAACCTGGCAGACAACCGCCGAGTAACAGGGAGTGACTGCATCATGAGTGCCAACCAACCAGTAAATGAGCAGGACCAACTCTATAAGCTGCGCCACAGCGCCGCCCATGTTATGGCGCAGGCAGTCCTCGAGCTCTACCCCGAGGCGAAGATCGCCATTGGGCCGCCCATCGATACGGGCTTCTACTACGATTTCGACCTGGGCAAGGACGGGGAAGGAAAGCCGCGCACCTTTTCGCCCGAGGATCTGGAAGCCATCGAAAAGCGCATGCGGCAGATCATTGCCGGCAAACACCCGTTCGTCTACCGGGAAGTAACCGCTGACGAGGCGCGCGCCCTCTTCCGCGATCAACAGTTCAAGCTAGAGCTCATCGATGGCCTGGAAAAGGGCGGTATCGACGAATATGGCAACGAGGTCCAGGAGAAGCCTGTCATCAGCACATACAAGCATGACACCTTCGAGGATCTTTGCCGCGGGCCCCATGTGGAGCATACGGGCCAGATTCCTCCGGATGCCTTTAAGCTCATGTCGGTGGCGGGCGCGTACTGGCGCGGCGATGAGAACAACCCCATGCTCCAGCGCATCTACGGTACGGCCTGGCGCAACAAGAAGGAGCTCTCCGCCTACCTCAACATGCTGGAAGAGGCCAAGAAGCGCGACCACCGCAAGTTGGGCCGCGATCTGGAGATCTTTTTCTTCGACGACGAGGTGGGCTCCGGTCTGCCGCTCTGGCTGCCCAACGGGGCCGTCATCATCCAGGAGTTGGAGAAGCTCGCCTTCGAGATGGAGGCGCAGGCTGGTTACCAGCGGGTTCGCACGCCGCACTTGAGCAAAGAGGATCTCTTCCTGCGCAGCGGCCACCT
>JACFMY010000231.1:8992-10165 GCA_019455155.1 Caldilineaceae bacterium
TACGTCGATGGCATGTATCCGCCCATGGAGTTGGAAGGGGTGCGCTACTACGTCAAGCCCATGAACTGCCCCATGCACCACAAGATCTTCGGCAACAGGCCGCGCAGCTATCGCGAGCTGCCGCTGCGCCTCGCCGAATACGGTACCTGTTATCGCTACGAAAAGAGCGGTGAGCTCTTCGGACTCATGCGCGTGCGCTCGATGCAGATGAACGACGCCCACATCTACTGCTCCGAGGAGCAGTTCGAAGCGGAGTTCATGGGCGTAATCGAGCTCTACCGGAAGTATTTCTCCCTCTTCGACATCGAGAAATACGTTATGCGTCTGAGCACGCACCATCGCAGGGGGTTGGGGAAAAAGTACATCGACAATGAGCGGCTCTGGCTGAAGACAGAAGACATGGTGCGCCGCGCCATGGACAACGGCAACGTGCCCTATGTGGAGGTGCCCGACGAAGCCGCGTTCTATGGTCCCAAGATCGACGTCCAGATCTGGAGCGCCATCGGCCGCGAGTTTACGCTGGCAACCAACCAGGTAGACTTCGCCCAGCCCGGTCGCTTCAATCTGGTCTTTACGAATCGAGAGGGCAAGGAAGAGACGCCGCTCTGCATCCACCGCGCGCCCTTGGGCACGCACGAACGGATGGTGGGCTTCCTCATCGAGCACTATGCGGGCAACTTCCCGGTGTGGTTGGCGCCCCAGCAGGTGCGCGTGGTCCCGATTACGCTGGAACACAATGACCACGCCGCGCGGCTCGCTCTCCAGCTGAACGAAGCGGGCGTACGCGCCAGCGCCGACCTGAGCAGCGAGCGCATGAACGCTAAGATTCGTGACGCGCAGCTCATGAAGGTGCCCTACATGCTGGTGGTGGGCGATCAGGAGATGGCCAACAATACGGTCTCACTGCGCAAGCGGGATGGTTCTCGTATAAACGGCATGGACTTCGGGGCATTCCTGGCCCTGGTCAAAGAACAGATCGCCGTGCGTTCAGCGACGTTGTAACGGACCCGGCCCCCATCGCCGGCCTCTCCGGATCATATGAGTTCAGATCATAGGGACGGCTGCCTGCTGGCAGGGCAGCCGTCTATCCTGCAGCTTTGCCCCTGAGAAAATAGCTGCGTGACTGTGCCATAGATGGTGAGCAAAATAGGGCCAGCGCCAGCAGGCAGAGGG
>JACFMY010000232.1:0-5745 GCA_019455155.1 Caldilineaceae bacterium
ACTACGGCGGCCAGATCGACAAGACCCTGCCGAACATCGTGACGCGGGCCACGGGCGATGTTGGGATGGCAGTCGGCGCGATTGCCGCGTTTCCAGCCATGGACGTCGCGAGGCAGGCCCTGCCCATGGTGCTTGCATTGCTCAAGATGGCACTGGTTATCTGCATCCCGCTCGTGCTGGTCGTGGGCACCTATGACCTGAAGACGGTGGTCACGGTCAGCGTCGTGCAGTTCGCGCTGTTCTTCACGGACTTCTGGTTTCAGCTTGCACGCTGGATTGACAGCACCATCCTCGACGCGCTCTATGGCTGGGGGTTCGGCTGGAACCGGCCGCACACCAATTTCGACCCGTTGGTAGGACTGAACAACGCCTTCGGTGACATGCTCCTAATGTTCGTCACGGGCACGATGTTTCTGGTCCTGCCGACGTTTTGGGTCGCTGCCTTGGGGTGGGTCGGAGTTAAGGCTGGGGTGATTGCTCAGAACCTTGCTGTCGGCTCCAAGGAAGCGCGTGATAGCGCCGGGTCAGGTGTAAACAAGGTAGCCGGCAAGGTTCTGTGACGGACAGTCCAAACCTCAGTCATCGAACGGATCGTTCGGGTCGTGAGGGTCGAGCCGCTGGCCATTGGAAGAATACAGGCCAAAGCCCGCCTCGCCATTGCGCAGTTCATCCTGTTGCGCCCAGCGGTCATCATCCCTAGCCGAATTGCCAGCCAACCATGCCGCCGCAACGCCCAGCAGTAGCAACACCGCCAGCCAGAAGGTGGTGTACAGCAGCACCCCGAGCGCAACCAGCTTGACCACCCACACGAACGCGGTGGCACCGGCCGCCGGCATCCCCTTGGACACCAACCAACTCGATGCCCGGCGTTCGCCGCGCACGTAGGCACGCCATCCGCGACCCAAGGTGCGGCCGAGGCGTTCTGCGGTGCTGATGCGTGTCGTGGTGTTCATGGTCGTCTCCTGCTACTGAGGGATGCCTATTCCAGTTTGCTCCAATCCTGCTTGCTTGCCTGTATCAGCGCGTGCCAGTCGTCTGGTGGGTTCCCGCGTCCGAGCATCTTCTCGAACACGACATACGGGTCCGATTTGCTACCCGAAGACCGCAGGGTCTGTTCATCGTTGACCCAGGCGTACACAATGACCTTCGCCTTCGAGTCGTACCGGAAGAACAGCCGGAACCGCCGTCCGATCTTGGCCCTTCGCCAGTGGCGGTGGGCAGGTCCCAAGGTGTTGCCCTGGCGGAACTCGTCGCGTGCCGGATCGCCTGGCACCACATCCAACATCAACTGGCTCAGGGCCCGGAAGAGCTTGACGTTGGCATTGGACTCGAAGCCCGCCGGGTCATTCTCCTGCGCGCGCCTCGCGGCCGCATGCAGTTTCTGCAACTGCTCGATCACGCAGTCGTGGAAGAGCAGCGTCCAGCCATGCCGTTGCATCAGAGTTCCACTTTCCCGTCGATCTCCTCGTCCAGGTTCACACCGTGGCCAGCATGCTCCAGCATGGCGCGCGCCAGATCCTCGGGCAGGCCCCGGACGTTCCGGCCAGCTTCGATGTCGCGGGCCAGCAGGCTCAGAAACGCGCCAATGGCGGGGTCCTCGTGCTCGGCATCAACACGGGTGACGACGACTTCGCTGCCCCGCAGATCGAACGCGAGCTTGCCGCCGGCATCGACGCCGAGCGCCTGCCGGATGGGCTTGGGCAGCGTGATCTGGCCTTTAGAGGTCAGCGTGGCGACTTCGTGGATGGCAGGCATGGCGACTCTCCTGATTGCGATACCTGCATGGTAAGGAAATTTCCTTACTTTGTCAATCTGAGGCCTCACAGCGTTCTCCCGAGTCCAAGAATCGGCCCATCGTAGGGCGTGAACAGCCAGCCTTCCTGTATCAATACGGCCCTTCCGCAACCCGCATTGGCGGTGGACGGTCAGCACCCGTCGCCCTATACCCAAAGGCTGTAAAGGGTCGAAATGGCGAGGGAATGGGTTGCAAGGGGAATGGCCCTACCTCGAAAAGGCAAAAAGGCACCCCGCTCGGCCCGCGACAGGACATCCGCATGCTCTCTCTGTTCCAGCGAAAACGGCCCGCGGTCGCTACCGCTCCGACGCCACCTCCCGCATCCGACCTCCCGAAAGGGTTGATGCGGCCCGAGTCGGCCGCATCGCTGCTGGCCACCCCGCGCCGGCAGAAACTGCTGGAGCACATCTGGCAGCGCACGTCGCTCTCACGTAAGCAGTTCGCCACCTTGTACCGGGCGCCACTGGAACGCTACGCCGAGCTGGTCCAGGCTTTCCCGGCTTCCGAGGCGCATCATCACGCTTACCCCGGCGGCATGCTCGACCACGGCCTGGAAATCGTCGCCTACAGCCTGAAGCTGCGGCAGTCGCATCTGCTGCCCATCGGGGCCAGCCCCGAAGACCAGGCGGCGCAGTCTGAAGCCTGGACTGCCGCAGTCGCCTATGCCGCGCTGCTGCATGACATCGGCAAGATCGCCGTCGATCTGCACGTCGAACTGGCCGACGGCTCGCTGTGGCACCCCTGGCATGGCCCGCTGCACCAGCCATACCGCTTCCGCTACCGCGACGATCGAGAATATCGGCTCCACAGCGCTGCGACAGGTTTGCTCTACCGCCAACTCCTCGACAGTGATGCCCTGGACTGGCTCAGTGGCTATCCCGACCTGTGGGGACCGCTGCTCTACGTCCTGGCCGGCCAGTACGAGCACGCCGGCGTGCTGGGCGAGCTTGTCGTGCAAGCCGACCGTGCCTCGGTAGCGCAGGAGCTGGGCGGCGATCCGGCGCGCGCCATGGCCGCACCCAAGCATGCGCTGCAACGCAAGCTACTCGACGGGCTGCGCTATCTACTCAAGGAAGAGTTGAAACTGAACCAGCCCGAGGCCTCCGATGGCTGGCTCACCGAGGACGCGCTGTGGCTGGTGAGCAAGACGGTCTCCGACAAGCTGCGTGCGCAGCTGCTTTCGCAGGGTCTCGTTGGCATCCCTGTGAACCAGAGCGCGGTGTTCAACGTGCTGCAGGACCACGGTATGTTGCAGCCCACACCAGACGCCAAGGCGGTCTGGCGGGCGACCGTGACCAGCCCCAGCGGCTGGTCCCACTCGTTCACGCTGCTGCGCATCGCTCCTGCGCTGATCTGGGAATCAGGCCAGCGGCCGACACCGTTCGCTGGCACCGTGGTAATCGACGCAGCGCCTGCAGCCAAAGATACCGATGCTTTCGTACCCCCGGCCGCGATCGCGACAAAGCCAGCCGCCGAGGGTCAGGAGCCGAAGCGTTGGGAGGAAAGCGGCAACATCGCTGCCCAGGCTCCCCCGCCCGCTTCCCCGGCCATGCCCGATGCCATGGAAGACATGTTAGCTATGGTAGGCATGGGCGGCCCGCCCGACGTTTCTCACAATGAGCAGGCCGATGCAGCCAGCACATCTGCCGCACGCTCCGAGGCACCTATGCCGACTATGGCTGTGACCTCGCCAACGTCGCCTGTATCCACGGCCATAGCTGCACCGCCACCCTTAAGCGCACGGCCATCCGGTGAGCATTTCATGGAGTGGCTGCGCCAGGGCATCGCTTTACGCAAGCTCATCATCAATGATGCGAAGGCGCTCGTGCATACCGTGAGCGACACCGCGTATCTGGTCAGCCCTGGCGTGTTCCAGCGGTACGCACAAGAACACCCACAAGTGGGCATGCTGACACAACAGGAGACCCAACAAGATTGGCAATGGGTGCAAAAGCGCTTCGAGCGGCTGCAGTTGCATCGCAAGCATCCCAACGGCTTGAACATCTGGGCCAGCGAAGTGACAGGTCCGCGAAAATCACGGCGCCTGCATGGCTACCTTTTGCAAGACCCCCATTTGTTGTTTACGGAGGTGCCTCCAAACAATCCGTATCTGTCGTTGATTTGATGGGAACAGCCCAAACGCAACCGACCTGTCAAGTTGCTCCCGAAGGGTTACGCGGGTATGCACTACTGCGACTACAACTGGACCGGTGGGGGCACATCCATGGCGGTTTGTCGCCAGGCCTGCGCATCCGACCTGGTGGGGAAGACGAACAACCCCTATCGCTGGGAGTGGCCCAGCAGCTCGGCGCTTGCGCCAGTTCCTTACGTGACCTGCACGGGGCAACCCGGCTGCACCCCCAGGGCTGCGGCAAACTTCGTCTGTGGCTTCATTCAAGCGTCCTTGTCTTTGGATGGGGTAATGCCGATGACCTGGTTTTTGTAGCCGATCTCCAAACGGTCGACTTGGAGAACGATGTCTGGCAGGCCGTTGGGCTGAAGGCCACCCTTCAGGACCTTGAAAAAGATTCGATCCCCGGTAGCGTCGCGCCCGACCCGGTTCAGCTCAGCCACGTCTTCAGGCTTCAGGCGCAAGGCAGCGTGGTAACGGCCTCCGTGCTCCACCCCAACCACCGCTGATCCCTTTCCCAGCGGGGATGCACCCACCACTGCCGTGGGCAAAAACACTGGGGAGTGGGGATACCAGGAGTTGTCGAAGATCTTCGCGTAGGCATGGAGGATCCCGGTCTTCGGGTCGATCTCCACGTCCATGGGAGGCCGCAGGTAGAAAATGCGTATTTCGGCGAACGTGACCGCCCATTTCGGTCCATCGTGACCGGCACGCCGAGCGGTGAATTCGGCGTCATTTCGGCAACGTGACCACGCGTTTCGGTGATCGTGACCGCCCAGGTCGATGGCGGTGCTGCGCAGGGGGCAGAGTTTAGGGGCGGTCAGGTTCGCTCAGATCATTGGCTGGCCTCCTGAACTGCCCTTGTTGACTTGGCTGCCGCCCGCGCGGCCTTGCCGGTGCGACGCGACTCGCCCTCGAGATTGAAGCGCCGGCAGCTTTGCATCAATCGGTCGAGGATGGCGTCGGCGATCGTGGCGTCGCCCAGCCAGGCGTGCCAATGCTCGATGGGCAACTGGTGCGTGATGATCGTCGCGCGGTGGCCTACCCGGTCATCAATGACCTCCAGCAGGTCACCCCGGGTGACACTGTCCATCGGACCCGTCCCCCAATCGTCCAGGATCAACACGTCGACCTTGGCAAGCTGCTCGAGCCAACGTCGGAAGGTGCCTGCGCCGTGGAGGATGCGAAGCTCCTCGGCCAGACGTGGCACCCTCAGGTACAGCGCCGAGTGTCCCTGGCGACAGGCGTACTGGGCCAGCGCGCAGGCCAGCCACGTCTTGCCCAGCCCGGTGGCGCCGGCGAAGGTCAGCGTCTCGCCCCGCTCGATCCAGGTCGACAGTGCGACGCCCATCAAGGTGGACCTGTCGATGCCGCGCACCGTCTCGAAGCTGGCGTCCTCCAAGGTGGCCGTGGGGTACTTCAGCTGGGCACGCTGCAGCAGCCGAGCCCGCTTGCGGTCGCCTCGGGCGTAGACCTCGCGCTCGACCAGCAGGGCCAGTCGCTCGTCGAACGACAGGTTCAGGCAGTCGGCCTGTTCTTGCTGCTGCTGCAAGGCGTCGGCGAAGCCCTGCAGTTTGAGCGCGCGCAGTTGGGTCAGGGTGGCGTTGTTGAGCATGGCGTGTGGGTGCAATGGATTGGATGGGTTCATGGTGGGCTCTGGGCTGGTGAGGTCGGTCGTCCTCACTGGTAGTAGCCCGGTCCGCGCAGGTTGGCGTGCGTCGGACTGGTCCATTCGGCTTCGGCATCCAGCGGCACCTGGTCACGGTTGTTGGCCAGCAGGTCGCGCACATGGCGGTAGCGGAAGGCACCCAGAGCGAGG
>JACFMY010000232.1:5769-10085 GCA_019455155.1 Caldilineaceae bacterium
CGCAGGCCGCCTCCAGCCGTGCCTCGCCATATCGGCGCGACAGGTTCAGCAGTCCCAGGCAGGAGCGGTAGCCGTGTTCGGGATGCTTGTAGGTCTGCAGCAGCCGGGTGATGAGTTCGCCGCATGCCATGCCGATGCGTTGGCCCCAATCGATCAGCCGCTGAGGCGTCCACTCCAGGTGGGCGCGGTGGGCAGCAGGCATGTGGGCCTCCACCGTGGTGTAGCCGCCGCGGCGCTCGTTGCGAGCGTGGGCGGCCACGCGCTGGCCGCGCAGCAGCAACTCCACGCCGTGGCGGGTGAGGCGCGCCTCCAGGGCCTGGCCGACGAGCGCATGCGGCACGCTGTAGCGGTGGCCCTCCATCTCGACGTGGTAGTCGATGTGGACCTTCACCGTCTTGAAGCGGGCAAGCTCATAGGGTTGGCGCGGCAGCGACATCAGTGTCGGCGCATCCAGTTCGGCGAACACGCTGGCGCGGCTGCCGGGCAGCTTCTGAAACGGCCGGTCGTTCACGCTCGATAGCAGTTCGGTGATGGCTGCATCGACCTGGGCGACGGTGTCGAAGCGATGGTGGCGCAGCCGGGCCAGCACCCAACGGGTGAAATCCGCTCTAGTGCGCAGTGGCAAGGCCGACGCCACGATGGTCCTTTACCCTGGGGGCACGCATTCCTTGGCGGGCAGTGGACGTCCGAGTCATCGACAGGACTACCACGAACGGATTGTGGATTTCCTTGAGCAAACGCAATATAGCGACAAACCGACGTAGAGGCCGCCCTGATGACTGTCGCCTTCTTAAGACAATGTTTCGCCACCGTCGCCACGCCTTCTCAAGGCGAAAGGGCGCCGCACTATAGCTACTAGTGCGGAGCGCCGCTTCTGCGCGTCAATACGACGCAAAACGACCAGTTTCAAAGAAATCCATGCTGATCGCATTTGCGCCGAATGAGCAGCGGATCACCGCTCATTCGTGTCTCGTCCCTCGTAATGCTTTTGACAACGCTGCCGTGGAGTCGCGAACTGCCTGTTGGCTCACCACTGCTGTCTGCACCATCTGAAACCCGTGTGGAGCGCCAGGGTAGATGTGCATTTCGACGGGCACCCCAGCCCGCATTAACCGTCGGGCATATTCGAGGCTCTCCTCAAGGAATAGGTCTAGTGCCCCGCACATGATGAATGTGGGTGGCAATCCCGCAAGATCTTCTGCCCGTGCCGCAGCGGCGTAGCAGGACACCTCGCGCGAGCCGGGCGCGCAATTGAGCAATGATGTCCAGCCATACAGATCTGAGGCCTGCGTCCAGATGAACTCCCCTGCATAGGGTGATACGTCGGGATCAATCGCCGTGCGGTCATCGATCATTGGGAAGACCAGATGCTGGTAGGCGATCGCATACTTACCCCTATCGCGCGCGAGCAATGCCAGCGCCGCCGCGAGGCCGCCGCCTGCGCTGTCACCGCTGACAAGAATACGGGTGCGGTCGACTGCCAATTCAGAGGCGTGCTCATGAATCCAAGCCAGCGCCGCATAACAATCTTCGATCGCACCAGGAAATTTTGTTTCCGGTGCGAGCCGATAGTCAACGGACAAGACAACTGAGTTCAGAGCCTCAGCGTTATTTAGATTGCTCGCCGCGTTCATTTCGGGGGCGCCAGATACGTAACCGCCACCATGGATATGCAAGATCGCCCCGCGACAACCGACCGCGTTCTTAGGCAAATATAGTAGGGCCCGAACATCGGGTGCGCCGTCGGGCCCGGGGATCTTTACTTCACGCGCTTCAACTTGGTCGGACGTAGGCTGCGGCTGTGCCAGCAGCGCAGCCATCATCGGAGATTGCCCGCCTGGCTTGATACCAGCATCAGACGCGAGTTTGACCACGGGCGCGAGTTCTGGATCCAGTAGATGCTTGCTTCGCATTGGAGCTCCGGTTGTTAGGGAAACTCTGAACAAGTTCGTCCGGATATAGTCGAACGTGTTGAACAGATGAGATGATGGAAGCCCGATGAAGCAGCTGAGCTTTTCCGACGCGGAGTACGCAGGCAAGCGCAAGCGAACCGGCGTGAGGTGTGACCTTGCCTCGTTTTCACGTACATCAAGTCATGCAGCCAAGCTGGTGCTCTCCCAGATCACCGGGGGCAGGAAGCCGTTAGCCGAGTGCAAGCGCTGGCGGTTGTACCAGCCCTCGATCCAGTCGACGATGTCCAGCCTGGCCTGCGCCCGCGTGTCGTAGCGTACCTGGTAGATGCGCTCGACCTTCAGCGTCTTGAAGAAGCTTTCCATCGGCGCGTTGTCCCAAGCGTTGGCCTTCCTGCTCATGGACATCGTGATGCCCAACTCGGCGACCAGCGCCCGGTAGCGTCCGCTCGCATATTGCGCCCCACGGTCGCTATGCACCAGCAGGCCCTTGGGCGGCTTGCGCTGCCACCAGGACGACTTCAAGGCAGTACACACCAGCGTGGCGTCGATGGTCTCGGACATCGACCAGCCCACGATCCGCCGGCCAGCCAGGTCCATCACCGCCGCCAGATACAGCCAGCCCTCGCCGGTGGCCACATACGTTATGTCTGCCACCCACGCCTGATCAGGCTGCCAGCCGTCGAAGCGCCGATCCAGCAGATTCGCCGCCACCGGCAGGCAATGTGCTGAGTCGGTGGTCACCACGAACGGCCTTCTGTACACCGGGCGCAGGCCCTGGCGCCGCAGGCTCTTCCGCACTCGCTCGGCGCTGACGACTTCGCCCTGCTGGCGCAGCTTGTGGACGATCCGAGGGCGGCCATAGCTTCGGCGGCTTGCATCGTGGATGGCCGCCACCTTTGCGTCCAAAGCTTGGTTCGCGAGTGTGCCGGCACTGGGCGGGCGCACGCGCCATTGGCAGTAGCCGCTGCGGGACACCTGCAGCACGCGGCACAGCCGGCTGACGGTGTACTGGTCGCGATGCTCATCGATCCAGGCGTACTTCATCGCGACCCCCTGGCGAAGTACGCCGTCGCTTTTCGAAGGACTTCCACGTCCAGCTTCGCGTCGGCCAACTCTCTGCGCAGGCGGCTGTTCTCTGCCTCCAGTTCGCTCACCGGGCGCCGAGTGGGCCCCTCACTGGGCGGCACAGCCGCGCCGCCAGAGCCGGCCGCTGCAATGCCTTTTCTGGACCAATTGCCCAACGTCGCCACCGGCACCCCAAGACGTCGCGCGGCCTCGTGCCCGCCGACCGACGCCGCAAGCCTGATAGCCTCGGCCTTGAATTCCTCTGTGTACTGCCTCTTGGGCAGCCTGCCTTCTTTCATCTCGATTCTCCGTACCTTTGAAGTTTCCAACTTCTTGCTGTACGTGAAATCTATTCAAGGACACCTCGCGAATCCAAGCTGTTAGCTACCCTCTGCAGGGGTAGCCCAGAGCCCTCATGGTGGCCGCAATGCAGCGGTCGTGAGCGAGGTAATGCTCGATAGCTGCCGCCTTCTGTTCCTTCGAGAACTTGGGTCTCCGGCCCGCATAGCCCGCTGGCAAGTCGAGCTTCTGCTGGTATTCGTTGTACCAGCCCTTCAGAGAATTCTTTGTTGGATAACCCAGCTGGCGGATCGTGGGCCTGACGCGCCTGCCCAGCTTGATATAGAGCTCAACCGCTCGAATTCGATCTTCGTAGGAATACATGAACTACCTCCTGGTAGTCCAAGTTTTCGTCCGCACCCCCAGATGGTCAGTTTTGGGTCGGCACTAACACCGGGACGGACCGGGAGGGCATGAAAAAAGGGGCTGGACGGGAACCCGGCCCACCCCTTGATTTTTCGATACTTTCTTACAGCTTGTTAGCTTAAATCTGGTGCCGGAAATAGGAATCGAACCTACGACCTACGCATTACAGAGGAGTGCACTACGCCCATCTGAAAGATAGAAGCTTGCCCAAATCAGCTCGGCTGCGTACAGCAGATGGCAGTTGTCTATGGCTGCATGAAATGCGCTTCCCGCAGAGCAATGTCCTCTCTCAGAATGCGCTGGATTTCCAGCACTGCCGCCGCGCTCTGTTGCACGCTGTGTCCTGAAATGATGATTTTCTCGGATTGCGCCCCGGGAAGATGAGCGCTGCGGTAAGGCACGAGACCATCATCGGAATCAGCGAGGGCCACTTCGGCATTGGCCTGGGCCACGATCGAGTGATAGCGCACCTGGGTAGAGATGGGAAAGTCCGCAGCCGTGCGCACGAATGGATCGTTTTCGTCGAGATTGTCGACGCTATTGGGGATATGCCCCAGGCTTTCATGGCTGCTGGCAGCCGCATCGGGCACCAGCGTGTGGGCGAGTTCTTCGAGCACCGTAATGGGAAAGCGG
>JACFMY010000233.1:0-9803 GCA_019455155.1 Caldilineaceae bacterium
TACCCTGCCGACTTCGTCACCCCGGTCGTGATGCGGAGCAGCGTCTCGCGCTGCGTTGATGTTGGACACCTGTGGCTGGATGGGCATGATCCCATTGCTCATCTGCGGGCAGCCTGGCCACGCCTGCGGGTCGTCCATCTCCACGGCACCAATGAACGTGACCACGCGTCTCTGGCACATGTGCCTCCAGAACAGCTAGACCGGGTTGTGCACCTGCTCCTGGCGCGTCGCTTCACAGGTGTCGTCACTCTAGAGATTTTTGGCGAGGAAGATTTCTGGTCGTCGCTGGCCGCGCTCTCTGCCAGCGTGTACCGGTTCAAAGGGGAGTAGTGGATGGGCAGACGTTTGACATTGGTGCTGGGCGGGGCTCGCAGCGGCAAGAGCACCTACGCCGAGCAGCAGGCGGCTACGCACGGCGAACAGGTCCTTTTCGTGGCGACAGCAGAGGCGTGGGACGACGAAATGCGTGCCCGGATTGCCGTCCATCAGGCGCAGCGACCGGCTACCTGGCACACGCTGGAGGCCCCGCGCAACACGGGTGCGGCGATTGCCGCCACGTTGGAGACACAACGGGCCGCCCCCTTCGACGCGGTGGTGGTCGACTGTCTCACCCTGCTGGCCAACAACGCGCTCCTGGCCCTGCCGGAGGATGCAAACGAAGCCGCTGCTGTCGCATCACTCAACGAGGAGGTGGACGGGCTGCTCCATGCCTATGGAGCCAGTGATGCGTCCTGGTACATCGTCTCCAACGAAGTAGGCCTGGGTATCGTCCCCGCCTACCCGCTGGGACGTCTCTACCGGGACGCCCTGGGGCGGGCCAATCAGCGCCTGGCCGCGGTGGCTGACGAAGTCCTGCTCATGGTCGCCGGCCTGCCCATGAAGGTAAAGTGATCAGCGCCGGCGGGCAGAGCTGCCAGGAAGCGCTACCCTTGAAATTGAAATTGGCCCGTCCGGGACGCAAACTTGACTTTCGACGCTGCGACGCCCATAATAGACCAATTGAAAAACCGTCTCAATTGGAGTGTGTCATGACAAGCTTTTTTCGCCGCGCCCCCGTACACGATGATGGTGTGCCCGCGCTGGAACTCAGAGGGGTCAGCGTACGCTACAACGGCACACTGGCGCTCGATGCCGTCAGCCTACGGCTGCAACGGGGTGCACGTGTGGCTGTAGTTGGGCCCAATGGCGCAGGCAAAAGCACGCTTTTTAATGTCATTGCCGGCGTCGTACAGCCGGTGAAAGGTGAGGCGCGGATCTATGGCAGCGGGCCCCGTGGACATATCTGCGTGGGCTACGTGCCGCAACGCAAGACCATCGACTGGGATTTTCCAGTCACGGTAGCCGACGTAGTTATGATGGGACGCGTCGGTAGGATGGGACTATTCCGCTGGCCCGGTCGCCAGGATCACGAACGCGTCAAAGCAGTCCTGGCCGAAGTGGGCATGTCGGCCTTCGCCAGCCGCCAGATCGGCGAGCTGTCAGGGGGCCAACAGCAGCGTATTTTCGTGGCCCGTGCCCTGGCCCAAGAAGCCGAGCTGTTGCTCATGGACGAGCCGCTCATCGGTCTGGATATGCCAAGCCAGGAAGCGATTCTCTCCATCATCCAGCGCCTCCAGGCTCAGGGAATCACGGTGTTGGTGGCCACGCACGACTTGAACCAGGCCGCTGAGATGTTCCCGCTGGTTGCCCTGCTAAACCGCCGTCTGATCGCATTTGGCCCGCCGGCCCAGGTATTGACCACCGATAATCTGCTTCAGGCCTACGGCGGGCAAATGCACGTTGTCCATACAGAGGACGGCGAGCTCATATTGACCGACACCTGTTGCGGTGGCGGCCACCCCATGGACGTGACCCACATTGCCCACACCGTACCGTCCGCGGTTCAGTCAGTCGAGCACGAGACAGTGGCCAACCTGCGCCCGCCACATTAGGCGCTCCTGCATCATTTCGTACCCAAGCATTGGGATTCACCCGCTCTGATGGAATCTCTTCACTGGTTGACAGACCCTTTAAGTTTTGGCTTCATGGTGCGCGGCCTGCAGGCCGCTATCATGGTGGGGATCATCTGCCCCGTAATCGGCTCCTACATGGTCCTCAAGGGACTCTCGTTCTTTGGGGATGCGCTCTCGCACGCGATTCTCCCGGGCGTGGTGCTGACCTATCTGTTCGGTTGGTCGCTGGCCTTGGGGGCCTTGATTGCGGGGCTGGCAGCGGCCTTTCTCATCGGTGTCATTAGCCAGCGCGGCGAGCTGCAAGAAGACACGGCGATTGGTATCGTCTTTGCCGGCGCGTTCGCCCTGGGCGTTGCCATGCTGAGCACTGCCAGCAGCTATGCAGTTGACCTCACCCACATTCTCTTTGGCGATGTACTGGGTGTATCGCAGAGTGATCTGCTGGTAACGCTCGCTCTGGGTCTAGTCGTTCTGGTCACCATTGCCCTCTTCTACAAAGAGTTTCTAGTCCTCACCTTTGACCCTGTATTGGCGCTGGTGTTACGGCTCCCCGCCACCTTCCTGCGCTATCTTCTGCTGGCGCTCATCGCCTTGACCGTTGTGACCGCGCTGCAGACAGTTGGTATCTCGCTCATGTTGGCCATGTTGGTAACGCCGGCGGCAACCGCACAGTTGCTTACGCGCCGGTTGCCGGCGATGATGGCCGTCGCCGCCTTGCTGGGTGTCGCTGGCAACGTCACCGGGCTCTATCTCAGTTACTATCTCAACATTGCCTCGGGCCCTGCCATGGTCTTGGTTGCGACGGTCATCTTTGGCCTGGTTTTCCTCTTCAATCCTGAACGCGGTATGATCTGGCGCGCAGGACGGCAAGATGGGACGCGCCAGGCCGCAGCGGGCGATCCTGGGTAAGAAGGGCGCACATGTGGATGAAAATGACGGAGTTCATGGAATGAGCATTAAACCCGACCACTGGATCCGGCGTATGGCGCTGGAAACAGGTATGATCGAGCCATTTGTAGAAAACCAGATGCGCGAGGGCGTCGTATCGTTTGGCCTGAGCAGCTTTGGCTACGATATCCGTGTCGCGGACGAATTTCGCATCTTTACCCCTGCCACCGGACAATTGTCAGTGGTCGATCCCAAAGCGATCGACGAGCGGGCCATGTTTCCTTATCAGGGTGACGTCTGTATTATCCCGCCCAACAGCTTTGCGCTGGCCCGTACGGTCGAGTATTTCCGCATCCCCCGCAACATCCTTACGATCTGCCTGGGTAAGAGCACCTATGCTCGCTGTGGCATCATTGTCAATGTGACGCCCTTTGAACCGGAGTGGGAAGGATACGTCACCATTGAGATCTCCAACACCACGCCGCTGCCCGCCAAGATCTACGCGAATGAGGGAATCGCGCAGGTCATCTTCTTTGAAGGGGAGCCGCCCGAGGTCTCCTACGCTGACCGCAAAGGCAAATACCAGGGCCAGCACGGGATTACCCTGCCTCGGCTGTGAGGGTCCCCATCACAACAACAGAGATTCGCTTCCCCCACCTACGCTGACTCCTGCAGCCGCGCCACAAGTGTGCCTGGCGCGCAGCGAATGTGGGCCGTGTTGCCGTGCATGACAACCTCGGTGGCGGGTGTCTCGGCATGCCAGGCCACTGCTTCAATGAGCCACAGCGTGCGGTCCGGGAGGGCGAGCCGGTAGGGTTGTGCCCAGGTAGCTGTACCGCGCATAAAATTGAAGATACGTCGCGCCGGCCAGCCCGCATCGACGGTGAAGTCTTCTACTCCTGGCCAGGAGTGGTAACTGCCGCCTGGGCGCTGGGCGCGGCGCGGCGTCCGGCCTCCTGCCAGCTCGCCCAGCACATGCGCTAGCTGCAGGGCTCCCTCTGCTGCCAAGAGCTTATCGGCTTCTGGACCTGATAGGCCATCACTTAGGGTTACGCTTTGCTGCGCGGCAATGTCTCCCTTATCGAGATCCGCGTCCATCCAATGTACCGTCACGCCCATGTTCGGCTCTCCCGCACGCAACTGCCAGAACAGGGGCACAGGGCCACGGTAGTTGGGAAGCAGTGACGGGTGGACATTTAGAAACCCAAGGCGCGGTATCTGCAGCAAGGTGACCGGAACACGATACGGGAAACAGGCTGCGCACGCGACATCGACGGTCATCGCGCGCAGGAGATCTCCAACCGCGGGCGCTCCGAGGCGCCGCACAGCAAAGGCGGGGACGCCCTGCGCCCAAGCAGTGTGTAGCGCTGTGGGCTGCACGTAGGATGGCGCCAGCGAAATGCCCATGGAATCCAGATCATCGGTAGGCGTCGGCTCCAGCCGGGCCCAGTCAGCAGCGAAAGAGATCCCGGCGATACCGGTTGCCGGCAAAATAACGGCTTCCGGCCGCCAGCCGTGCTCAAGCAAGCTACAGAGCACCGTATGGGCAAAAGAGGCGGAAGAGGCGAAGTAGACGAAACGGAACGGCATAGCTCGACAACCATATGAACTAGCGTGACGCTTGGTTTCTGAACGGCTTAATGGTTTAATGAAGCATCAGTGCAATGGACAATTCTGCGACCAGGGAGAATTGAAGATGACGCGCACAGTGCAATGTGTCAAACTAGGGCGGGAGCTGCCGGGCCTTGACAAGGCACCTTATCCCGGCGAGCTGGGCCAGCGCATCTACGAGAATGTCTCGCGCCAGGCCTGGGAAATGTGGCTTGAGCATGCCACAATTTTGATAAACCACTACGGGCTGACCTTGCTCGACCCCCGTGCGCAGGAGTTTTTGCAGCAGCAGATGGAAGAGTTTTTCTTTGGTGACGAGGCCCCCATGCCGGAAGGCTGGACGCCCGAACTGCAGCCGTCAAAGGGTCAACGCAAGAAATAGCTTCTGCCCACCGCACGTCGTGCCCGGCATCGGACCCAGGGGCAGCGGCCCTTATGACGCTGCCGGCCCTTGCATGATGATAAACTCTGGCACAATGTGAAAGCGCAGTTGTTTGTGTGCAGCGCGCAGGGCTCTTTCCACGGCGGCTGGCGTCTCGCCCCGGGCAAAGATGAAGCCCAAATAGCTGTCACCCTCTGGTAAGGGCAGCAGTGTGTGATGGCGTGCTGCTGTGATCTCCACGTTTTCGACGCCAGGGACAGCCGCGGCCGCGTCGAGACCTTCAACCTCCCGCAATATGCCTGCTTCGGGGATGGGGATCATCATCACCCCCGTAGCTTGCGCATTCCGGCGCACCCCACGCCAGGGCAGACCGCAGGCCTGGCGTAGAATCAGCTCCTCCAACGACATGTCCATTTCAAAACGCAGGGTCTGGCCACACAGTCCGCCAATGGATCGACCTGCCACCTCCAGCAGCCAGGGACCGTTCTCGTTTACGCGCAGCTCGGCATGGATCGGGCCGGTACGCAGGCCAATGGCGCGGGCGGCCTGCCCCGCGCTCGCCGCAATGGCCGCCTGCACATCATCGGGCAGCCTTGACGGCGTCACGTAGATTGTCTCTTCAAAGAACGGACCATCGAGGGGATCTGGCTTGTCGAACAGGGCGAGTACCGTCAGCTCCCCATCGTCGAGTATGCCTTCCAGCGCGACTTCGATGCCAGGAATGAATGCTTCCACCAGGAAGGGATGGGCACGATGAGCGGAGCCAGTATCATCATCAACGCCGGCGGCGTCCAGGATACGTGCGAGCCGCTGGATCGCCGCGACCAGCTCGCACCGCCCGTCCGCACGCATGACTCCGCGGCTGGCATTCAGGTTGAGCGGTTTGACCACGCATGGGTAGGGTACAGACGCCGCCACACTTTCCAGGTCGTCAGCCGTAGAGAAGGTACGGAACCATGGGCAGGGTACACCCGCCGCCGCCATAAGCGAGCGCATGACGTACTTGTCACGCGCAGCCTGCGCGGCCTGAGGGCTGTTGTGGACAAGCCCCAGCCGGCCTGCAGCCTCCGCAGCCAGCACGACACCGCTGTCATCCGCAGCCAGGATCGCGTCTAGACTGTGGGTGTGGGCAAACTCCACGATTGCACTGGCGGCTGCGCCAACCCGGTTGAAATCGAGGGCCAGCCGGCCAGGTTGCACACGTACGGGCGGCTGCACTGCATCGATGCCCAATATCACTTCGATGTCGAGCCGTCCGGCCGCGCGCTGAAACGGCTCGTTGCGATAGCTATGGGCAGTTGTGAGCAGCAGAACGCGGTGGGTAGACATGGGAAAGCGAAGCGATTAGCCTTTTTTCCCCTTAAATGCGGTCCGGCGCAGAAAGCGGTCCGTATCGACAATCACGCGCTGGTGGGTCCCGACGCCAACCTGCTCCTCATCGTCAAATGCGGAGACGCGAAAGGTGAGACGACGACCTTCAATGGTCATGAGCCGCGCTTCAGCGCGAACTGTAAGTCCCAAGGGCGTAGCGGCCAGGTGTTGTATGTCCAGATGGACGCCAACGGAGCTCTGACCCTCGCCCAGTACGCCAGCAAGCGCATGCACGGCGGCCGCCTCCATGAGTGCGGCCATGGCTGGCGTGGCCAGGACCGGCACCGAACCGCTGCCCAACGCAATAGCGGTATTGGCATCGGTAACTACCAGGCTGGCTTCACCGGTCAGCCCTGGACAGAGCTTCTCTTTGAAGGAATTGTCTGTGTCAATGATCGTTTGCTCGGTCATAAAACTTGCAATGTAATTGAACGGAATATCGATGGTAACTGTTTCTATGCGGCGGCGGGCATGTCACAGGCAGCAACAATATCGGCGCCGCTGTCAAGCACATTACAGGCGATTATATCACCCAGATGGACCGGCGCCGCGATGTGGATCTTGCGCAACGCGTCGCAGATAAGAACAACGTATTCCTTGGGTACCGGTCTGCTGGTACGGACGGGTAGCCGCGGCCACGGGCCGCCGCTGATATCCACAGTCGTCGTGACCATGCGGAGGGGACGCTCATGCTCCTGGAGGGCATACTCCTTACCCTTGCGACAAGAGAATCCACGCACCTCCACAATTGAGTGCGTGTCCTCATCTTCATCCACCTCCAGCCGGCATCCCAAGGGGCAGCCAATACAAAGATACGTAAACGTGACGGGGGCATCCATAGCCATCAAACCTCTCTCGGCACGATGTCGACCTGAAGCTTGCCGCCGTGGAACTGTTCGAGGAGCGCAGGTCGCAGCTTCAGGTTCACCATTTCGGCGGGAAAGACGTACCGTAACTTCTTTGTGTAAACGAAGCTGTTGTTGGGTTCGTACAGGCGCAATGTACATGCTTCCAACGGTGTGCGTACGCGCAGGTAGACCGTGTGTTCCCGTTCGGTTGAAATGGTATGGGGCACGCAGTAGCTGACATTCTCGCCAGGCTGAAGCTGCACATTGTCTGGAGCCGGCATCCGGCCGCGTACGAAGTAGCCGGCGTTGGATCCGGCCAAAAGGGCCTCGGCGCTGACGAAATCAACCAGATCGTGAATGTGCACAACGTTACCGCAACCGAAGACGCCATCGCGGGAGGTCTCCATGGCACTGTTGACAATCGGCCCGCGGGTTGCCAGATCCATGCGCAGGCGCATCTGTTGTGAGAGCTCATTCTCGGGAATTAAGCCAATGGAAACCAACACCGTATCGCAGACCACGTCGCGGGCCTGGCGCATGATGGGCCGGAGCTGGCTATCTACCGGCGCGACTGTTACTTTCTCGACACGATCGCGGCCATGGATCTCGACGATCGTGGTAGAGAGAGAGAGGGAGATATCAAAATCGTGGAGACATTGAACGATGTTGCGGTTTAGCCCATTGGCGTGAGACATGATCTCGAAGACGCCCGCCACTTCGACCCCTTCCAGGGTCAACCGCCGCGCCATAATTAGACCGATATCCCCCGAGCCGAGGATGACGGCCCGCCGGCCAGGCAACAGACCATAGAGGTTGACCATGCGTTGAGCCAGGCCGGCGGTATAGATTCCTGCTGGCCGCGTGCCAGGAATGCTAATGGAGGCCCGTGTGCGCTCACGCGCGCCCATGGCCAGCACGACAGCTCCAGCATCAACCAACGAAACGCCAGCCTGGGTCGAAAGGAGCTTTACCTGGCGATGGCTGTCCACATCGAGCACGTACGCGTCGGTCAGCACATCGATATCATGCTCCAGCACGTTCTCAATGACACGCTGGGCATACTCAGGGCCCGTCAGTTCCTCGCCGAAACGATGGAGTCCGAAGCCGGTGTGAATGCACTGGCGGAGGATGCCGCCGGCCTCCTTCTCGCGGTCTACCACCAACACCCGCTCAGCTCCGGCGTCTTGCGCGGCGGTCGCGGCCTCTAACCCTGCCGGGCCTCCCCCAACGACGACGACATCATAGGAACGGCGTAAATGAACAGGCTTTGGCGTAATCATGGCTATTTTGGGCTAAAGAAACGAACCACTCTGTAACCATGCACATGGCACTTGCGCGGCTCACGCTTCTTTGCGATCACAGACCAACCAGGAGTCGCCGCCACGTTTGGTCACCTGCGTGAGTGGGATATCAAGAGAGCCGGCCAGCAGTTCCAGGCAGCGCGTTGTGCAGAAACCGCCCTGACAGCGCCCCATACCCGCGCGTGTCCGGAACTTGATCCCGTCAAGCGTCGTGGCGCCTCGCTCAATCGCGTCGAGTACCTCGCCTTCCGTCACAAACTCGCAACGGCAGACGATGCGGCGATACCGTGGATCGCGGCGCGTGAGGGCCATCTGCTCCATCGTATCCAGCCCGGCAAAATGCACAGCGCGGGGCAAGTCGGGAACAAAATCGTCCCGTTCCGTCATGGCCAGACCCTCATCACCCAGAATCTTTACCACCATATCGGCAATTGCGGGCGCCGCGGTCAAGCCTGGCGATTGGATACCCGCCACATTGATGAAACCGCGTTTTGTAGTTGGCCCGATGATAAAGTCCTCTGTGTCCGCCGGGGCACGTAGCCCGGCAAACTGTGCGATCACATCTTTGTCGCTAATACCCGGCACAAGCTGTCTGACCGCACCAAAGATCGTTTCGCTCCCAGCCATTGAGGTAGCCAGGTCGTCCTTGCTGTCCACGCCCTCTGCCGTGGGGCCGACCATAATTGTACCGTCATAGGTAGGGATGATCAGGATCCCCTTAGAAACTTGCGTAGGGCACGGGAAGATGACGCGACGCACCAACCCCTTGAGGCGCCGATCCAGCAGATACTCCTCACCTTTACGGGGACGGATGGTAAAGGTACCTGCTCCAGCCAGGCCGGCGATGGTATCGGCGAAGAGCCCGGCCGCATTGACGACAAATCGCGCATAGAGGGGACCCTTGGGCGTGGAGACGGTCCACATGTTCGCGTCGGAGTGGAGGCCGCAGACAGGACAGTCGAGATACAGGTCGATCCCGTTCAAGCGCGCACTTTCCACCAGGCCATAACAGGCCTCATAGGGGTTGATAACCCCAGTGGTAGGCGCGTAGACAGCAGCCACGACCGACGGTGTCAGCGCGGGCTCCTCACGCAACACGCGCTCCCGATCCCACCGTTCTACGCCGGGGATATTCTTGACCGTGGCATGATGCAGCAGGCGCTCGAGAACAGGAAGCTGCTCCTGGTTCAGGGCAACCGTCAGTTCTCCGATACGCCGAAAGCCAAAACCTAGCTCAGCGCAGAGCCGATCCCAGCCTCGATTACCCTCCCACTCCAGCTTCCCTTTCAGGGTCTCCGGGCTGGCATGGTGGCCGCCGTGAATAATGCCACTGTTGGCCTTGGTCGTACCGAAACCGACCTCTGCTTCCTTTTCACAGAGGGCAACACGCAGGTGGTAGCGACTAAGCTGACGGGCAATGGCGCAGCCGATGATGCCGCCACCAACAATG
>JACFMY010000233.1:9813-10045 GCA_019455155.1 Caldilineaceae bacterium
CCTTTGCATAGACGGTTACGCAGATGACCGGTTGGTACGCCGGAACTTCGAGGCGGGAGCACAACCGAACTGGACACGGCCTACTTACGCTCTGCGCCCATCTGCGTCAGAATTTGTCATACCGCGTCCACTACTATCATTCCCGCGTATCATTGTCGCGCACAGCCAACATTACGGCAATGTTCTGTTGGCAATGGCTCAAACGCGGCCTCCCCGTCAGGCGCCCAAACCA
>JACFMY010000234.1 GCA_019455155.1 Caldilineaceae bacterium
TTCCCCCATCGGTGTAGAAGTAGCCGCCGGTGCCGCCGCTGGCGCGGGCCTGGCCCATTACGCCAACGCCATTCGCCGAGTCAGTGGAAAACCAGCCGCCACCGACGCCGCCCGTTGGCGTGCCTCCCGTCTGTTCGCCGCGCACGGCCCAGCTCGTATATTGGCCGCGAACCGTGGAGTAGACGCCCCAGCCGGTTTCGCTGTCAACCTCGAAATAGCCGGCGTATTTCGCGCCTGAGCCTGGATAGCCGACCTTGGCGTAGACGCCCGTGCCAAGCCGGCTGTTGGAGACGAAATAGCCTCCGTAGGTCTTGGACATATCGCTGCCGCTGTAGAGTGCGCTACCGTAGACGCCAATGCCGCCCTGTTGGTTGGCCTGACCGCGTACAGCGGTTCCACCCTGTGCAATGCCAAAGAGGCCGGTCCCCGTGCCATTGTTGACCGCGTAAACCCCTGCGTAGTAAGGGCTCGTGGTATTGACATAAGTGCGCAAGCCGTCGCCCGTTCCTTTGTTATTGATGAAGAGCGCGTAGTAGTTGTCTTCGGCGAAGATCAGCGCACCCGGGCGCACTGTAAGCGCGTACGGTACTGGCATGATTTCCTGGCAGCCAAAGAGACTATCTCCAACCTTTGCGCGTAACCAGAGGGCCTGGCCGGTAAAGTAGCCTTTGTTGACTTCCAAACCCACAGTAAATAGACCATTCTCCACCTTCACACCGGCCATATTGATGGTTTGGACCGGCGGGTCGGTGCATGTGCTGCTGTTGTAGAGCGTAAAGGTCATATCGAAGGTGCCGTTAGCCGGGCTGTCGCCCTTCTTCAACACACCCTGATAGGACATCTTGCTCGCAACAATGGCGGTGAGGGCGAGGCCTGTGTCCGCTTCGTCCTTCGTTGGCGTGCCGGGCTCCTGGCCCAGGACACTGCCTGAGCTGAGCAGCAGCCCCAGCACAACGATCACTGACACCAACATACTCACGCGTTTCATGAGCCTTCCTCCCGGTCACATAGGTGACCGATCTAGCGCGCAGACAAGCCGGAGGGCGATCTGGACCTTTACGGGCCCAAAAACGCCGCGTCCTGTGCTTCCCTGCACGAAAAACCGTACAGTCATGTCAGATACTGTCCAAGAGGGGGAGCGACTGTCTTCCGGGAAACGAAAGGTGAAAACAAAAAACCTCAGCGGTTAACCGCTGAGGTCCCGGTATCGCGATTCGATAGGTGACCCTATATCCACCTACGCCAGTGGATACAAACACACCTTAGCTGTGGTATAGTCGTACTACTCCACCGCTGCCATGCCCAGCGGTTTGGTGTGCACCCTGGCGGTGTTGCCGCACCGCCAGGGTGTTTTCATCTGCGGAGGATATTGCGTACATTCCTATTGTACCATTTTTGCGCTGCTGTTGGTCCCCCTAAAGTGCTTTCCTTGGGGCTCCCAAGCTTACAATTGGCGTACATCTGCCCCTGATGCACTGCACGATCATGGCTATAGGCTGCTTGTGCCCACGAGTCTTTGGGAGAGATCCTGTTCACTCAGATAGTGATAGCTCAGCAGTTGCCCTTTATATGCGATGCCGAACACGCCGTAGGCTGAGGGCGCCAGATCACGAACCTCCTGAGCGCTTTGAAGCTCGACAACGGTCGTTGAGAGGCCCTGCGCCTGGCCCGCTTTTTGGACAACGGCCACCGCGTTATCGAGATAGGGGCATTGGTCGGAACGAAAGACGGTCAGACCATCACCATACCGCTGCAGCCGCTCATCCCAGTTTGTGGGAAAGGTTGGGGGTCTTGCACGGCCAAAGCGCCGGACCAACAGCTGGAAAGCAGGCGGCGCGGCGTCAACGGCTTCGAAACCGTGCTTCAAGAGTAGCTGCGCGCCCGCCAACCAGTTGCCGCGGCTGGTGACCATGGCGACCCCGTCCAGGCCTGCACGGCGTGCATCCTCAACACATGTCTCCAACAACTGCGATCCGCCGCCCTGTCCCTTACCTTTGCCCACCACCCAAAGGCAGTGAATGACCATATAGCCGGCGGCGTCGAGCACGCGCCAGGCATATTCGCCAGGGATATACTCGATGAAACCAATGGATCTACCGTTGGTGCACGCGAGCTTGATGCGCATACCTTCGGCAAAGCGCTGGTGCAACCAGCTAAGCTTACGTTGGTAGCCAGGTGACTTTGGCTTGCTCTTGTAGCAGAAGAAGCCTGACTGCTGGACGTTGCTGGCATCAACGGTAACGATCTCGAAAGCCTGGCTCAAGCTCTCCTCCTATGCCTTTTTCCGCGCGGCAGTGGCCTGTTCGAGGGCGGGCTCAACGGGCAGGCGAAGAATTGTCTTGAGCCGTTCCGGTGCGGCGCGCCGGGGGTCACCTAGATAGATTTCATGGTGCTGGCCGCGCAGGCGGTACCCGTGCTCGTCAGCAAAGGCATGGAGTCTGGCGATGGTGGCCGGCTCCTCCGCATAGGGACCGATATGCATGATCTGAATGCTGAGCCCCTCGCTAAACTCAACAAGGTTCACTTTGCCCAGCGCCGGCGACGGTTTCTTCCGTTCCAGCTGCTCCAGAGCCTGCTGCAGCGTCTCTTGGGTGATATGCTCTGGCTGCATGATCATCAACCGCCAGCACCAATCGGCCGGGCGGTTGAAATCGAACGCACCGGTCGCTGACCACCAGAGCCCTTCCAAAGCCATCACTGGAAAATCAATCGGATTCTCTTTGCGCTGCTTCGACATGAATTTCAGCGTATACGCAGCACCATATAGGGCCTGAATCGCTTCCTGGAACTGGGCCGATTCGCCCGGTAGCTCGCCAGGCACGAGCTGGCCATCCACCACGACAAACTGGAGCGTAGGAACATCGACTACTTCTGGCGTTTTCGAGGAAGGACTATATAGGTGTTTCCATTGTTTGCGCAGGTCGATCTTTTGCACGATGGCAACCTCCTTTCCGGGTGTACCACTGCATCACGTGCCTGCTCCAGCTTACACTAGGTTCATGCCACATTCTGGCATATTATTGGGTACCCGCGATAAGATGGCAGTTGGGCGCCCCGTACGCCTGGCGCTCTTGCTCACCTGCTTCCAGCAACTTGAGATCCTGCCTCTTCGCCGATCAGGTGGTGTGGTCTTGGGGTGTGGCGGCGGCCGGCGCGCGTCGCGGCGGTTCATCGTAGGCTCGCCGCGCCTCTTCGGCAATGATCCGCAGCCCCTCGCGCACGACCTGTTCATCCTGGGCATAACTGACGCGTAGGCACTCGTGCCTGTGAGGCCACGCTTCGGCCAGGCCAGGGAAGAAATGGTGGCCAGATAGGACGATCACATTGCGCGCCTTCAGCCGTGTGTAGAGCTCCTGACTGGTAATGGGCAGATCTTTGAACCAGAGCCATAGGAAAAACGCCCCCTCTGGCTTGTGGATGTAGCACGGCACGTCGCCTAGCGCCTCGCTCAGCCAGACGACGGCCTGCTCGGCCCTGGCCTGATAGAAGGGGCCGATAATCTCACGGCTCAGGCGGATGACTTCACCCGACTGCACCATGTCCAGCGCCAACAGGGCGCCTGTGCTGCTGGGCGCGAGGCTGATGACGGCGTTGAGCGCGGTGATGGCGCGCACGATGCGCGGGTGAGCGATCACAATGCCCGTGCGCGGGCCGGGCATACCCAGCTTGGACAGACTCATACAGAGGACTGTCTGTTCATCCCAGGCTGGCTGGGCATCGGTGTAGAGGATACCTGGAAAGGGCAAGCCATAGGCATTGTCTACGATTAACGGGAGGCCACGGTCGCGCGCCAGACGGCTGAGATGGGCGATTTCAGCGTCAGTGAGCACGTTGCCAGTTGGATTGGTGGGCCGCGAGACACAGATGGCGCCAATATCGTCGCCGCAGACCAGCGCGCTAAAGTCGATATGATATTTGAACAGCCGGTCCCCCAGGAACTCGATGTCGGGCCGGTAGGAAACAAAGTGATCCGCGGTGAGCCCTGCGTCGGCATAGCCAATATATTCGGGCGTCAGCGGTAGCAGGATCCGGCGCTGGCTGCCATCAGGAAAGATGCCCGCAAAAAGGTTGAAGAGGTAGAAGAACGAGGTCTGGCTGCCATTGGTAAGCGCGATATGTTCGGGGCCAACGTCCCAGCCGTAGGTCCGTTGCAGGAGATTGGCCAGCGCCGCGTTGAAGCGCTTGGCCCCTTCCGGCGCGCTGTAATCGCCCACCATGTGTTCGAAGCTCTCTTCATCGTCCAACATGGCCTGCATACGCTGCCGCAGCGCAAGCTGCATTTGGGGGATTTTGGCCGGATTGCCACCGCCCAGCATGTAGACCTTGCCGGCCCTTGCGGCTAGGGCATTGCCCAGATCATCCATCAATGTCAGGACGCCGGAGTCGCTCGTGAACTTGGTGCCGAAAGAAGAAAACTGCATGATCTGCTCCACGTTTACGGAATGTGTCGTTGCTGCTCTCTGGATCTGTGCCCGTTCGGGACCGCGTCAGCCGGTACGGGCGCAGGGGCTTCCTGGTATAGCTTACCAGATCGGCGGCGCCCAAGGCTATCTCTGCAATAGAGGAGCCAGCTTGCCCATAGAGAGTGACCAGGGATCAATCGTTGTTTGAGGCTATGTCAATCTGCGCCCCGTGCATGTTTATGGTACATTGAAATGGACGGTTGGTTTCCCATTGCGTGACATCCCCCGCGTGCATAGCTGGCATTCGAATCGATAGTCGTACCTGCGTTGCCTAGCGAAGGAGGATTTGTGGTGCCCAGAATTACGGGTCCTCTGCTGTGGATGGTCGCTCTTTGCCTGTTGGCCACTCTGTCTGGCTGCGCGCCGAGGCCGGCACAGGCTGATGCCGGGTCAGGCGTTGGCCTCCAGCGTGCGATTCAAAACAAGGGGTCTGATACGCTTGTCAACCTGGCACTGGCCTGGGCCGAGCGGTATCGCGAGATCAGGCCCGATGTCTCGATCGCGGTGACTGGAGGCGGCTCGGGCACTGGCATTGCTGCGCTGATCAACGGTACGGTGGACATTGCCAACGCATCGCGCCAGATGAAGACGAGCGAAATCGAGGATGCACAAGCCAACGACGTCCATCCAGTTGAACACATTGTCGCCATTGACGCGCTGGCTATCGTGGTGAACCAGGAGAACCCAGTGGAGAGGCTTACCGTCGACCAGCTCGCAGACATGTTTGCCGGACGGATCACGAACTGGAAGGAGGTCGGCGGCCGCGACGCGCCCATCATTCTTGTCTCGCGTGAGACGAACTCGGGTACACATGTCTATTTCCTCGAAGAGGTGGTGCGCAAGGGTAAGAAAGAGAACAAGGACATCTTTGCGCCGCAGACGCTGCTCATGCCGTCGTCGGTTGGGATCACGAGTGAGGTACAGCGCAATCCCAACGCCATCGGCTACGACGGCCTTGGCTACGTGGACCCAGCGCACGAAAAGCTGATTGCGGTTGCAGTGGACGCTTCCGCACCCTACGTGCTGCCCAGCGTAGCCAGCGGCTCTGACGGCAGTTATCCGATCTCGCGGCCTTTGTATATGTATACGACAGGCGCGCAGGACCCCACCATACTCGAGTATGTGGATTGGATTCGGGGTCCTGAAGGACAGGCTATTGTTGCTGAATTGGGGTTTGTACCCCTATCGCAGGAGTGAGATTCATGGCTACATTTGAATCGCCAGCCGAGCGCGATAGGCGCCAGGCAGCCGGACCACCGGTACGGTGGGGTGAGCTAATCATTGAGAATCTCATTAAGCTGGCAGGCGTCTCCGCAATCGCCATCATTGCGCTCATCTTCTTGTTCTTGCTGCGTGAGGGAATGCCGGCTTTTCTCGACATTCCGCTGCGGCAGCTCTTCGCCACGCGTTGGTATCCTATCGAAGGGATCTTTGGGCTGGTCCCGCTCCTGGTTGGCTCGCTGGTCGTCACGGTGGGGGCCATCGTGATTGCCGTGCCTCTGGGCCTGACGTCGGCCATCTATCTGGGCGAGATTGCCCCTCCGTGGCAGCGCGAGATCCTGAAGCCCATTATTGAGATGTTGGCGGGGATTCCCTCGATCGTCATGGGGTTTCTGGGCTGGATTGCCCTGGCGCCCTTGATTCAGCGACTCGGTGCGCCGACCGGTCTCACTGCCTTCACCGGGGCGCTGATCCTGGCCTATATGTCGCTGCCCACGATTATCAGCATAGCTGAAGACGCGCTTTACGCGGTGCCGCGCGAATATCGCGACGGCGCGTTGGCCATCGGCGCCACGCAGTGGCAGACGATCTGGCGGGTCGTGGTGCCTGCCGCCCGTTCGGGACTAGTGATTGCGGTCATGTTGGGCATTGGCAGAGCCATCGGCGAGACCATGGCCGTCATGATGGTCACCGGCAATGCGGCCAACATTCCCGCCCTGGGCCCCGGTCTCTTCTTCCAGCCCATTCGCACGATGACGGCCACGATCGCCGCTGAAATGGGCGAGGTCGCCCAGGGAACGTTGCATTACAACACATTGTTTGGCATCGGCATTGTACTCTTTGTGATTACGTTGGCGATCAACACACTGGCGGGGCGGCTGGTCGGTGTCCAGGGTGCGCGGCGTCAGCGCACGGGAGGGCAGCTATGACGCGCCAGCAAACGAACCGAATTGCCGCGATAGCCTTGACCACCGTGGCATATGTCGTCGTTGTCCCCATTATTCTGGTGATTCTCTATGTGATCGTGAACGGGTTTCCGGCATTTAGCTGGGAATTCTTGACGCAGCCGCCGCGCAGCGGCATGCGGGAAGGCGGCATCATGCCGGCGCTCGTCGGCACGGTCGTGTTGACGCTGGGCACGGCCATCGCGTCCTTCCCGCTGGCGATTGCTGCGGCCATCTATCTGGCGGAGTATGCCGGCGATAACCGGCTCACCCGTCTGGTTCGCATGGCGATCATCAACCTGGCCGGTGTGCCGTCCATCGTCTATGGCCTCTTTGGTCTCGGCATGTTTGTATTGTTTCTGCAGTTTGGGACATCGATTCTGGCCGGCTCGCTGACATTGGGCTTGATGACCATGCCGGTGGTCATCAGCACGGCGGAAGAGGCGATCCTCTCAGTGCCGCGCCAGTTTCGCACTGTGAGCCTGAGTCTGGGTGCCACCAAGTGGCAGACTATCCGCCACCAGGTGTTGCCCCAGGCCTTGCCCGGCATCATAACGGGCATCATTCTCGGATTGGGACGCGCGGCCGGCGAGACCGCGCCAATTCTCTTTACCGTGGCTGCCTTTTATCTGCCGAAATTGCCCCACTCGATCTTTGACCAGACCATGGCGCTGCCCTATCACCTCTACGTCATCTCAACACAGGTGCCGGGCATGCCCCTTTCCGTTCAGTATGGCACGGCGTTGGTGCTGTTGCTGCTGGTGCTCTCGTTGACGCTGATTGCGACGTTGGTACGCACCCAGATGCGCCGGCGCAGGGAGTGGTGACCCATGGCCGAACCGATCATTTCTGTGCGCAATCTCTTTGTGTCGTACGGGGGCGATGCGGAAGCGCTGCGTAATATCAATCTCGACATCTATCCCCGTGAAGTCTTTGTGCTCTTTGGGCCGGCGCGCAGCGGTAAGACCACGCTGCTACGCCTCTTCAATCGCCTGTCGGATCTCATCGATGGCATGCGTGTGCAAGGGACTGTGCTCATCGAGGGGCGCGATATTTTCGAGCGAGGCGTCAATGTCTATGACCTGCGGCGCCGTGTGAGTATGGTGTTTGCTCTGCCTACGCCACTCCCGGGTTCCATCTACGATAACTTGACCTACGGTCTCAAGATGGGTGGTATCCAGAACCAGGACGAGTTGCAGAGCCGGGTTGAGCGATCGCTGCAACAAGCTGCGCTGTGGGACGAGGTCAAAGATCGCCTGCACAGCTCTGCCTTTGCTCTGTCGGGTGGTCAAAAACAGCGGCTATGCCTAGCACGGAGCCTGGCCCTCGAGCCCGAGATCATCCTCTTGGACAACCCGACGTCGGGCCTGGACCCGCTCTCTACTGCCACGGTGGAAGCATCCTTGTTCGAGTTGAAGGAGCGCTACACCATCATCATGGTCCCCCACAGCGTGCAACAGGCCGCGCGCATCGCCGACCGAGCGGCATTCTTGTTGGACGGCGAGCTGGTCGAGGTGGGGTTGGCAGGTCGCCTGTTCGTCCAGCCGCGGGACCAGCGCACTGAGGATTACATTACCGGTCGCTTCGGTTAGCCGGATTCGAGCCAGGGGACGTTTTCGACCGCCGGAAACATAACGGTACCGATGAACAATAAGATCGAAGTACACAATTTCAACTTCTACTACGGCGAGTTTCAGGCGCTGACGCAGCTCGAAATGGTCATTCGTGAGCGCCGCATAACGGCCCTCATCGGCCCGTCGGGCTGCGGAAAATCCACCTTCTTGCGCTGTCTAAACCGGATGAACGACACCATCAGCGGCACCAATGTCGAGGGTGAGATACTCTTGGACGGCCAGAACATCTATGCTCCTGAGGTGGATGTCGTGGAGCTTCGGCAACGGATTGGGATGGTCTTTCAGCGCCCGAATCCATTTCCACAGAGTATCTATGACAACGTAGCGTTTGGGCCGCGCGTGCTGTCCATGGCCAGAAACAAGGCGGAGCTGGACGAAATGGTGCGCAGCAGCCTTCAAAGCGCCGCCCTATGGGATGAGGTGAAGCACCGGCTGCGTGAGCCAGCTTTGGCCTTGAATCCTGGCCAGCAGCAGCGCCTCTGCATTGCCCGTGCCATTGCCGTCAAGCCCGATGTGATTCTTATGGATGAGCCCTGCTCGGCCCTGGATCCGGTGGCCACGTTGAGCGTGGAGGCGCTTATGCGCGAGCTGGCTGAAAACTACACGATTGTCATCGTCACTCACAACATGCAACAGGCAGCCCGCGCCTCGGACTACACAGGTTTTTTCTGGCTGGGCGAGCTTGTCGAGTTCAACGACACGAGCACCCTGTTCAGCGCGCCCCGCGAGGCATTGACGGAAGCCTATATCACCGGACGTCGCGGCTGATCCGCATAGACACCTTACCTGCGAGATGACAAACACAAGTACCCGACCTCACTTTGACCGGCAGCTGAACGCGTTGCGTGATGAAATCCTGCTCTTGGGCAGCCGCGTACAGGAGGAGCTGAAGCTGGCCCTTGACGCGCTGGCAGCATTGAACCTGGACAAAGCGCGCGAGGTCTATGCTGCGGATCGCATGGTGAATAAAGCGCGTTTTGATATCGAGGAGCGCTGTTTTTCATTGATCGTGACACAGCAGCCCGCGGCCCGCGATCTGCGTGTCATCATGGCTGCCATGCACATGATTGTCGATCTGGAGCGCATGGGGGATCAGGCCAAGGGCATTGCCAAGGCGATCCCACAGTTGATGAACGACCTCGCCCAGCCGCTACCTGAGCTGAAGGAGATGGGTGAGCTGGTTGGCTCAATGCTACGGCAGGCGCTGCTCGCTTACGCCCACGCCAACGCGGACCTCGCCCGTGCGGTCGCGCGGCAGGATGACCAGGTCGACGCGCTGTACAGGCGTGTGTTCGCCGCGATGATGGAGCAGATGGCCACGTCAGGGAGCGCGCGGAAGGCGGAGGCCGCCTACGAGCTGCTGCGCGTTGCCCGGGAACTGGAACGCTTCGGCGATCTAGCGGCCAATGTGGCAGAGCGCACCGTCTATCTGGTTACCGGATCATTGGACGAGTTCAACACGGACCAGACGCCAGTCTCTTGAACAACCGGCGCCGTGGTTTACCCCTATTTTGGCTCCGTTGGCGCGTAGGTGGCATGAACCAGTTTTTCCAGCACTTTGGTCAGGTGGTGGAGTACCCAGGTGGTGGTGACAAAATCGTCGACCAGCTTCAAGATCGCCACACTTACCTCACTGGATGAGCGCGCAGCAAGCTTAATACAGAGTGTCCGTACCCTCTCCACGTGCGGACCGCGCGAGCGCGTCTCCTGGCGAAGGCGGACGATATCTTCCAGCTCCATGCGCGCCGCAGCCTGG
>JACFMY010000235.1 GCA_019455155.1 Caldilineaceae bacterium
ATCACCCGTGACCTTGCGCAACAACAGGGGCGCGGTCGCCTGCTGGCTCCACAGCGCATTGCCGTCCGGTGCCGTGACCTGGATGGTGTCTGGTTCAGGCGAAGTCCAGGTTGCGTCCTGACCCGGATCGGACCACACCCATTGCGCAGGCATTTGCTCTCCGGAGAAGGTTGCGGGCCAGTCACCGTATGGGGCCGGCGTCGTGTCATCCAGGAGCAGGTCTGCGTAGGGCGCTTCTTCCGAAGCAACATCTTCAGCACGAATCTGAGCGTCACTCATGACATCGCCCGGCCACTCGAATGACTGGCCTGCCAGCACCGTGACCGTTTTTCCGTCCGAATCCTCGATGGTCACTGCCCCCGTGAAAACCGTGACGCGGCCGCCAGTCGCGGTGGCTTCCACCACATAGTCCGTGCCCTCCGGAAGCACCGTGCGACCACTGACCTGCACCGCCATGGGCTGCCCTCCTGGCACGGTACGCAAGCGCAGACTGCCCTGGTTGAGGGTGAGCGCGGGCGCTCCACCGCACGTAGCCTGCGCCTGACTTTCGCTGGCCGCCGTATCTACATAGGTGAGGTCGCTGTTCTTGCGAATGGTCACACTGGCAAATCCCGGGACGATCAGCCGGGTCGTGCCGTTATCGCCGGTAACCACCCGGTCGCCGTTGTCGAGCTCCGTGCCGGGCTGTGCCGCCGCGTCGGCCCGCACTTCAACCATGGTGACCTGGCCGCTAAACGACTGTTCGAAACAGCCACAGGTCAGGGCGCCACAGCCGCCGGGCACCGCCACGTGGGCTACCAGTTGGCCTGGGCCGGGCACATCACCGCCCATCTCAACATGAGTATTGCTGGGCTCACCACTTTCGCAGGTGAGAGATGTCTCGGCAATGCGTTGGGCCGGACCCTGGTTGCGCCCGATCTGCGGGATGTAGTCAACAGCGAGTCCGGCTCCGGCGTTCCAGATGCTCCACGTGCACGGCACAGGCGATCCACCGTCCACAGTGATAGAGATACGCCCGCCAGCGCTGATCTCAACGGGCGCCACCACTGGCGCGGGATCGCAGGCTACATCGACCCGTTCGGTGAACGAGCCTGAGACTGACAGCAACTGGCCCGTCTTTTGTGGCGCCTGGGCGCGTATCACGGTCGCGCTGCGACTGGTCTGGATGACCGGTTTGTCCTTGCACTGGCGCGGCTGGCCGGCCGGTGGGTACCGTTTGCCAAAGCCGCGGTAGAGCTCGCGCAGAAACTTTTCGTAGGACTCAGGCGTGCCGGCGCGGTGGTAGAGGTGCCAGAGCGCGGCCAGAATGTTTTCGTCGTTGGCAAGAATACCATCGCGGCGAAACTGCTCTTCCAGGCGCTGGTATGCCTCGAGCAGGCCGGCGATCAGCTGGGACTCCTCGGCGCTAAGCCCGTCCACGTTGGTTGCGTCCACCAGCTCGATGTCACGTGCATGCAGCCAGTCGAGGAGATTCTGCACGCGCGCCTTCATCGCCTCTGCGGCCTGTTCGGCTTGTAGGCGCCGGGCAAAATAGTCGCCGATCTGTTGGCGGATTTCAGCCTCGGTGATGTTGGGGTTCTCCATCTTCAGGTCGATGGCAAGCTGGCGCAGACCGCCGCTGTAGTAGGGCAAGGCGCCCTGGATATCGAGCAGAAAATCCAGATTCTGCTCTTTCTTGTAGAGGTCGTAGAGGGATTCGAGGACGTCGTTCTTGTACGCCGCCGCACCCAGCTGCACCGCGCCGGCGGTTAGTTGGGCAACGAGCTCGCCGATGGCCACAATGGGCACACCCGCCTGCAGGGCCTCGATAAAGGCGCGGCCAATCGCGCTGCCA
The DNA here is from genome assembly GCA_019455155.1 of Caldilineaceae bacterium. Lineage (GTDB taxonomy): Bacteria > Chloroflexota > Anaerolineae > Caldilineales > Caldilineaceae > JACFMY01. The sequence goes on from JACFMY010000235.1 coordinate 1,835, forward strand.
ATGCCGGTACCCGTGCCGTGTTTGGCGCCCTGCACATATGCGTTGTAGATGGCATAGCCCGAAAAGACGTACCCCGTAACGCGCGCCGCCTTGCTCAGGAAGGATTCAGCCACTTCGTCTGCCCCATGGAGCACGGCGCGCTCCGCGCCGGTCAACTGGTCGTAGCGCTTGCCAAAGGATGCCATCGCGGCATCGTCGAAATAGGTCAGGCCCCACGCTGCCCGCCGCTCAAAGACGTCGGCAAGCTTGACGATCTCATCTGCCTTGCTCTTGCCAAAACGCTCCACCAGGGCCTCGACGGCAGCCACGCGCTGGGTACGCGGAAGATTCGCAATTGAGGCGGCCATCTCGTTGGTAAGCTGAAGCGTGAGCTTGCTATTGGCCAGGGAAGACGATAGAAGCCGTACGTGGCTGTCGGCAATGAAGCGCCCCATGGTACTGTTCAGCTCATCCATGGAGCGGAGGTAGGCCGCCAACGCGCGCTGCGGGTTGGTTTCACCGGTTAGCTGAATCATCACACCAAGCGCCGCATCCGGCTTGCCGTTACGGAGCAACTGGGTCGCACGCAGCATGGCCGCGTCGCTTTCTGACAGTGTGCCGCCAGCGAGGCGAAACGCATCCGCGTTGCGCAGGTCATACTTGGCCTGTTTCAGGGCCAACAGTTCTGGTTCAACGACCTTATCGCCCAAAAGGGCGCGAAAACGCGTGTTGTCGCTGTACCACCCTAAGGCGTCGCCCTTGGTGAGCGCCGGGGGCGGCGTCTTCACTACCCCTTCGTAATAGACCTCGCGCATGGTGCCGGAAGCAGGGTCGAAGCGCCACAGGTTCGGTTTTTGTAGATACTCTTCCGCAGCCAGCCACTTGTTCCCGCCCGCGGTGTTGTATTTCTCCACGTTGGTAGCGGCCGAATAACGCCCTGGCCAGCTCGACGGATCCGTGGGGTCGAGGACGTTGACGTCCACGCTGGCCGGCGACAGGCCAAATCTTTGTTCGAAAACCTGGTTGAAGTCCCCCACCGCCTCGCTGGCGCTTCTGCCCCGCGGGATGAAATCTTTGTCGCTCTTGCCCGGGATGTAGGCGGGATTCTCCCAGCGATTGCCCAGCGTGCCTACGGGCACGATATGATCCAGGCCACTGCCTTGGCGGACGGCGACATCGCGCCAGGTCTCCTGGCACATCTGGACAAGGTGTTCGTCCAGGACGCGCGCCACGCTCTTGTCCACCTTGCCGGTGGCCACCAGGCTCTTGTACTCGTTGTAATGCTGCAAGATGGCGATGGCCGCCTTGCGCTGCTGGCTTTGGTTGCTATTGAGCGTAGCGGCAAACGAATCGACCAACTGGGTAACCGATGAGGATAGTTTGACGGGGGCGGCCTTCAGGGAAGGGGAGGGTGGCAGAACAAGCGCGCACAGCAACAAGAGCGCCACGGCTCGGTACAGCACGCGCGCAGAGAGCGCACGATCGCGCATCAGGGCCTCCTTGCATGTGTCTCACATGCAATGTGTGGTCCGCCGTACACCTCATTCAGGAGTAAGGATTCAGGAGTAGGGGCCAGAGAGCGCTGAAGTGGACTAATGAGCTGTTGCCGGCGCAGTATTTGTTGTCAATTTCACAAACTCAGGATAACACTCCGGAACCCCACCGTCAACGACGCGATCGCGGGCAGAACCTGACAATTTCCCGTGGCAGGCTAGACAGTAAAAGACGCCGGCGACAGGTGGACCGGATCGCGGCCTCCCTGTCGCCGGCGAGAAGGGACATCAATACGAGTACGGATCAGGGAGAGACGTGTGCGCGCTCAGTTTCGGGTGTATAGGCGTAGTGAAAGTCGTATTCACCGGCGCCGATTTCCACAACGACCGTGCTGTCGATCTGCCGTGGGTTGTGACATCCTTCGGCAGCACCGAGCGCGGCGCCGCTTTCCATGACGCTCTCCAGCCGTGCGCCGGGCAGGTAGACCACGGCCCCGCCATTGGCCGGAACGGCGACGGTCATATGCATTTGCCCATCACGTAGCTGCCACTCCACCGCGTAAAGACCCGTCTGGGCCTGCAGTGAAGCTTTGGCCCACGACAGCCCACCCCCGGGCTGAGGAGCAACGCGAGCCCGCACAAAGCCAGCATATTCGGGATCGACATCCAGGCCCGCCACGGTGCGATAGATCCACGCGCCGATAGCGCCATAGGCGTAGTGATTGAAGGAATTCATGCCCGGATTCTGAAAGGTGCCGTCGGCACGTTGGCCATCCCAGCGCTCCCAGATCGTGGTGGCGCCATGCGTCACCGGGTAGAGCCACGACGGGTAACTCTCCTGCATGAGCAGGTCGTAGGCCACATCGATCCGGCCAAAGCGCTCCAATACAGGACAGAGGTAAGAAGCGCCCAAGAAGCCCGTGGACAGGTGATTGTCCCGTCTGCGAATGTCCTCTACCAAGCGGTTCACCGCGTCCGCACGCCGGGACTCAGGTAGGAGATCAAACATCAGCGCCAGCACATAGGCCGTCTGCGTGTTAGAAGCCAGGCGGCCCGCTGGCGTGAGAAACTCTCGTTGGAAGGCCCGTACAATGCGCCGGTGCAGCGCAGCGTAGCGGCGCGCGTCGCCCCGTTTCCCCAGGACACGCGCAGTTCGGGCCAGCAGATCGGTGGAATAGGCGTAGAATGCCGTGCCGATGAGCATTGGGTCAGTCCCGCCAAATACAGCCCCATCAACCGGCGTATCCAGGGCAAGCCAGTCACCGAACTGAAAACCGTAGCCAAAATAGAGATCGCTCTCGCCGGTGCTGCGCATGTACTCGACCCAGGCTGCCATGCTGGGATACTGTTCTGCCAGGATCTGCCTGTCGCCATACCACAGATAGAGGGTCCACGGCACGATCACGGCAGCATCACCCCACCCGGTGGCGCCGGCCGCGCGCCTGGCGTCACCGATCTTGGTGGCGTCAAGGCGCAATAGATCGGGGATCACGTGGGGCACGGCGCCATCGGGATATTGATCCGCGGCCAGATCGCGCAGCCACTTGGACATGAATGGGGCAATCAGGAAGTTGAAGGCCGCAGTACGGGCGAAGACCTGGGCATCGCCGGTCCAGCCCAGCCGCTCATCGCGCTGCGGACAATCGGTCGGCACGTCGAGGAAATTGCCCTTCTGCCCCCATACGATATTGTGTTGCAACTGGTTGAGCAATGGGTGTGAACAGGAGAAGTCACCGGTAGCAGGCATATCAGAATGGAGCACCACGGCGGTAATATCGTCAGGCGCGAGATCGCCCGGATATCCCGATATCCCAACATACCGGAACCCGTGGAAGGTAAACAGCGGCTCGAAGGTTTCTTCGCCGGCCCCCTTTAGGGTATACCGGTCGGACTGTGCGGCCGCCCGCAGGTTCTCCGTGTACAGAGAACCGTCCCCGTTGAGGACCTCGGCATGGCGCACAGTCACCGTGTCCCCCGCATTCCCCCGCACGCGTAGACGGACACAGCCGACCAGATTCTGGCCGAAATCCACGATCGTCTCGCCCGCTGGTGATTGGCTGATTGCCTGCGCCTTGAGTTCCTCCACCGCGCGCACGGGCGGGCCGTGCTGCGCCACGAGCTCCGTGCCGGGCGACGCCAGGACGCGCACGCCGGCCCAGTCGCTGTCATCGTAGCCAGCGTTATCCCAACCCGGCCGTTCGAGCCGGGCGTCATATGTTTCGCCATTGTAGATGTCGGACGCACGGATCGGGCCCGTGGCTGCGCGCCACTGCGCATCGCTGACCACGGTCTCTTCACTGCCATCAGCGTAGGTGATATGCAGCTGTAGCAACAACGCAAGCCGGTCACCGTAGAGGTTGCGCTTGCCTTTGAAGCCCAGGTACCCCCGATACCACCCGTCGCCCAGCGTTACAGCGAGGGCATTGGCGCCAGCATGTACCAGGCCCGTCACATCGTATGTCTGATATTGAAGGCGGTTGTGGTAGCTGGTCCAGCCCGGCGTGAAGTGCCAATCTCCGGCCTGCTGGCCGTTCAGCCGTGCCACGTACAGGCCCAGGCTCGTCATATAGAGCCTTGCCGCCGCTACCGGGCCTTTCAGCTGAAACTCGCGGCGCAGCAGAGGCGAGGGCTGCGCTGACGTTACATCCTCCTCCCAGGCTGGCGTGATCCAACTGCCCTGCCATGCCTGGGGTTCGAGCAGCCCTATCTCCCAGCAAGCTGCTTCACTCCACCTCGAGGCAGTATCGTGCTCGTCCCACAGCCTTACCTGCCACCAGTAGCGGCGGCGAGACTGCAGGGTGGGGCCCGCATAGGGATGATGGGCAGACTGGCTGCTCTGGACCTTGCCTGTGTCCCAGATCCAGCGTGCGCCGGCCAGATCGTCAGGGTTATCTGCAACGGCGAGCTGGAACGCGGTCTGTCGTGCCCCGCGCGTGCGCGAGTGCGCCTTCCAGCTCAGACGCGGCTGCCGGGCATCGATCCCAAGCGGATTCATGCTGTATTCACAGCGAAGATCGGCTGGCGTTAACATAGATCATCGGCTTTCTGGTGGAATGGTTTGTTGGCTGGCTCGCCGTGGGCAACGAATGTATCGACAGCTTGTGCATAGAAAAGGTAACGGGCAGGTGTATGGGAGTTTGAATAAAGGGAGCAGCAACAGCAGTATACAGGCGCGCCTGGCACAGCTCAAAACAGCCGATCGGGCCCTTTCGGTGCCTGGACAGGTGAGCGAGCTGCCTTTGACAGCCGCCGATCCCGATGGCGGCCCGCTGTCGCTGGCACTAGAGCGGGCCCCGAGCTTTGTCACACTGATCGATCACGGCGACGGAACAGGGGTGCTGCGCCTGGCGCCCACCGGACAGGAAGAGCAAAGCTGCGACTTACGGATCCGGGTCGTTGCCACCGATACGGGCAGCCCCCCTTTGGCCGACGCCGTGACACTGGACGCAACATTTCGCCGGATGGAGCTTTACCTGCCGGTCGTGGGAAAGAAGCCCTGAAGAGGCAAATGCAGCACCGCGTCACAGAGGTTATGCAGCAGCAAAGCTGCCGGGGAGCGCCGCGCCTATTGCCCTGCCCCCTGGCGATGGCGGGCAGAAAAGGCGCGGCGGGGGTTCTCGACAAGGAGCGTCTGAATCTGCTCGTCGGTCACGCCGTGGCGTCGCAACCGTGGCACAAAATGGCGCAGGATGTAGCCATATCCCCACCCGCCGTAACAGGTCAACATCATCTTGAGAAAGACATCCTGTGACAGCAGGAGCGAGTGCAGATAGCCCGCGTCGATCAGCCGCTTGATGGCCGCGGCATTCTCTTCATCGCTGGGCGACTGGGCCTGTTGGTCGGCATAAAAGTAGTCCATGCCAATCATGTCATATTCCAGGAAAGCGCCCCGTTCCGCCAGGCCGGCCTGGTACTCAAAGTCGTAAAGACTCGGGTTCATGTGATCCAGGATCGTGTGGGCCAGGTCGCCGCCCTCTTCCGCCACAATATCCAACACCTCGTGGCCGCGACGCTTCCAGCCAGGCATGTGGATCGTGAGGGCCGCCTGAGTCTGCGCCGCGGCGCGTGCGGCCCCGCGTAGTATCTTCTTCTCTTCAGGGGTGAATTCTATGCCTACCCCAATCTCGCCGATGATGCCGGCTTTTACGTTCGTGCCCGGTATTCCTTCGACCACGTCGCGTATGATCTCCTCTGCGATGTCGTCGGGTCGCATGGCCCGTACATGTGGGGGATGCGAGCCATCCAGATAATAGCCGGCGCCACAGATGATCTTCAGGCCGGTACGCCGGCTAATGCGCTGCAGCGCACTGGGATCACGGCCGATCCCCACATTGGTCACATCGACGACAGTCTGCCCGCCCAGTTCCTGGAATTGCAGCAGCTCGCGAACGGCAACTTCCGGATCGTAGAGCTTGGTGTTGTCCAGGTTGACAAAGGGATCCATGCGCAGCTCGCCCAAGATCGCCATGTTTAGCGGCTGGTGGGCAATGTGACGCCGCGAGCCCTCGGCCGGTTCCTGCCACCAGACCGACGCATCCAGGAAGATGTGCTCGTGCATCAGGGTAATCCCCAACTCCTCAACTGGAACCGGGCCGAGCACGGTCGAGACTAGACCGCTATATACGCCGATCCCAGGGAAGTTTGGGGACTGTTCAAGTGCAGATGTACTCTCAGACATGGGATCCGTCCCTACCGTTAACGACGTCGAAGCTGTCCGACTGTGCTAAAGACGCGCGTGTTGATCCAGATAGCCAACAATATAATGATACCGGTGACAATTTGGGTCAAGAAGGGTGAAAGATGAGATAGGATCAGGCCATTGTTGATGATGCCAATAGTCAGCGTTCCAAAGATGGTTCCCAGGATGGTGCCATGCCCGCCAAACATGTTTGTGCCGCCGAGCACGACCGCGGCGATGACCTCGAGCTCGAAGCCGACACCAGCATTTGACGACCCGCTACCGAGACGAGCCGCGATGATGACGCCTCCCAGCGCGGCCGCGACGCCGCTGATGGCATAGGTTCTGAGCAGCACGCGGCGTGTGCTAACCCCGGCCCGCCGGACAGCTTCCATGTTGGCGCCGCTGCCGGTCACATATTGGCCGTACCGCGTCTGCGTTAGCACAATGTGGCCAATGAGGGCCACAACAATCGCCAGGAGGGCCGGAATCGGTATGCCCAGCACCGTGCCGCGCCCAATGGCCACAAACGGGCTGTCGGGCGCCACGGGAATGGAGTAGCCTTGGGTAATCAAGAGCGCCACACCCCGAACAATGCTGAGTGTGGCCAGCGTCACGATGAAGGCAGGGATGCGTTCATAGGCCACAAACCAACCGTTGACCACGCCAATGACCGCGCCGGTCACCAGCATGACGAGCACGGTTATCCACCACGGCCAACCAGCCTGGAGCGCGATGGCAGACAGCGCGCTAACCATGGCCAGGGTCGAGCCGACGGAGAGATCGATGCCGCCCGTGGTGATGACAAAGGTCATGGCCACCGCGGCGATAAGCGTCGGCGCGCTTTGGCGGATTACGTTGAGAACATTCGCCTGGGTCAGAAAGCTCTCCGTCGTCACCGAAAAGTAGACGAAGACGATCAGGAAAAAGGCGATGATACTTGTCACGGCCGGATCGTAGGTTATCCAAAAGCGGATTCGCTCGACCAGGGAACGGTGTTCCTCTCCATTGTCCAGAACCTCTCCGGTCGAGGAGTGGGTCACGCCGGCAGTTGCACTTTGCGATTTGTCGCGTTTCATTGATACGCCTTTCTGCCTGTTCTCTAAGCCGCCTCAGCAGCCGGGGTCAAATGGGCAAATCGTCCCCCTACGATGAGGCGCACGATTTCCTCCAGGTTTGTCTCTTTGGCTGCCCGTTCGGCGACATTGCGACCTTCGTACAGGACCATGATGCGGTCGCAGACCACAAAGAGGTCCTGCAGGCGATGGGTAATCAGAATCACGCTGACGCCCCGCTGGCTGATTTCCCGGATCAGCCGCAACACGGCCTCCACTTCCGCTACGGCCAGGGCTGCAGTGGGCTCATCCATGATCAGGATCTTGGGTTGAAACGAGACCGCCCTGCAGATGGCGATGCTCTGACGCTGGCCGCCAGAAAGGCGCTGCACCGGATTACGCGTGTTCTGGACCCGGATGTTCAGGGCATTCAGCAGCTGGCGGGCCTCTTTGTGCATCCTGGGCCGGTCCAGAAAGCGCATGCCCAGCAGGTTGCGCATTGGCTCGCGGCCGAGGAAGAGATTCCCCGCCACGTCAATGGTGTCACAGAGCGACAGATCCTGATAGACCATTTCCACGCCCAGATTGCGCGCGTCGGCAGGAGAGGAAAAGGTCACGGCTTTGCCGTCGATGAGAATCTGGCCCGAATCGGGAACCTCGGCGCCAGCCAATATCTTTGTCAAGGTGGATTTGCCGGCGGCATTGTCGCCGACAAGACCGAGGACCTCACCTTCTTCCAGATACAGGTTGACGTTGTCCAGCGCCTGAATTGCCCCAAAGCGCCTTGTAATGTTTTCCATGCGGACACGGACGGGGCGCCCGCCCGGACCACGCTCGGCTGCTGGGTTCACGCCCATTGGATCTCCGGGTTGAGATGGTTGAGTCATGGACACCTTCTATCATGCAACTTCAACAATGTAAGTTGGTTGG
>JACFMY010000236.1:0-1385 GCA_019455155.1 Caldilineaceae bacterium
GGTGGAACCACCATGAGTTCATGAGTTGTAGAGAGGGGAGCTGTAACCACCATGACACCATGGGTTCCATGGGCGCCAGTAGCCAGCGTGGCTCCATGGGTTCCATGAGGGGCGTGAGCGCTGGGACAAGTAGGGCAGTTGGGGGTGTGTGGTGAGGGCGCGGGCATGGGTCAGGGCTGGGCGGTACGGATTTGGGGCAGGTAGATGGTGTAAGCTGGTGTGCCGCGCGCGGGTGGGGGGAGCAGGGGCAGCGCCGGGTCACCGAAGAGGTGGAAGGTGTCCAGCTCTTCGCTGTAGACGCCGGCGCCCACGGTGTAGAGATGCTCCTTGGCCGCCACGGTGGCCAGCCCCAGGGTCGTGATGCCCTGCGTGAACACCGCGTCGAAGAAGCCTTCCGCCAGCACGTTGTGACCCCGCGCGACCCCCTGGCCGCTGGATGCCCACGCGGCCAGCACGCCGCCAGGGCTGCCCACGAGCTGCTCAGCGAGCGCTGTCCAGACGGGCGAATGGTAGTAGCCTGTGTAGCAGGTCAGGTCCAGCGTCACCCCGACGCCGGCCGCCGTGGTGAGGAGGCCTACATCATCTTCGGCCAGCAGCGGAGGGACGCCGCCCCAGTTGACTGGACCCGCGTGGCCAACGTAGGCCACAAAGGCACGTCCCGCGCGCAGGGCCCCCACGAGCGCCGCGGTGAGATCGCTGGCCGTGCGATAGGGCGGACTGGATGGGTCGGGCAGCGTGCACTGGGGGTAGCGCGCGGGGTCACACGGATTGAAATAGAGTCGCTCCACCTGGTAGCGCTGGCCCACCGCGGAACCAGCCAGGCTCTCCACGACGCCATCGGCCAGCCGCCAGAAGTTGCCACCCGCGTCCGCGCTGCCATTGGCCTGGTACGCGTTGTCGGCCACCACCGTCGCCTGCCCACGCCAGGCTGCGTCCGCCGTGCTCTGCTCGTAGCGCAGGATCTTTTCGACCATGATAGCGGCCTCGTCCGCGCTGGCGGCCGGCAGGCGGCCCACGGCCATGTGGGGCAGGTTGGTGCCTGGCGAAAACGCCACCAGACGGTTGTCGGAGGCTGTCTCGCCGATGACGGGGTCGACCAGCTGCAGGTACGCGGGCAGCGGGTGCGGCGGGGGCGCGCTGATGTAACCGCGGGGATCGTAGGTGCCGTCGCCCACGAGCAGCACATAGGAGGGCGCGGGCGGCGACCAATGTGCGACCGTGTAGGCCAGAAAGTCGTGCAACGCCTGGGGATCCGCGCGGCCGCCGGCGAACTCGTCATAGATGGCCTGGAGATCGATGGTCTTTACTGCCAGGCCCTGGGCTGCCCGCTGTGCGGCCAGAGGCACCATAGCCGGCAACAGCGCGGCTGGCGCCACGATGAGATA
>JACFMY010000236.1:1395-9969 GCA_019455155.1 Caldilineaceae bacterium
TGCTGCCTGCGCGCAGGCCAGCGTCCTCTGCCTCTTCTAGCCGCACAGGGGCAAGGAGCCGCGCGGCCGCCACCGCGAGATAGGTGCGCGGCTGCTCTGCCGTGGCCGTCGCGGTGACCGTACAAGGACAGGGTGTGTGCGCGGTGACCGGTACCAGCCTGACCTGGTCGGGATCGGTGATATCGTAGATCTCCACATTGGGCGTGGTGAAGCCCTCGATGATGTAGCGCCAGGCGCCGGCCGCGGGTGCGCCAAAGCGCAGGCTGTCCGCCATGGCGTGATAGCCGCGCGCATAGTGCATGGTAAAGGCATCCAGTACCTGGGAGTCGGCCGCGCCGCCCGCCGCCGTGATGCGGAGCGTATTGTCGCCTGCACGCAGGAGATCCGCCGGCACGGGCACGGTCAGCGTGTATGTGGTGCGCCCGCTCCAGGTGACGGCTGCCAGATCCCTGTCGTTGACCGCCACGCGCGTGTCGTGGCGGCCGTCATAGCCGGCCAGGTGCAGGGTGATCTGGGCAGGATAGCCGCGGTTCAGGTGGTCGACGGTGAAGGTGTAGACGCGACTAGCCCCGGCATGTTCGGCGAGCGCATCCCAATACCAATGATTCGCGCCTGGCTCCAGGGGGATATAGCTGTAATAGAGCCGGTTCTCCGTATAGGTAACGGTGTGCGTGTAGGACAGGGCGGTCGTCGCGGTTGCGGGCGCGTCTGCGGTTTGGATACGCGTGCCGGCCGCGCCGCCATAGGTGATCCAGTAGACGTTCTCTGCGCTGTACGCCGCATGGTTTTCCTCGCCGTAGAAAAGAATGGCATCCTCCTCCGCGGCGTCGCAGCGACGGTTGTTGTTGTGGTCGCGCACGCGGATGGCTACCTGGGGGCCGTCCCGGCCGTCCTGGTGCAGGCGCACAGTATTAAGGTCCACCGCGGCCAGCTCCATGCCCGCCTGGGCCAGGGCCGCGCAGGTGATCTGGACGATGCCGGTGCGATCCACGCCCACGCGCCACCAGCGAGCGGCAGCTTCAGCTGTGGATGGGGCAAGGTTGTCTGCGGACGGTTGGGGCCGGACGCGCCAGCCACGGCCGGCTGCGTAGTTGGTAAGGCTGGTGCGGAACACAGCCTCAAAGGGACCCTCGTCCACCGTGCCTGCGTCCACCGCGTCTGCTGCTGTGGGCGGGGCGTCAAACTGGAGCGCCACACGCAGACGCCGGTAGACCACGATCTGGTTGCGAGTAGCGTCATAGCGCACGGGATGGAAGCGCACGCGAGCCACATATTGGTGGCGCCAGGGCGCGATCTCCAGCAGCTCGACCGGCGTTTTAGGCTGCAGTCCTGCACCATAGGCGGCGGGATCGGGGCGGTAGCGCCAGCCTGCCACCTTGGGCAGGGGCGACTGCGGGTCGGCAGTCACGATGGGTTCGGGCGCGGGCAGTAGAGGCGCAGGCAAACGTATGGTTTCCGTGTCGTTGGCGAGGATGGCCAATGTCACCCGCGCGTCTGGCGGCACCGCGGCCAGCGCGCCTAGTTGGGGCAGCTGGGGCGCGCCGGGTTGGTCAGCGGCGACGGCGCCGGGCAGGGTCACCTGTGTGTAGTCACGGCCAGCGTGGCTGACGACCTGTACCTCCGGTTTTGGTGCGGCTAGCTCAAGGATCACGTGATCGACACCCACGGCCACCGTGGTCACCGTGGTCACCGTGGTCACCGTAGCCGTAGTGTGGCCCGCAGGCGGGGCCGCGCGGGCAGTGGATGCCCAGAGCGCAGCGCCCAGGAGCCAGAGCAGGATCGGAAAGGTGAACCAGCTGCGAAGACCCATGATACGTCTAGGGTTGCGTCACGAATGGCAGGAAGTAGCCGGGCAGGCGGACCGGGACAGGACCGTGGCGCGTGGCCACACCTGCGAGATCCACATCTTCAAGCCAGTAATAGTAGACCGTGCCTGGCCGCGGCAGCACGGGGTCGGTCCAGGTGTAGGTGTGGGCGCCGGCCGTCGCGGTGGCCTTGGATGGGATCAGCTGGCTGGTGAGACGGCTGAGCGCGCCGTTGTGACTGGTGGCGCGATAGATATGAAAGCCGGCGTTCATGGTCTCGGTGCTGGTCTCCCAGCGCAGGAGCACACCGTCAGGGCCGGGTGTAGCCTCGAAGGTAGCCAGGGTGACCGCGGTGGGCTCCCCGTTTTCGGCCAGGGTCCACTCGGAGAAGCCCGTCACGCCGCTCAATTCCACATAGCCGGGACCACCGGCGCTGCGCCCGACCGCGCGCCAGCCGCTGCCGTCGTTCTGCCAGAGCACCAGGTTTGCTTCTGAATTGCCGTTGAGCTCTGCCGGGTCATAGTGAAGACGCAGTGTGGCGTTGCCGGCGAAACCCGGTGCATCGATGGTATAGACACGCTGCACCGCGCCAGCGAAGGGCTCGGTGCCGGTTACCACGGTCACGCTGACGGTAGATGGGGGTGTGCCGCTGTCAAATGTAGCCTGAACATCGGGGTGGCCGAAGCAGTAGGTTGCGCCCAGGGTAGGGGCGTTGCGGCGGACAGTGCCGATGACGTCGCCGCCGCCCACGCAGGTGGCGTCCGGGCCCATGGTCAGGACATTGGAACCCGTATGCAGGTTGCCGGCCGCAAGGTTGAGTGTGTTGGAGACCGTGGCGTTCTGCGCCAGCGTGACGCCGGCGGCATTGTTGATTGTGAGGTTGCCCAACGCCGCGTCCAGCTCTCCGCCGGTGGTTTGGGCAGTTGTACCCGCGTACTCCAGGGTGGCATTGGGTTCGTAGGTGAGCGACTCCGTAATGGAGATGGTGCCCGAGCTGCTAAGCCGTAACGTGCCGCCATCGTGCAGTTTGAGGACCTTAGCCCTGACGGAGATGGTATCGAGCAGCCCATAGACCTCAACCAGATCGGCAGGCGCGCTGGCATGTCTGCCGATGTCGCCGTCGACGATAGCCGTACCTGCCGGGCCGACGGTGATACGGCCCGTGCCATTGCTGTTGTGGACCCAAAAGTGATCGATGACCTGAAATGTGCCGCTGGTGAACGAGTAATCGGCCAGACCGACCGCGCCGTTGTCCAGGGCAATCTCGGCATTGAAATCTCGCGCACTGGAGCCCCATGAACGGAACAACGTACGCGAGCCGCCGATCAGGAGCAGCTTCCCGCCGCCATTGATGCTAATCGAGACAGCCAGGCCGCGGTCATTCACCACGGTCCCACGGACGGTGAGCACGACACCGTCGGGGATCACGATGGTGCTGCGCGAGGGATAGACCGTTAAGGTCAGATCACGGATGTCGGCGTCGATGTCTACTGTGACGGTGAGGCCCGCTTTGATCAAGACGTTGTCTGTGCTGGTGGGCAGGTGACCACATGACCATGGGATGGTCGACCAGTCACCGGAGGTGTCGGCCTCGCAGGTGGTTGTTTGGGCGCGCACAACCGCCGGCGGCGTGGCCTGCACGGCGAGCAGAGATAAAAGTAGCGCGTAGAATAGAAGACACAATCGGCGCGTCATAATCACCTCCTATAGGGGGTAGGTAGGGATATAGCTGTCCGAAACGTTGCGTCAAGCCAGGGGCGTCAGCTGTTGATGGGCCCCGTGCAGAATTCGCCGAACGACTTGCCATTGAGACCGTCGTCGCAGACGGCAGCCGTCACTTCCAGTGGAGCATGGTACAGAATGGCCGGCGGCGTGTATTGGGCCCGATGGTGCGGTCTTGGCGTGGCGTCCTGGCCCGTTGCCGGCGGTGGTGGTGCGGCGGGAGACCTCTTCATGGTTCGCATTCCTCCAAGGCGGATAACGGGATAAAGGCGACCGTGCTGTGGCTATCCATGGCGGCGGCAGGAGAGGCACCGGTCGCCAGAGTTTCCAGATGGGGCGGGATGGGGTACGCAGCGGCGTCGGCGCCTCGCTCTACGAGCACCTGGCGGCGCGCCAGGGCCTGCAGGCAATTGACGGTGGCCGGCGCACGCAGGTTACCATGCTCGCGCTGGGCCGCGCCGTGGCAGCGCAGGCAAAGGCCCCGCAGCGTGCAGGTACGGCAGACGGGCAGATCGCCCAATGTCAGATGATCCAGCTCTCGCCATACTGCGGCCTCCTCCCAGATCGTGCGCAGGGGCGCGGCGCGCACGCTGCCAACCCGCAACGGGATCTCCATGCACGGGTAGACTTCGCCGTTGGGGCGGATGACCAGGGCGTTGCGGCCTACGTTGCAGGTGCGGCAGGCGTCGTCCAGAGGACGTTCCACGATGGAACTGGGGTGCAGCGTCTCGCGGAAGAACCAGAGCAGATCTTCATAGGTCAGGCGATGGCGCAGCGGCGCGGGATCGCCGGAGTTTTTAGGTGTGATGGTGAGGTCGTAGCGAAAGCGGGCGCCCAGCTGCGCGGCCAGCGCCTTCAGGGCGTGGATCTGGCGGACATTCTCCCGCATGAGCGGTGTCTTGAAAACGGTGCGCACGCGCCGCGCCTGGAGCAGGCGAAAGGCACGCAGGGTCAGGGCAAAGGAACCGGGCCGCCTGGTGATGGCGTCGTGGGTGGCCGCGTGCGCGCCGTAAACGCTGATCTCCACACTGTACGGGTAGAGGGCGGCGATACGGTCGGCGACGGGCTCCTTGATGAGCGTGCCATTGGTAAAGAGGCGCAGAGCCAGCCCTCGCTCCCGCGCGGCTTCGGCAATGGCAAAGAAGTCCCGGCGCAGCAGGATCTCGCCGCCGGAAAGGGTGAGATGGAGCACGCCCAGGGCGGCCATCTCATCCAATAGGTCCATGCATTCGGCGGTGGTGAGCTCGCCGGGCGTAGGGGCGCCGGGCGGCAGCACATCCAAGTAACAGTGGCTGCATTGCTCGTTGCAGCGGTATGTTAATTCCCAGTGGACACTAAGGAGCCGGCGCGTCTGCCGAGCACGAGCCAAAAGTGTGGCATAGGGGCTCTCTGGCAGATCGCTCGAGGGTGTGCAGCGACCGGACATAGATGCTCCTATCTGGTTGTGCAATCTGGTGCGTTTTGTTACCGGAGGCCGTAGCCGGGGGCCAACGGTTAGTGCCCATTCTTCCATCCCCGGCCCGCCACGTCAATGACAAAATGTTTAGCGTCCTACGACTTTTGTTGTATTGGGCGTAAGGTGAGGGGAGAGTCCTGTTGGTTATTCCCTCTCCCACCCCCCTAACCTCTCGAACACAATCCTCCCCAAAGCCTCGATATGATCGGGGCGGGCGTTGAGGGCGGGGATGTAGGTGAAGCGGCCGCCGCCCGCTTCCTGGAAAGTCTCCCGGCCTTCGTGCGCGATCTCGTCGACGGTCTCCAGGCAGTCGGCGGAGAAGCCCGGACAGATCACATCGACGCTCTGCAAGCGTTCCTGACCCCACTGCGCGAGCACGTCGCTGGTGTAGGGGCGCAGCCATTCCACCGGGCCAAAGCGTGACTGGAAGGCGTAGCCCCACGCTCCCTCCTGCAGATTCAGCCGCCCGGCCAGTAGCCGGGCGGTCTCCTGGCACTCAACATAATATGGATCGCCGTTATCCACGTAGCTCTGGGGCACGCCGTGGAAGGAGAGGAGTAGCCGTTGGCCCTGGCCATGTTCGGCCCACGATTCCCGGACTGAGGCTTCTAGCGCGGCGAGGTAGCCCTCGTCGTCGTGGTAGTGGTTGATGGTGCGCAGCTCGGGCATCCAGCGCCAGCGTTTGAGCTCGTCGAAGACCGCGTCGAGGGTGGTTGCCGTGGTGGTCGCGGAGTATTGGGGGAAGAGGGGAAAGACCAGGATCCGGCGCGCGCCTGCGGCATCGAGCTCACGCAGCGCGCTGGCGATGGAGGGCGCGCCGTAGCGCATTCCCACGGCAACCTTCACGGGCAGCGAGCTCCTGGCGGCCAACAGCTCCTGGAGCCCCGCGGCCTGGCGCCGGAGATAGTCGAGCAGGGGCGAGCCCGCGTCCGTCCAAATGCGCGCGTAGAGGCGCGCGGAGCGGCGGGGCCGGGTGCGCAGGATGATGCCGTGCAGCACCGGCAGCCACAGCCAGCGCGGCCACTCGATGACGCGGCGGTCGCCCAGGAATTGGGCCAGATAGGGGCGCACATCGCGGGCGGTGGGGGAGGCTGGGGTCCCTACATTGGTAAGCAGGATACCAACAAGGGACCTGGAGGCGTGGTCGAAATTCGGCTTGCCGTAATAATGCATGGGCGATCCTCAATTACGATGATTGCGATGGTTTTGTCATGGTGCAGATGTATGGCGGCTCAGGTGGGGGAGAAGCAGGCCCGGCCGCCAGCTATCTCAACTATTCTGTAGGAACTGTTCGTTTTTTGAAGGGTCAAATGTCATTTGGTCGCCAATTGAACGTGCTGCGAGCGGTCCGCGTATTTGCCTCGCATGTCCCGGCTGGTGTATGAAACAAAGTCTAAACGCAAAACTGGCTCTGATTCGAATTTCATATTGAGAGTGAAAGCATATGGCAACTACATCCGACCTGCGCCGTGGCATGTTGATCCGGTACAATGGCGCCATCCATCGCGTCGTCGAATACCAGCATATTGCGCCGGGCAACTGGCGCGCCATGGTGCGCATGAAGCTGAAGAACTTTGAGACAGGCAAGATCATCGAAGACCGCGTGCGCGCCGGCGACGAGATCGATGTGGTCACCACCGAAACCCGTGATGCCCAATACCTGTATAATGATGGGACTGCCTATCACTATATGGATATGGAGACCTTCGACCAGATCGCGCTGCCGGTGGATGATTTCTCCGACGTCATGATGTGGATGAAGGAGAACGACATGGTCATCCTGCTGTTGCAGGACACGGGCCAGATACTCTCGGTGGAGGTGCCCACTTTTGTGACGCTTGCGGTCGTGGAGGCCGAAGTGGCGCTGCGCGGGGATACCTCGGGCAAGGTCATGAAGAAGGTCAAGCTGGAAACGGGCGCCGAGGTGCAGGTCCCTGATTTCATCAAAGAGGGTGATGTGATCAAGATCGACACGCGTTCTGGCGAATATGTCGAGCGCGCGTAGGCCGGGATTGGGGGGCGGCCAGGGATGTAGCGCGCAGCGCGTGACTCCCTGCTCTCCCCAGCGCGCCCTCCGCTTCTTGGTCGCTAGCCCCCTGTTTACCATGTAGACGCGGCCGTGCGCCGCTTTTCAACCTATCTACCCCAGCGCTCATGTCACGTCATTCCTCCAGCCGCTTTGTCGCTTTGCAGCACCGCGACTTTCGCCTGGTCTGGTTGGGCAATTTCATATCTATCATTGGCACGCAGATGCAGTATGTGGCCATCAACTGGCACATCTACAAGCTGCTGCAAGGGTCGACGCTCTCGCTGGAGCTCTTCGGCCAGACCATCACGCTCAATCCTGAGGCCTTGGGGTTAGGCGGGGTAGGGCTGGCGCGCATCGTGCCTATCTTCCTCTTTGCCCTGGTGGGCGGCACATTGGCCGATGTGCGGAACCGGCGCACCTTGCTCATTGGCACCAACGGCGCGGCGGCGCTTTTTGCCACGATCCTGGCGCTGCTCAGCTGGACGGGACGGGACAGTATCTGGGCCATTTACCTGTTGACCGCGGCCGGAGCAGCCACCGCGGCCTTTTCTGGCCCTGCGTCCCAGTCGCTCATTCCCAACCTGGTGCCGCGGGAGCATTTGACCAATGCCATTAGCCTGAACTCGCTGACGTTTCAGCTGGCCATGATTGTGGGCCCGGCCAGCGCGGGCTTGCTCATGGGCGCGACGGACGTGGGCTGGGTCTATGGCGTCAACGCGGTTTCGTTTGCGGTCATCATTGGCGCGCTGGCGCGGCTGCGCTACCGGGGCGGCGCCGCGGCGCCCGGCACCGCGGTGGGCGCCAGGGCCATTATGGAAGGCTGGCGCTTTGTGCGGGGCACGCGCATCATCTGGGGCACCATGTTGCTGGACTTCATGGCCACCTTCTTCGGCTCGGCGCGGACCATGCTGCCGCTGGTAGCTGGCCAGATGCTGGGCGTGGGCGCGCAGGGGTATGGCCTGCTGGCGACCGCGGAGGCGGTGGGGTCGGTGGTAGCGGGGCTGATCATCTCGCTGCGTAAGGACATCTACCGCCAGGGGAGCGTGCTGCTCATCAGTGTGGCGTGCTATGGGCTGGCGACGGTGCTCTTTGGCCTATCCACCAGCTTCGTGTTGAGTTACCTCTTCTTTGCCGGCACGGGCGCGGCCGACACGGTCTCCATGGTGATCCGCCAGACGATCCGCCAGGTGATGACGCCTGACCGTCTACGCGGGCGCATGACGGGTATCAACCAGATCTTCTTTATGGGCGGGCCGCAGCTGGGCGAGCTGGAGGCGGGCCTGGTGGCCGCGGCCTTGGGCGCGCCCTTTGCCATTGTGAGCGGGGGACTGGCCACGCTCGTGCTCACCGCGGTGATCGCGTGGCGGTATCCGCGCTTGCGGCAATACACGAGCGACAGCCTGGCGGAGGATCAGGCGCGGCTGGCGCAGGCGGGCGCGGTGTAGAGAGCTGTGTCATGGCGCAGGCGGGCGGCCGCAAGGGCCGCGCCCTACGGCAGGTGGCGGGGGTGGCCGTGGAGGCGTGGCGAAACCCACCGTAGGGCAGGTATGGTACCTGCCGCC
>JACFMY010000237.1:0-4942 GCA_019455155.1 Caldilineaceae bacterium
TTGGGGATCTTCACTGAAGCTGCCTGTGCCGTTGTTGCGCCAGATTACATTGGCCTGCGCTGTGCCGAAACTGCCCTGGACGACGAAGGCATCGAAATCGCCGTCATTGTCCAGGTCGCCTAATGCCACATCCTGGCTGGTATTGCCGCGGAAACTGGTGAGTTCCTCTCCCTCCTCAAAGATCGGGTCCTGTGCGTAGGCGGGTCTGGCCAGAAACAATCCCAGCCCGGCCACGGCGCCAAGCACCAGCAGACGGAGAGCGCTGGTCACTTTCATCATGTACGTTCCTCCCATTGTACCCACACCGCGCGTGCGCCCCGGAGAATCGGGTTCGTGTGCCAGCGCAATTGGGTCACGGGGGTGGCCAATTGTAGGCCGGGGAGTCGTCTGAGCAAAAGCTCCAGGGCGACGCACGCCTCCAAACGGGCCAGCGGCGCGCCCACGCAGTAGTGCACGCCGTGACCGAAGCCCAGGTGGCGATTGCCGTCGCGCGCCAAATCCAGCCGATCGGGGTCTGGAAACGCAGCTGGATCGCGATGAGCTGAGGCCAGGACCAGACTCACCGCGTCGCCGCGGCGGATGGTATAGCCATGGAGCTCCACATCTTCGGCGGCAAAACGCATCGTCGCGCGCTCAACTGGGCCATCGTAGCGGATGAGTTCTTCGATCGCTGCCGGAATCTCTTCAGGGCAATTGCGCAGGTGGGTCTGCACATCAGGGTGTTGGAGCAGCGTCAGCACGCTGTTGCCGATGAGGTAGACCGAGGTCTCGTGGCCGACCACGGTGAGCAAGAGGACCATGCTAAAGAGCTCCTCCTCGCTCAGGCGGTCGCCAGCTTCGTCGGCTTCCAGCAAGCTCGTGATGAGGTCGTCCTGTGGATTGCGCTGCCGCTCGGTGCAAAGTCTGCGCAGGTATGTTGTAAAGTCCTCCATGATTGACCGGAGGCGGGCCGTTTTGCGTTCATTGCGGCTAGGGTCGGCTGAGGGCGCGACCAGGGCCCGCGACCAGGCGCGGTAGCGATGGTGGTCGCGGCTGGGCACGCCGAGCAGCTCGGCAATGACGGTGATAGAAAAGGGTAGAGAAAAGTCGTGGATGATCTCCATCCGGCCGTGAGGCTGCACCTTGTCGATGAGCTCGTTGGCAATCGCACGCAGCCGCGGTTCCAGCCTCTCCACCCTGCGGGCGGCAAAGGCCTTGTTGACCAGCGCACGCAGCCGCGCGTGGGTAGCGCCGTCGGCATTGAGCATGTGATGGGTAAGCAGCTGGTAAAGGGGCGGCGGCGCGGGTATGCGGGCCTGTTCTTCCGGCGTCAGCGTATTGCGCACATCCTTGACGAAGCGTTTGTGGTCCCGCAGTGCCGCAACCACATCCTCGTAGCGAGTAATGAACCACATGCGCGCGGCGCCATCCGCGCTGGTGCGGCAGTATACGGGCGCTTCGGCGCGCAGTTGGGCATAGGTTGGATATGGGTCGGCCTTGAATTGTTGGCCCGAAAGGAGAGGGCCCGGCGCGCGCTGGGATTGCTCCATGGGCGCGTCCCTAGAACTGGACAAAGACCACGGGCGGCGCGGTAGGGCCACTGCTGCCGCCGGCGGGTTCCGGGGTGACACCCATGCCGTCGAAATTGTCCAATGGTTCAGGGGGGCTGAAGACAAGCACGCCGCTGCCGTCGTCGGCTACGGTGAAGAGACCGCCACTGGTGCGCTGGCCATCGCGAATGAGCCAGAACTGGTAGACCTTATCGGCTGTCAGTTTGGGGAAGTGGCCGGCGCGCAAGACCGCGACGTTGGAGCCCGGTAGCCAGGCCACATCCGCCCATGAATTGCTGCCCTCTTGGGCTGCCGGCATCCGGTAGTGCTCGCCGGTGGCGGAAACGACATCGGCCAGGAGCATGTCGCGGTTATTGATTGTTTGGAGCAGCGCAGCATGCTGGCTGCGCAGGCCCACCAGCTCGTAGAGGAGCCAGCCGTTGGCCAAGACCAGGATGAGGATGGCGGCGGCCGTCACCGAGGCCAGCCAGAGCGGCCACTGGAACTGGCGTCGCGGCGGGCTAGACACGACAGGTGGCACAACCGGGCCGGCCGCTGGCGCGGCATCCAGAGACGCGCGCAGCCGGTCGGCCAGCGCGGGGGGCGGGCTAACGGGCTCGGCGCTATAGTGGAGCAGTTCCACCAACTCAGCATAGTCGCCTAGCGCCGCGGCGGCGTCGGGATCGCCAGCCAACGCGCGGACGACTGCGTCATGCTCGTCCGCGTCGGTAGCTCTCAGGGCGAACGCCGGGAGCAGGGCGTCGACCTTGCCAGTCTCGTTTGGGGTCTGTTCGTCTGAGTGACCAGCACTCGGTTGTTCGTCGCTCATCGTTTTACTATGTACAACGTGACCATCTCCTGATTTGGATGGGTCACGGGTTCTCGCTTTCTGCTACGGCTTCCCAGAGCGAGCGCAGCCGTTGCATGCCCGAACGCAGCCGCGTCTTCACGGTTCCCAACGGTAGATTCAGACGTTCGGCCAATTCGCGATGTGTGTAGCCCTGATAGAAGGCCAGCTCAATGAGCAGGCGCTGTTCGTCGGGTAATTCGTATAGCAAGCGTCGCAAGACCTGGCCATCGTACCAGAGCGGATGATCGAGCTCCGGGTTATTGGCCGGTGTGGAGGCGGGGGGCGGGTCCATCTCTACCGTCTGGTGGCGCTGTTCCCGGCGCAGGCGGTCGATGGCCGCGTTGCGCGTGATGGTCAGCAGCCAGCTGCTGAACTGTCCCAGCTCGGGATCCCACCGCTGTGGCTGCTGCCACACCTTCACAAAGACATCCTGGGTCACTTCTTCGGCCAGCGCGGGCTGTCGCAGCGTACGCAGGGCAAGGCTATAGACCAGGCTGCTGTAACGGCCGTAAAGCGCCATCAACGCGTCCTGGTTACCTTGTCCAATTTGGGTGAGCAGGTCGAAGTCCGTGGGCAGCATTGTGTAGGCTTCCTTTCTTTGATTGTCTGGGTTTCCCTCGAAATTGTCAACCGGTGGGACGCGCTGGTAGACTTGGGTGGTTTGTCACACTGGGGGCAAACGTTCCGTTGGGGATGAGAAAACCAAAGAGTTGGGCGCGATTGAGTGTACGCGAGGGCGTGCTGGCCGTGCCGGGACCCCGGCGTGCTATCGAGACTGGCTACTCGAAACAAAACGTGATGAGGAATGGCGACGATGAAGAAGAAATTGCAGGGGCAGGTGGCGATCGTCACCGGCGCAAGCCGGGGGATCGGGGCGGCTGTGGCCGAGAAGCTAGTCGCGGCGGGCGCGCGGGTGGTGTTGACGGCGCGCAGTGAGGATGACCTCGAGGCGCTCGCGACCCGTCTGCGCAAGGAGGGAGGCATGGCGCTTGCCGTGGCCGCAGACATCACGGACCCTGAGCAGGTGGAAGAGGTCGTGGAAACCGCGGTGGACCAGTTCGAACGCATCGACATCCTGGTCAACAACGCTGGGGTGGTCTGGCCGGTAGAGGAGCTGGCCTACTCCGACGCCGACGAGTGGGTCTTCAACATCTACACCAACCTGATTGCGCCCTACTACCTGGCCCGGCTGGTGTTGCCGTTGATGCTGGACCAGCAGTTCGGCCGCATCCTGAACATCAGTAGCGGCGTGGCTGTGCGGCCTGTAAAGGGGTTCAGCGCCTATGGCGCGGCCAAGGCGGGCCTGGATATGTGGACAAAGACACTGGCGCTGGAGATCGAGGGCCGCGGGGTGACGGCCAACGTGCTCTATCCTGGCATGGTGAACACAGCCATGCAAGAGGATGTGCGCAGCGTGGATACGACAGGCAGCAGCCTCGATTTCAGCAACTTTCATAAGGCCTATGCCGAAGGCATCCTGCAGGAGCCTGCCGCGGTTGCCGACATGATCTGCTGGCTGGTAGGGCCGTGGGCGAAGGATCACAACGGCAAGGTCTTCACGGCTGGCGACGCGGCGTGGGCAGAGCAGGTACGCCGTGATCTTGCCTGATTGCGCCAGGCGTATCGCGGCCACGGGTCACTGAAGATAAGCGGGCAGGCGCCATGCACCGGCCATAAGCGAGGGAGCGAGGTCATGGAGATTCCAGTCATACACACGCCGCGGCTGACGCTACGTGGCTACCGGCCCACCGACCTGGCGCCGTTGCAGGCCATGGTGAGCGACCGCGAGACCATCCAATATTTCCCACGCACAGAGCCCTGGCCCGCCGCGGTGCTGGTGCGCTGGATGGCCAGTCTGGCCGAGCATTGGGAGACCTACGGCTACGGCTGGTTTGTGATGGCGGACCGTGTGCACGATACCACGCTGGGCTGGTGCGGGCTGCGCCGGCTGGAAGAGACGGGCGAGGTGGAGGTGCTCTACCTGCTAGGGAAGGCATATTGGGGGCAGGGATTGGCGACAGAGGCGGCCCGCCGTTGCGTCGAGGACGGCTTCCGGCGTTATGGCATGGATCTGATCGTGGGGCTGACCCACCGGGACAATACCGGCTCCCAACGGGTATTGGAGAAGTCGGGTCTGGTCTTTGGTGAGGAGGCGCCCTATTTTGGCATGACGCTGTTCCGTCACACGATCGACCGGGCGCGTTTCGCGGCTGTGTACGGCGCCTGAGCCATGGAGCGGCTTAGGTTGGCGCCGACCGCGCCGAGGGAAGCGACCCTGGACAGTATCCCCAGGGCTCCTGGCACCTATCTTCTGGTCTTGCGGTCGCGGCAGGGGGTGCGGATCGAGGTCGGGCGCTTGGGCCCGCTGGAGGTGGCGCCTGGCGTTTATCTCTATGTGGGCAGCGCGTTTGGGCCGGGGGGGCTCCGGGCGCGGGTGGGCCACCATCTTGGCGCAGCGCGGCGGCCCCACTGGCACATCGACTATCTGCGTGCGGTGGCGGGTGTGGAGGCTGTCTGGTATGAGGCGGACGGCGTGCGGTGGGAGCACATCTGGGCGGCGCGG
>JACFMY010000237.1:4952-9951 GCA_019455155.1 Caldilineaceae bacterium
CGCTCCGGGCGTGCACGTGCCCCAGCCCGGCTTTGGCGCGTCGGATTGTGGCTGTGTAAGCCATTTGTTCCACGTGCCGTCGTGGTCCACGGTAGGGGCGAAAAATCTTTCGCCCCTACCGGATACGTGACGGACGCGGGATTTGCCGGGCGAAAAATCTTTCGCCCCTACCGCATGCGTGACGGACGCGTACCATTCTCCCTATCAAGAATCCTTCCACAACCTCGTCAACCCACCGCGCGCAGGATACACGATCCCGTCCACCCCCCATCCGGCGCGCCGCCCGTATAGGACCACGGCGGATCCCTGGCCACAGGACGGCGCCTGGCACCTGCTGGGCGCCCACCCCGTGGCCATGCCCCTCTGGTTCGGCCTGGCCTTGGAACCCGCCGCCGGCCAGACACGCCTGCGCGTCACCCTGGGCGCCACCCACCACGCGGCCATGCAGACGCAGCTCCACGACGTGACCGTGGCGGGCGAGTGGGGGGCCGTGTGGCTGCAGCTGGAGCTGGCGGGTAGGCCGGCGGCGGGGGCGTGGGATACGTTGTATGTGGGGGGGTGGCGCGGTGAGGGGACGGCGGCCGGGGCGGTGGCGAACCGGCCGGCTATTGCTGCAGCGCCTGGAGCAGGGCTGTCACGATGATGGTATCCGTCTTGTCGAGCCCATCGAGGAGGGCCTCAGCATCGCGTTCGCCGGCCAACACGCGGCGGAACACGGCGGCGAGCGCCTGCCAGTCAGCAGTTTGAGCGAGCTGATCCAGCAACGGAGTGAGTTGGCCGGCGGCCGTGTTGTCGCCCCGGCAAGCTGCAACCATTGCCGCGATGACGGGTTGCCACTGCTCTAGCAACTGCCGAACGGCCTACTGCGGATATTCGACTGGGCCCGCAGCGCCGATCAGCCGCGCCAGAAAGGCTTCGTGCTCGGCAATTGTTTGGCCCGCAGCATCCTGCGGCAGGTGATGGCGCCGTAGGAGATCAATGGAACGGCGGACCAGGTCGGCGGCCTCCGCGGTGCGCCCGAGGCCGGAATGGAGAACCACAGCCAGATTGAACAGACAGGCAGCCTCGTCAGCTACCGTCCCAATAGCATTTGCAAGCTGCACCGCATTCTGCAACAACTCCGCTGCTTGTTCCGGCCTGCCTTCGCTGAAATGCAGAGTTGCCATGTTGTTGAGGGTGGTGGCCTCACCGCCCTTGTCCCCCACCTGATGCCGCAGCGGCAGCGCCTGCTCGTAGTACGCCAGAGCCTGCGCTTTCTCCCCCAGGGCGGCGTAGACCGCGCCGATGTTGTTGAGGGTGGCGGCCTCACCACGCTTGTCCTCCACCTGCCGCTGAAGCGGCAGCGCCTGCTCGTAGTACGCCAGCGCCTGCGCCCTCTCCCCCAGGGCGGCGTAGACCGCGCCCATGTTGGTGAGGGTCATGGCCTCACCGCCCTTGTCCCCCACCTGCCGCCGCAGCGGCAGCGCTCGCTCTAAGTACGCCAGCGCCTGCGCCTTCTCCCCCAGGGCGGCGTAGACCGCGCCGATGTTGTTGAGGGTGGCGGCCTCACCACGCTTGTCCTCCACCTGCCGCTGAAGCGGCAGCGCCTGCTCGTAGTACGCCAGCGCCTGCGCCTTCTCCCCCAGGGCGGCGTAGACCGCGCCCATGTTGGTGAGGGTGGCGGCCTCACCGCCTTTGTCCCCCGCCTGCCGCCGCAGCGGCAGCGCCTGCTCGTAGTACGCCAGAGCCTGCGTCTTCTCCCCCAGGGCGGAATAGACCCCACCGATGTTGTTGAGGGTGCGGGCCTCACCGCCCTTGTCCCCCACCTGACGCAGCAGCGCCTGCTCGTAGTACGCCAGCGCCTGCGCCTGCTCCCCCAGGTCCGAGTAGACCAAGCCGATGTTGTTGAGCAACGTCGCCTGCGTCGCCACGTCATCCTGGCGGCGGGCAACCTCCAAAGCCTGCTGCGCCCACCGCAGGTGTTCCGGACCCAGTCCTCGTCGCTCCCAGTATTGACGCAGCGCCCCCACCCAAGCGAGTACCCGTGCGTCACCCTCCGGCAGCTGCTCCAACGCGTGCCGCACCTGCTCGTACAGCGCCTCAATCCGCTGCCAGTCCTCGCGGTCGGCGTTGACCTGGGCCAGGTAGTACGCGCCATGCCGTTCCACTGCCTCAGCCGGCATGTCCGTGCGCGCATAGTCGGCCAGCACTTGGTGCAGCGCCAGCGACTCATCCTCAGCTACGTCGATCAGGTTCCGGTCCGCCAACGCACCGATGACATCGACGTCGGCGCCGGTGACGGCCAGCGCGGCTGCCAAGTCAAAACGCGCCGGCTCGGCCGCAAAGGCCCCCAGCATGTAAAACGCCTCCTGGATCGGCGCCGGCAGCCCGTCCAGGCTCAAGCCGATCGTCGCGGCAAGCGTAACCTCCGGACCGTCGGCCGCGCCCAGCCGTTTCGCCGCCAGCTGCAGACGGGTAAGCGGGTCGCCCGCCTGCACCAGCGCCTGCTTGCGCTGAGCGGCAAAGCGCCGTGCGCCCGTCGCCTTCAGGTATCCGCCCAGCAGCTCGACCGCCAGGGGCAGGTTGCCCACGGCCTTGACCAGTGTACGCGCGGTCTCCGGTTCCGCGGCGCACGCCTCCGGCGCCAGCTCCTGCAGCAGCGCAAGGGCCGCGTCTTCCTCCAGCACGGGCACTGTCGTTGGGCGAGCCTGCTGCGAGAACGCCAAGGCGAGCTCGTGGTTGCGCGTGGTGAGCAGGTGCGCGATCTCGGGACCGCTCAGCCGCAGCGCTTCCGCCGCCTTCGAATCCCACACGTCATCCAGCACGACCAGCACCCTGTGCCTGCCTGTCGCAGCGAGCGCGGCGCTGATGCGCCGGCTGCGCTCCTTCGGGTCCGGCACGTCGCTCAGGTCGATGCCGAGTGCCGTGGCCCACTGGTTCTGGATCGTGGTTACGTTGGGCTGTTTGCCCAAGCCGGCCCACAGCACGCCGTCCGTGAAATGCGCCAGCACCGCGTCGTCATAGGCCAGCGCCACGGCCAGCGTGGTCTTGCCTACGCCGGGCAGCCCGTCAATGGCCAGGAGCGCGCCCGGCTTGGCCGTGAGCCGCGTCGCATAGGCATCGATGATCTCCTTGCGGCCGACCAGGCTGTGACCGGGCAAGGAGGGCACGTTGACCCACAGAAAAGTACGCCCATCGTCCGCCACCGGGCGGTCCGGCAGCTTCCACTCCCCGCCGCCCGGCGCCGCCGGATTGACATACATCGCCCACGGCCACTCATCCGTCTTCTCCTCCCCCTGCGCCTTCTCCGCATACAGCTTGCGCATGTCCTCACCATAGCTCATCCTGACCGCGGCCTTCGCCTCCTCGAACGCGGCCCGCACCGTCGCGCCGCCTGTCAGCCCCTGGTAAAAGGCCACGGCAAAGAGGCGGGCAACCTCATCGTCGACACCGCGCAAGGTGGCGATGACCACGCCCACGCCGGCCTCATGCAGCGCCTTCACCTGCTCGGCATTGGCGCAGCCGTTGAGAAACACAAGCCGCAGTCCCTGCTGCTGGGCCAAGAAGGCGCCCATGCCATTGGCCAACACGGGCTCGACCTTGCCCTCCGGCGTCTCCACCATTAGCTGCAGACTATTGGAGTGTCCCCCGAAATGAAAGATGGCGATGCGATCGCGGTGGTGCTGGCTCTGGAAGACGTTCAGGATCTCAGGGAGCGTCACGTTGGGGCGTTCGATGAGTCGAATGCGGTTGTTTTCGTGGAGTGGCTCGAGGATGGCGCGCAGCTGCCGCGCTTCCTTCGGCAGGTTGCGAAGGTAGCGGCTGGCATCGGCGCGGTCGTTGGCGAAGGCTAGGAGGATTATGGGGCGACTCGATACTTCGGTCATAGATGATCTGGGGGCCGGAACACCCGACACCGTATGTGCAGTAATTGTAGTCAGGATCGACGAGACCAGCAAGAGCAGGGACCTACAACCGGCCTGGACATCTACTCGCTTGCAAATGTCCAAGCCGGCGACCCGCGGATCACCGGCTCCATCCTCAAATCGCCACCAACCATCACGGCAAACACGCCACCTCCCCCACCCCATTCGCCCCATACGCACACGTATCCACCACCGCGCCCGCCGCGGTCTTGAGCGTGGCCGTGTCCCCGTCGTTGTTCCACACGGCCGCGTCCTTGCCCCAGAACAGGTCCGTCGCCGTGTCCGCACCGCTGCGCACCCACACGTTGACCGCGGCGCCGGCGTTCTGCAGCTGCACGTACT
This sequence comes from Caldilineaceae bacterium, assembly GCA_019455155.1. Taxonomy (GTDB): domain Bacteria; phylum Chloroflexota; class Anaerolineae; order Caldilineales; family Caldilineaceae; genus JACFMY01. Next base: position 9,200 of record JACFMY010000237.1, read on the forward strand.
CGCCCTCGGCGTCGTAGCCGGGCGGGTCGTAGACGATCTTGGCGATGCGCACGTCCGGCGGCGCGGCCGGCGGCTGCGTGGGCGTGGGTGTGGGCGGGGCCGGCTCACTCGGGGATCACCGTGCGGCACGCCAGGCGCCCGTCGGCGCCGTCGTCCCGCACGAGGAGCCGCTCGCCTATCACAATTTGACAGAACACCCGTTCGTCCCCGGCCGGCAGCACACCCGTCAGCTCGATCTCCCGGCCGGGCCGGCCCTGCACCATCTTGGTAAAGGGCGTCGAAACGGCGCCCAGATCCAACACCTCGCCCGTGGAGCTGTGGTACCGGACAACCTGCACTTTGGTGGCCGTGTCGGCAGTGATGGAGAGCTCCAGCCAGACGGGCGCACCGGCAACTGGGACCGTAGACGGACTGGTTGCCGGCGGGGTGGTGGGCGACGGCGTGGACACTGCCGACGCACCGAAAAATTCATCGCAGTCCACACGCACCCACAAGTACGCGGGGGGCTCACCTAAGTCATCGACGGAGAATCGGCCCCAGGCGTTCCCAAGCGACGCGAAAAAGGCGTCCTGGTACGGCAAGGTGCGGGTACAGATTGTGTGGTCTTTGAAGACCTGTGTAATCCATAACCTATGAATGTCCAGGACGGAGGCCGTGTCGTGCGGATGCGAGGAGAACCCGAGCCTGGGGTCTGCATACAGAACGTGCCCCGGACCGCGTTTATAGGCTTCAAGGAGCCAGGCACTGTAGAG
>JACFMY010000238.1 GCA_019455155.1 Caldilineaceae bacterium
TACCGTGAACCTGCTTCCTGGCGCCGACCTGTCCATGGTAACGTTCTTGGGCGACGGCGCGACTGAAGAGGATCTTACCGGCCTACAGTCCGGGCTGAGAACACTCTTCACACCATTGGCAGCCGTCGCGTTTGCGGTCTTTGTGCTGCTATATACACCCTGTATGGCAACGCTGGCTGCCATGCGCCAGGAATTTGGTCTGCGCTGGACGCTGGGCCAGATCGCCTATACGTTGCTCGTGGCCTGGACGGCAGCTGTGCTCGTCTACCAGGGTGGGCTACTGCTCGGATTGGGGGGATAAGAGATGGCAAGCCAGCTGCGCACGGTACTGCAATACGTTGAGACGCACACGGGCCCCGTCTCCGTGGAGCGCATGGCCCATGAGCTTCAAATCGAGGCCGCTCTTCTCACCGGCATGCTTGACTATTGGGTACGCAAGGGCCGGCTACGGGAGATTTGCCTCAGTGGTGAGGGCTGTCCGACTTGCGGTATCCGCGGCTCCTGCCCGTTTGTCACCGCGTTGCCGCGCGCCTATACGTTGGTGGAAACACAGTCGCCGGGCGGGGCTGCGTCTGCCACAGGAAACGGGGAGACAGCCAGCGGTTTCGCCTGCCCAGCCAGTTTTAATCCATGCTTGACGCCACAAGCATTCCTCGTGGAAGACCTCTATGAGTAACGAAGCGCTGGTGGGACTGATCAACAACGCAGCTCTCTTGCTGGCACTAAGCCTGCTATACGGCACCATCCCCGAACACCCACGCGCCAACAAGCGTTGGCTAGAGATCCTGGCCGGCTTCATCATTGGCCTCATCGGCATAGCAGTGATGGTCAACCCCTGGGAACTCATCCCCGGTGTCGTGTTTGACACGCGATCGATTCTGCTCAGCGTCGGTGGGCTGTTCTTTGGGCTTGTTCCCACTGTGCTTGCCGCCCTCATGACTGCCCTCTTTCGTGTCTATCTGGGAGGCCTGGGGACATTAACCGGCGTTGTCGTGATAGTCATCTCCGCGAGCCTCGGCCTGCTATGGCGACGCTACCGGCACAGGTGGATGGCCGATTTTCGGTGGCGTGAGCTCTACGCCTTTGGCATCGTTGTGCAAATCGCCATGTTGCTGTCGATGTTGACATTTCCTTGGCCGGTTGCTATCCAGGTATTGAGCCAGATTACACTGCCGGTACTCCTGATCTATCCGTTGGCCACCGTGTTGTTGGGCAACTTATTGGCCCACCAACAGGCTCGTCGCAGCACGATGCAGGCCTTGCAAGAGAGCGAGGAGCGCCTGCGACAGATCGTGCAGAATATGCCTGTTATGCTCGACGCCTTCGACTCGGATTATAACTTCGTGGCCTGGAACCAGGAATGTGAACGGGTCACCGGCTACACGACGGATGAGATCATTGGCGCGCCACTGTCTGTGCTGTACCCGGACGAGGCACAAAGGAAAGAGATGGCGGCCACCCTCATCGATGGCGGCTACAACTTCCGCGACCGTGAATGGAATATCACCTGCAAGGACGGCAGTGTCAAGACGATTTCCTGGTCCAATATCTCCATGCAATTCCCTATCCCTGGCTGGTTCACTTGGGCGATCGGCATCGACGTTACTGCCCGCAAGAAGTCGGAAGATGCGCTCCAGGCCAGCGAAGCCTACTTCCGAGCGCTGATCGCCAACGCGTCAGACGTCATTATCGTGCTCGAGACGAGCGGCGTCATCCGGTACTGCAGCCCATCAGCGCTGCGTATCTTGGGTCGAACCGCGGAATCATTGACGGGAAAGGACCTATTCGACCTGGTCCATGAAGATGACGCGCCGACCCTGCGCAACACAGTTGATCAGATTCTGCCCGATGCCCGGGCTATGCGCACCGCGGAGATCCGGCTCAAACACCGCACCGGGACGTGGCCCATTTTCGAGACGGTCGTATGCAATCTCGTCAACGATCCACCTGTCTGCGGGATTGTGGTCAACGCGCGTAATATCACCGCGCGCCGCAGGCTCGAGGAACAGCTCAATCAGGCTCAACGGATGGAGTCCATTGGCCAGCTCGCGGGCGGTCTGGCGCACGATCTCAACAATCTCCTGGTGCCCATCATGGGCTTTGCGGAGCTCGGTATGGCAAAGCTCGAGCAAACGGACAAGCTATATCGAAACTTCAAGCACATTCATCAAGCCGGGCAGCAGGCCGCGGACCTGACCAAACAGATTCTGGCGTTCAGCCGCCGCCAGATGCTGGAAATGAAGGTGCTCGACATCGACACCGTGATCGCTGAACTGCAGGAGTTGTTGCAGCGCTTGCTTGGCGAAGAGATCGAGTTCATCGTACTCCTCGATGCGGCGTCGAAGACAGTACGTGGGGACCGCACGCAGATCGAACAGGTGCTCGTAAATCTGGCCATCAATGCACGAGATGCCATGCCTGTCGGCGGCAAATTCGTGGTAGAGACGTCCAATGTCGACCTGGATGTAGCCTATGCCCAGCAGTACGGGCTCGAAGCCGGCCCGTATGTAATGCTGACGATCAGCGACACAGGCTACGGCATGGACGCGACGACAAAGCAGCGCATTTTCGAACCCTTCTTCACCACCAAAGAGCAGGGCCAAGGTACGGGCCTGGGACTGGCGACCGTCTTCGGCACAATCAAACAGCATCGCGGGCACGTCTTGGTCTATAGTGAGCCAGGTCAGGGCGCGACGTTTAAGATCCTGCTGCCACGGCTCGAAGAAACGGTATCCGAGGAGCCAGCCCCAGTCCCTCCCATCTCAGGGGGCAACGAAACGATCCTGGTGGTGGAAGACGAAGACGCCGTACGCACGCTGGTCTGCGAGACTCTAGCTACACATGGCTATCACGTAATGGAAGCCAACGGGCCTGATGTCGCTTTGAGCCTATCCGGGGCCGCCGAGCACACGATCCATCTGCTGCTGACTGACGTGATTCTGCCTGACATGGTCGGGCCCGAGTTGTACCGGCAGATTGCCAAGCAGAATCCTGGCATGAAGGTGCTCTACATGTCGGGATACTCCTATGACGTGCTCACCTATCGTGGCCTGCACCAACCAAGATTCGAATATCTGCAGAAGCCATTCAGCGTCCCGGCTTTGCTACATGCAACGCAGACAGCGTTGAGAGGCTGAACTGTTGGCGGGCGCGGCAGATCTCTCATGCGCGAGAGATCCACCGCTCGCCATGGTGCCGCAGCCCCTGTGATCTACAAAGGTAGCGCAAGAGCGCACCCTTCCACAGAACTGCGCAGTGCCGCCTCAGTAAACTCCATGTATTTCACGCCGTCCTCGAATGAGGTGTGGGTAACCGTCTCCAACCCGCGTATGGCATTGACGAACTCCTCCTCCACGCGCCAGCCGCCGGCTTCTGCCGGTGGGATCGCAATCCCCTGGAGCTCGCTGTCGCCACGCCGGCCACCAAAAAGCTTGTTCTGCGTAAAACGGACTGTACCGCGGCTGCCATAGAGCGTGACGGTCGGCGAGCCGGCCAGACCTGTCACAGACGAGACCTGTATATGAAGCTGCGCGCCACAAGCCATGTCAGCCACTACGTCGATATGTTCTGGAATCCGCACCGCGCCCAGGGTGCCCGCCTCCGTACGCCGCATCTTGACGTAGGTCTTGGCCATGGCCATCACGCGGGTGGCGTGGCCTACCCAGCGCAATACGGCCTCATACCAGATGCCGAGACTCATCGTGTTGAAGCCACTCAAGTCAAAGTCATTCCGCCAGTGGAGCGCCGCATCGAAGTCCAGAAACGTACCGCCCGCGTTGACCTCGATGGCCAACACGTCGCCCAGATAGCCTTCGGCTAGTAGCCGGCAAATGGTGCGGTCTACCGCCAGTGTCATGGGCGAGGGCACGATCTGGGCGACCAGCCAGGGATACCGTTGCGCGGTCTCGAGCATGAGGTGAGCTTCCGCCGCGTTCATCGCCATGCGCGCCTCGCACAGCACGTGCTTGCCTGCTTCTAGAGCGGCGACGGTAAGCCGGCTGTGCATGTAAGGCCAGGTGCCAATTACCACCGCGTCGATCTCTGGATCGGCAATGAGATCGGACCACCGGCTATAGACCGCCGGAATGTCGAATTCCTGAGCCACGCGCGCCGAAGACGCGTCGCTGCGGTTACAGACCGCGACAATTTCCACGCCGTCCAGTGCGCGTAGACCAGGGATGTGCCGCGTGCGCGTATTGGCGCCGGCGCCGATGATGCCGATACGAATAGGGGTATTGCTCATGCTATGCTCCTCTCTGCGTTGCGTCCTGTTTCGATGACGACTCCCAGATCCGGCGAGCCGCGCCCTTGCGCAGGCGCCGCGTAGGGACACCTTGCTGGGCAGCTGATACGGGCTTGCTAGCGCCATATTGCCTCAGTATACTTGACGCGCCCGTGTGCGCCTGAACCCTGGCTGCACGCGGCAAACTCATGGAGGCATTCCATCCATCCGTGCCCTTTCTAAGGAGGCCATATGAATCCCCTGTTTTACCAGGTATACGGCGAGCTCACCGAGCACTACCGGCGTACTGCCGCGCCGCCTGCTGGCTGGCATGAGATCTGGCAGCGCCGCAGCGAGGTAGCGCAGCTTGACCTGTTGGCCATGCAGCTGGCAGTTGAAGCGGTGGACGGCGCCATCGCCGCGCACGACCTGCACCGTCGTCTACGCCCCGACGCCCGCCACCTGCTCCTCACAAACGTGCACCAGATGATCGTGTTGCCTCTCCTGGCGCCGGCGACAGACCGTGACCCCCGCGAGCTGCTCAATGGCTTTCGTCAGGACCTGCTTCACGACGTTAGCGTTGTGCTCGGACGAGCTGCAGCCCAGACCGGCTATGAAGACGGAGAAATCTCAGGCCATGCGGTCATCGCCGCGCTGGCCGATACCTGGTCTGAGCTCAAGACCGTGCTGGCAAATGTGTGGGGTTGAATGTGTGGGGTTGAATGTGTGGGGTTAAATTTGTGAGGATAAGTGTGTGAGGATAAGTGTGTGAGGATAAGCCATGGTACAGCCGCCACAGAATACCAATCCGAACCAGCAGACAGGCCAGGGCGGCACCGGTGAGGACAGGCGCGCCGCCGTCAATGTGAGTATCACGCTGAGCAGCCAGCTCATTGCCGCCGCGCTGGCTGGCCTCACTGTACTGGCCGCCTATGTGGCCTACGTACTGAGCGAACGGGAGACGCCGCCGGTATTTGGCATCTCAGCTCTGCTCGCGGCAGCCGCCTTTATCGCCAGCATCTTTGTGGCTGGACGCGCCATTACTGCGAGCCGGGACCGGGGCTTCGCCGGCGATTGGAGTCTCGCAGCAGGCAAGTCCCTCTACAACCTACAGGCGCTTCTCTGTATCGGGGGGATTCTGCTCTTTGGGGTCGTTCTGCTTGCCAGCGGCGCCCCGCGTGCGGCCCAGCTGGAACGAACTGTACAGACCCTGGAACAGCGCCTGGAACAACTCGAGCAAGAAGTGAAGATGCTCGAGAGCAGCCAGAGCGATACCAACCAGACGCTGGGAAGCTATGGCCTGCGCATCGAGGATCTGACCCGTCGTGCCGATCAGCTTGACGCCCGCTATGCCGATCTGGCCGCGCCACAATAACGGCGCGGTCAGGCACGCGCGCCACACCGGGTGCCCGATGCGCTATGGCTGCTGGGGCAAGGTCAAAACAAAATCCTCAAACGAGCACGGTGCCCGTCCCAGCAGCCAGCGCAAAACATTGGTGTTGCCGGCTAGACCGAATTCTCTGTAGTAATCAAACATCTGCTTGAGTGTATTCAGGGCAAAGCCGCTGATTCCCGCTGCCGCTGCATCGCGCTCCCAGGCGGAGATGGGCATTTCCTGGGCAGTGACGGGCCGGTCGAGTACCTTGGAGAAGATCTCGGCCACCTCGGTCTGGCTGAGCGGGGGCGTGCCAACAAGCTCATAGGTGGCGTTGGTATGGCCCCCTTCGGTCATCACAACCGCGGCAGCCGCGGCCACATCACTGATATCCACATAGGAAAGGCGGGTTGATACCGGATAAGGGACGCGGTAGACGCCCGCGGTGACAATGGCCTGCCAGTTGGCAAGCACGTTCTGCATGTATACGGCCGGCTGCAGGATCGTGAAGGGTAGCTGCGCGGCCAGGAGACGCTCCTCAACCCGGAGCTTGTTCCAGTGATGGGGCATGGTCTCCGTCTGCGGGTGCAGAACAGAATGGTAGACCAGCTGCTCCACCCCGGCGTTCCGTGCGGCCGCAATGATCGCGTTGCCGATCGCCACTTCGTCGGGATGCATATTGGGGCAGATGTGATAGATAGCCCGGACACCGGCAACCGCCGTGTCCAGGGTCCGCCGGTCCAGGAGGGAGCCGCTTGTCCATTCCGCCGCTCCCGCCGCCTCTACAGCAGCTGCCTGGCTGTCCTGTTTGATCAGGGCGCGCACCACTTCCCCGCGTGCGGCCAGCGCATGGATGACTGCCCTGCCGGTCTTTCCTGCCGCGCCCGTAACAAGGATCATTGGTGAAGGTCTCGTCTAGTCATCGGATTATTAGCCGGCAATATGCTCCCGGCCGATATCTTCATTCCATACGTCCGGATAGAGCCTGATGAATTCAGCCATCAGATCTACACACTCTTGTAGGTCAAGATTGACCACCTCAACACCGTGACTGCGTAGCCAATCTTCACAATAAGTGGTCTTAGCCACGGTGCGGTTCTCGCCGATGACAACACGTGGGATGCCATATAGGATTACCGTACCGGCGCACATAGTGCATGGCGACAGCGTTGTATAGAGTGTCGAGCGCGCATAGACCTTGCTGGACAACCGGCCGGCGTTCTGGATCGCATCCATTTCTCCGTGCAGGATGGGATTTCCCTGCTGGACGCGCTGGTTGTGCCCCCGCCCGATCACAGTACCATTGGATACCAGCACAGAGCCGATGGGGATACCGCCGGCGGCAAATCCTTTGCGCGCTTCGGCAACGGCTTCCGCCATGAATTGAAGATCGATATCGTTCATTGAAGTGAGCCTCCTAGAGCAAGGACAATCGACAGTTTAGTGCCATTCCCAGTCGCCTTTGTTGAAATATTCATCCCACAACATCGTCTCGTGGCGAACGCTCACCATGAAAGCATCCTCCATTTTGCGACGCTGCTGCGGCGTACTTGTCTCAGCGTGACGATCGAGAAGGTCGAGAGACATTTGTAGGCCAGCCAGATGTTCATCTGCCGCATGAAATGCGAACCATGCCCGGTAAGGGTTATCTTCCGCCAGCTTGTGGCGCGCCAACAAGGTACGGCAGCACGTCCCATATCCCCACTGGCAGGCCAGAACGCTGGCCTGTGCTTCGCCCACAGACCCCTGGTGGGCAGTGCTCAGCTGGTGGCGCATATATGAGTACTTCAAGGGGCCAGGCATGTGGCGCAACAATTCGTCTTTGGGCAGGCCGATGCGCGCCGCGTGCGATTCATGGTCAAGCATTTCCTGTTGGATCGACTGGATATGGTGTAGAAAGACGCGCATATCCTGGGGATCGTCGGCCTTGGACATGGCGACAGCCATGACTTTGATGAAGTTAAGCAAATACGGATAGTCTACTTTGAGCCAATACTCAAAGCAATCCACGGGCAAATTACCGTTGATCAGACCTTGCAGGAACGGTTTCTTCACCTGCGCGTCAATGTAGGGCTGGGCTGTCACAAGTAGAGATTGGCTAAAAGAGCTCGGCTCTGACATGGTTGTGGAATCCTTTGGACGCGTTACGGGCGCGGCTGAATCGGCACTTCAGCGCACCTGGGTCAATTTCCGCAAAGCATGGAAACGAATGAGTGGGCGGCGAAAATGCGCCCGCACAAAACATAGCGGCAGATTCTCAGGACTGTACATGACCTCCTCAAACAGTAATACTGCTGTGCCGGGCTCAACCTGGATCCGGGCCGCGAGCTGTTCATCGACATTGCAGGGGATGATCTCCGACAGAATGTAGTCGACCAATGCATCGCAGTGCCGCTCCAAGAAAGCGAAGATTGGCTGGTACAGATCGTCTTCCTCGAACGATTCTTTTACCAGCGACGCGGGGATATACTCGACTGCATGGATGGCCGGCTCATTGCTGGCCAGGAACACTTTTTCGATGGCCATCACCTGTGAACCAGGTTCGATGTCCAGCTGTTCGGCGAGCCGTGTTGAGGCCATCTGCTGCCTGACATCAACCATTTCGATCTCCGGCTCGAAGCCGAATGCCTGAATTAGCTCAGAAAACTCATAGGCAACGTCGACGCGCGCACCGATCTGTAATATGTGCGGGTTGACGAACGTGCCGCTGCCCTGGTGGCGCGTGATTACGCCCTCTTGCTCCAACATGGCCAGCGCCTGGCGGACTGTTCCGCGACTAATCCCGAGATCTTCGGCGATCGCAAGCTCGCCTGGCAAGCGGTTTCCCTCAAAGGTCTCCTCGCGTAAGCGTTTGCGCAGAATATTGCAGGCCTGGACGGCCATGGGTACGTTCGGTTTGATCTTCATGGGCCTCGCTCCCGGATTGTAGCACGTCGCGCAATAACTTGTTGAACAACTAATCATCTATCATCTTTGTGCAAATTGCCAATTGAATCCCCCGCGCACTTCGGCAACACTATAACAGCGTGTGACGCCGTCCCCCGAGCACGCCTGCTACCACACTCTTGCCCGTCGCTGTGGCCAGCAACCGATGCCGAAGTCCACAGCTCTTTTCCTGAGATTCAAGGAGCGCACGATGAACAGGTTCCGTTTTGTCGCGATAGTGGTATTGTTGGCCGGCCTGGTGTTGGCAGCCTGCCAGAGTGTGTCGACGCCAGGTGGCCAAAGCGCTGTCGCACCGCAGGCGGTGGGCGCCACCGAGAGCACAGCCCCCGAACAAGCGCTTACCAAAGTCAAGGTTCAGCTGGCATGGGTCAAACAGGGCGAGTTCACCTGTGTCTTTAGTGCCCTAGACCAGGGCTTCTATGCTCAAGAAGGGCTAGAGGTAGAAGTGTTGGCCGGCGGGCCAGATGTGCGGACGGTGCAGGTAGTCGCCAGTGGCGCAGCTGAGTTCGGCATCGGCTCACCCGCGCTGGTCATTGCGTCACGGGCCAATGGTGTTCCTATTAAAGGGATTGCACAGACGTTTCAGGACTCCTTCACCGTCTACATTGCCAAAAAGGCACGTGGTTTCAATACCATCGAGGACATAGCAGGGGCAAAGTTCGGCGTCTGGTTCGGCGGCGGTGAATACGAGCCACAGTTGATGGCAGTCAAAGCCGGCGTCGGCAAGGACAATGTCTCCTGGTTGCCGCAGAAGTTCAGCATGGTCGAATTCTACGAGGACAAATTGGATGTTGCGTCGGCGACGCTGCATAACGAGCTGCATGTCGTCTTGGACGATGGCTATGCGCGCGATGACCTTACCATTTACCGCGCATCCGACTATGGCGCAGGTATGGTGTCGGACGGTCTCTATACCACGGAAGATATGATCAATAACCGGCCAGAGATCGTGCAGGCCTTTGTCAACGCAACGCTGCGCGGTTGCAAATGGGGCTACGAACATGGCAACGAGGCAGCCGAGATTGTGCTCAAGTTCAACCCTGAGCTCGACCTGCAAAAACAGATCTACCAGGTCGAAGAGGTGAACAAACTCATGACAGCCCGCAGCGCACAGGAACATGGCTTTGGCTATATGGCGCCAGAAGATTGGGAGATTTCTCAGGAGGGACTGCTAGAACTGGCTGCAATCAGCGAGCCCATTGACCTGACCGCCGCCTACGACAGCAGCTTCTGGGAGATGGTACCGGAGGAATACAAGACGTTGAGTGACTTGGATGTCGCAGCCATCCAGCAACGTATTGCCGAAAACCTGGGCGAATAGCGACCCTGGCGGCAGAGCTGGGATACATTCGTATGCCCAGCTCTGCCCGACCCAGGACCTTTGGAGGTAACGATGGATGA
>JACFMY010000239.1 GCA_019455155.1 Caldilineaceae bacterium
CGACCTATGCCCAGGGGCGTTGGCCGCGGCGCGCCGACATCTATGTCTACCAATATACCGATGACACGCTGATTCACACGGTGTTCAACCTGGACGCCAACCGCATAGAGAGCATGGAGAGCGCGCGGGGCGTGCAGCCGGCGCTGACGGCGGTGGAGGTGCAGCGGGCAACGGCTATCCTCTTTGTCGATGCCGCGGTGCGCAGCCAGATAGAGAGGGAATTTGAGCAGATTACCGGCCAGCCCCTGGTCAGCCCGGGGCAACTCACCGTGAAGGCGTTTGTCTTTCATCCTGATGCGCTGCCTGGCCACAATCTGGGCAGCGCGGCCGCGCTCTGCGGCGTGCAGCGTTGCGCACAGCTGCTGATCACTGCCGCTGAAAACGTCGCGCTGCAGAGCGTACCGGTGATTAACCTTTCGGCTGGGGTCGTGGCGTATTTGTCGCGCCTTGATGGCGGCGCGCAGTAAGGAGAGATCGATGCGTGCCTGGAATCATTTCTCCCTGTCACCCACCCGCGCGCTGCGCGCGGCGATTGCGGCTGGGACGCTGGCGCGTGTGGCCATTGGCGCCTGGTATTTCGTCCTCAAGGAGACGCGTCTACTGGCGCAGAGCGACGTGAACTGCAGCAGCCCGAATCAGATCGATGCAACGACGCCCACCGGCGCCCGCTGGGAGATGTGCTGGGAGCACCGCTTCAACGAAGGCATTGTCTTGCGCGATATTACTTTTACGCCGCCTGGCGGCCCGCGGCGCAAGGTCCTGGCCCAGGCAAACCTGGCCCAGATCCATGTGCCGTATGACGACAACGCGGTGCGCTTTCATGACCTGTCAGACTTTGGCCTGGGCGACGTGCGTATGGCTGCGCTGGCGCCCGAGGACTGTCCGAACGGCACGTTGCTGGCCTATAACGGCAAGCCAGTGCTCTGCCAGCAGCAGCAGCCCCGCGGCTATGCCTACAAGCATCCCGACAGCCAGCTACAGGGTTACGTGCTGTCATTGTTTAGCGTCTCGCACGTGGGCGCCTATAACTATATTTCCATGTGGAAGTTTTACGATGACGGCGCGATCGAGCCGCAGATAGGCGCCACTGGGAAGTTACAACGTCTGGGCGATGACCCGGCGTTTGGCTGGCCGCTACGCGACAACGTATATGGCATTTCCCATACTCACAACTACTACTGGCGTCTTGACTTCGACCTGGCTGGAGCTGAGAATGATCTGGTCGAGGAGATAGAGTTCACACCGGTTAACGCCAACACACAGTATGTCATCTCCGTAACGCCTCTGGCGACGGAGGCTGCGCGCCCCGTGGAGCCCACGCGCATGCGTTCATGGCGCGTGCGCGACTCAGTGGTGACCAACAGTGACAACCACCCGATTTCCTACCAGCTCGACCCGCTGCGCTCTGGCCACCGCCATTTGGGCCCTGATACGGAGCCGTTCACGTACAATGAATTCTATGTGACTGCCTACAAGCCCTGTGAGCAGTGGGCCTCACATAACCCCACCGCCGGCGGGTGTGGCGACAATCTGGCTACCTTTGTCGATGGAGAGAGCACTGCATCCGACGTCGTCGTATGGTACGGGATTAGCTTTCATCATCTGACGCGCGACGAGGACGAGACATATATGGACGTGCATTGGGACGGGTTTCAGCTTTTGCCCCGCGACTGGAACGCGACCAATCCACTCGATAGCGTCTCGATCGCCCAAACACCCCGGCCGACGAACACGCCGGCGCCAACAAATACGCCGGCACCAACAACCACTCCGACCCAGACACCTGTGCCCCCCACACCGACCGCCACCGCCACCTTTACGCCCCCACCACCCACGGCGACGCCTGCCATAGCCTGCTTCGTGTACAGCAGCAGCGATGCAGACCAAGACTTGAGTATCGGGGCCTCGTCGGCGACCTCATATCTGGCCGTACCCGATTCCATCAGGGTCAGCGACATCCGCCTGCACGTACGTATGGCTCACAGCTGGACGGGCGATGTGAGCATGGTGTTGGCGCACGAACCCAGCGGCCGTGCAGTTATGGCCATGGATCGCCCCGGTGTGTCCGCAAGCTACTGGGGCTGCAGCCGCGATGATATCGATGTCATCCTGGACGACGAGGCTGCTTCACCTGTAGAAAACCAGTGCGCGGCGACGCGTCCCACAGCCTACGGCCGTTTCCGGCCCAACGGCCCGCTGGCAACTTTTCAGGGCATCGATGGCCAGGGCAGATGGCTGCTTACCCTGCTCGATGCCTCGCCCGCGGTGGATCAGGGCACACTTGAAGAGTGGAGTATCCAGATCTGTACCGCAGATACCGGTGGTCTGGCCGGCCAGCCGGTGGGCAGCAATGAACCCTTTGACCTTGGCGATGTGATACCTGTGCCCGTCGACCATGACGGATCGCCGCCGCGGCCAGACGGCCCCGTGCAGACGTACGAGCTGTTTCTGCCTGCGATCATGCGCTGACGGCTATCCCAGCGTCACCACCTCAGTCTGCCGCGGCAGGGTTGTCACCTCGATCCGATGGGCATGCATCAGGCAGTTGATCTCGCTGCGCAGTCCCAGACCTTTGGCGACTCCGGATCCGTCGAAGTCGAAATCCGGCAAGTAAATGCCTGGTTCGACCGTGAACATGACACCAGGGATAAGCGTGCGGCGATCCTGTGTCTCCAGGTTATCGATATTGACGCCGTTGAAATGGGTGGCGGTGCCAATGCTGTGGCCCGTGCGGTGGATGAAATTTGCACCGTAGCCGGCCGCGGAGATTACGGCGCGGCAGGCATCATCCGCCTCATAGCCGTGGACAGGGGAGCCGGCATCAAGCCGCTTCTGAATGAAGTCGACGGCTGCATCGCGGCCTGCGGCGACAATGGAGAAGAGCTCGCGCACCGGGGCGGGCGTCTCGGCGCCGCAATAGGCGACCCAGGTGATATCAGCAAAGCAATCATGTGGTGTGCGCGTCTCGCGGCCCCAAAGGTCGAACAACACCATGTCACCGGCGCGGATGAGGCTGTGATGCTCTGCTGTCGGCGCAAAATGCGGGTCGGCGGCATGGGCATTGGCGGCCACGATGGGGTCATGCTCGTAGTCCAGCCCAGCGCGCTTGAATTGCTCCACGAGGAACTGTTGAACCTCATATTCAGTCGTGGGCACGTTGCTTTGCAGGCGGCTACGAATGAAGTCGAAGCCAGCATCTTTGGCCGCTAGCAAGATCGCGGCTGCCCGCCGGTGGCTGGTTATCTGTTCATCCGCCAGCACGGCCTGGGCCATCTGCACCAGGTCGGCGCTGGAGACGATTTCGGCGCCTGTCACCCGTTCGACCATCTCCTTCGTGCCGGCGTCCACGCGACTCACATAGGGAATGGCATTGTTGGGGCTGTATTCCATGGCAATCCGCCGCGCCGGTCCCTGCCCTGTCTGTACCAGGCGGCCCAGCTGCTCCTCCAGGTCGCGCCAGCCTACATATTGGGTGAGGGCGCCGGCCAGGTCGAGACGTCTGCGGGCGAAGGTGTTACCCTCGATGGCGTGGATGAGCCAGGCAGGCTCGCCTTGGGCCGGAAGCCACAGAAACCAGCGCCGTGAACCGCTGGATGCCAGGCCGGCGATGTGTAACGCCACTGGATTGGTGCCCCGAAAGTCGTAGAGCAGCCAGCCGTCGATGTCTTGGCCGCGGAGGAATTCCTGAATATCGTGCAGGGTCATCATGGGGTTCCCGGTCTTTTCGTCTATAGGACTCTTCGTAAAACATCCATCAATAGAAGAAGACAACTGAGACATGCCTGTAGCAGCTATGCCAATAGTAGGATTATCGCATGCCTAGGGGCTTGTCACAATCAAGAGGGTACTGGAGATGGGCGAAGAACTTTTGTTCTACAAGAGGATCGGACTTTTGACTTATCTCGATCCCTGCAGTTAAAATGTACAATAACGGAAGCGTATGATCACCATAAGGGTTTCTCTCCATCCATAAAGGCCCCCAAGCACTAAGGAGAAGGATACATGTATCAGCAAATCACACTCATTGGCAACCTGGGGCGAGATCCTGAGATGCGTTACACGCCTACTGGTGTTCCCGTCACAAGCTTCACCATGGCCGTGAACCGGTCTTGGGTAGGCCAGGATGGCCAACGCCAGGATAAGACGACCTGGTTTCGCGTTACGGCGTGGCGGAAACTGGCCGAAACAGCTAGCCAATACTTGACCAAAGGCAGTAAGGTGCTCGTGGTTGGCGAAGTGGAAGAGCCAAACACGTTTACCGATCGGGACGGCAATGTGCGCGCCTCGCTGGAGGTCACGGCGCAGACGATTCGCTTCATGTCGACGCGCGCGGAAGCTGGCATGCCTGCAGGATCTGGCAGCAGCGAAGCAGCCGACAGCGGCGGTGAGATGAGCGACGAGGATATTCCGTTCTAAACGCACGCTCTGGACGGTGTACCGCGCGGTTCACCTGTTTGGGCAAATTGGATGGCAGTCCCCGCGACTGTCGCAGCGATGAAGAGGCGCCCAATTCTGGGCGCCTCTTCATTTTGGTTTTTGGACGCGGCAAGCGATTGCCCATCTATGGCTCGAACTTGGGCGGGTGTTGCCCGTTCTGTATAATTATCGTTGCTGTCATTGTGTGAGGCCTTGACCGCCGCCTAACTCTTCAATCCCTATCGGAAGGATCCCGTGACTGCTCAACTCGACGACATAGTAGAGGCAATTCGCAGCCGGCTTACGACACTAAACGAGCTGCGCGATGTGACCTTAAGCCGGAGCCGTTCCCTGACGCGTGCCTGTGCGCTGAGCATTCGCGCCGTCCACCGCCATGATTGGGAGGAGACCGATGCGCTGCTTTCACAGGCACGTAGCGAGGCTGAGGCCATGGTGAGTGCCGTTGCCGCCCAGCCGACCCTCTACCATGCCGGCTACACGCAGGATGCGCTCAAAGAGCTGGTAGAGGCGCACCTGGTCAACGCGGTGGTTCGCGGCCTGCCCTTACCAACCCCTGAGAGTCTCTATGTCACGGGCGCTACCTATCTGCGCGGCATGAGCGAGGCGGGTACCGAAATGCGTCGCTTTGTGCTCGATCTCATGCGGCGTGGCCAGATTGCAGATGCGGAGCCCTACCTGGAGTTCATGGACGAAGTCTACAGCCACCTCATTACAGTTGATTTCCCTGATGCGGTCACTGATGGCCTACGCCGCAACACCGATGTTCTACGCGGGGTCCTGGAACGCACCCGGGGTGACCTGACGATGGCAATTCGCCAGGAGCAAATGCGCCAGGCCCTCATGGGTTTCGAGGCCAACCTGGATCAACTGCTTGGTACAGACTTTGCCGCCACCGAGCCCGGCACTTCGTTTGAAGACGAAGGTGATCTCGAGCAATAGGACAGGTTTGATCGGAAATGGGCAAGGATCGGAGCCTGGTGCGTGCCAGCGATATTGGTCTATGGGGGTTCTGCCATCGCGCCTATTGGCTGGCGCAGGTGCGCGGGGCCGAGCACCAGAACCCGGCCGCCCTGGAATACGGTAGCCGCTCCCATGCCGCGCATGGCGCACGTGTCAAGCGGGCAAGCCGGCTGCATACGCTCGGGTTGGTCTCTCTAGCCATCGGCCTGGCGCTTCTTGTCCTGCTTGTTCTCCTCGCACCACTGTTTGGGTGGTAAACTGGATGCGTATCGCATGACGCAATCGCCGGTCGTTTCGCCTCCCTCCCATCTCCCGGCCATGCCGGCCGCAGGTCTGGTACCTGGCATCGCTTCTGATTCCTTGGCCCAACATGCTGTCGACGCGTTGGTCGCTGCTGCCCAGGTACGGGCCGAAGAGGGTCGCCCCCTTATTGAAGAACGGGCTGTTTACCGGCCGGATTCGTGGCTGCTGCAGAAATGCTGGGAGGCGCTGGCCAACGCGGGGGCCGCACCGGCAGCCATGGACGTAGCCGCCATTGTCGCCGAGCGCCAACCCCTGGCCCGAATACAGGTCCTGTACCGCCTCTCACAACAGCTGGACCGCCATTTTGGCCTGGCCGGCGTCGTGGCCCGAGAATTGGCGCGCCTGGATGGCCTGCTTTTCAGTCGGGAGGTTGCGCGCGATGATACCGTGCAGTGCGACCGGCTCGTCTACGCGGCCGCAACCGCCGCCACGATTGGCGAGCCGCACGCGGCGCTGGCGTACCTGGAGCGTCTCGATCAGTTAGAGAACCCCTGGGAGCGGCCTATTGTTGTACCTGAGCAGCGGCAGATGCTGTCCGACACCATCTTCCGGATTGGGCCCCACCCGCTGACCATGGCGCTGTTGGCCAACGCGCTGCGCCGCTTCGGCGATGCTGGCGCCCAATTTGTGCTAGCGGTTACCACGGCCGCCAGCACGCAGATGCACCGTCATCCAGGCACCTCGCGCGCCGCACGCTTGCTCGCGTTGGGCGTGGATACATTCCGCCATGCCACGACGTTGACGAGCCTGCATAGCCGGCGGCTGACTGCTACCGTCTTTGCCCAGGCCGGCATGGTGGACGAACTGCTGGCCCAACTCACTGCAATTGCAAACATCCAGGCCGCGCGCCGTGAAAGCGGACTCTCCCTACGCAAGGGCGATCAGACCATCCTACGCCAGGTGAAACGGCCCACCGCTGACGCCGATGTGGATTTCCAGGTCTATGCCCTGCGCGAGGCTATTCGCGCCATGCCCGTGCGCCAGCTGCCGCGCGATCAGCGCATTGAGCTGGCCAACCGGCTGGCAATGCTGGGCACAAGCAGCGATGGCTGGACGGCCGCGGGAGCAGCCGCGAGCCTGATCGAATTGGGCGCAGTCAAGTTTGCCGTGGATGTCGTCAACAATATCCCGGAGAATGACCCCACCCGCGCTGAGGGCTTCCTTGCCCTGGTGCGCGGGCTCCTGGAGATGGACGAGCCGGCGTTGGCCGAGGAACAACTGCAAAAGGCGCTGGAGTGGGCACAGAGCTATCCAGGACGGAATCCAGAGCGGGCCTTTCTGTGGGGTATGGCCGAGACCTATCTGGAGCGCCGCGAGCCTGATCGCGCGTTGGCACTGCTTGAGTGCTGGCAGGAGCCCACGAGTCTGTGGCGACGGATGCGCAATCTCTTTGGCCGGCGCCTTAGTGACGATGAGTTGCGCAACAACGGACTGCGATTGCGGGCGCTGATGCTGCAAGATAGCGCCACGCCCAAAGAAATCCAGCAACTGGCCAGCCGGCTGAGCTCGTGGGCGCCGCGCCTGCTCGATGGCGAAGCGCTCATAAACTACCTGCTCGACGACCTGCTGCGCCCATTGCTGGCTGCGGGGCGCACCCGGCTAGCCCTGTCGATTCTCCCGACCCTCCAGGCGGCGATGGATGTGGGCAGCGGCGAAAAACACGCCATGCGCGTGGCTGGGGCAGCCCAAGTCCTGGCCGGTGAGCTGGGCCACCAACTGAAAAGGCCTGGGAAGAACGAAGAGCAGGACGTCGGTTCAGATCTGGATGGCGAGAGTCGCGCCGCCCTGGAACAGTTTCTTGTTGCGGTGTGGCAGACCGATGCTCGCCGCAGCCTGTGGCAGGCTGTGCATGGTATCGAGGGGAGCTTACCTTTGGTAATTGCTCTGGATGGGCCTGAGGCGGTAGTTGACATCGCCCGCGCCGTAGACCAGTTGGGCCACCGTTGGGGCTAGCGCGCCTTATATCTCCCACCAGCCATATCAAGCAAAATCAAACCCTGGCCAGCAGCGCTTGAGCAGCACTGTAGGGATCGCTCTGCCGGCGACAGATGGCCTCGACCATGTCGTCCATGCCGTTGGCCGGCATGCTGGCGAGAATCCGGCGATTCAGCTCGGCGCGGATGATGTTCTCGAGTGTGTTGGCGACACGGAGCTGCTCGCGCACGGCCATCTCGCCGGAGTCCAGCAGCCATGTGCGATGGGCTTCAATCTGTTGGCGCAGCTCTTCAACCCCTGTGCCCACAGTCGCTACTGTCTGCATGACGCGAACCTGCCACCGCTCATGCTCGTCATCGTCGGGCGGCGCCTCCACCCGCAGGAGCTGGCCGTGGTGCCGGACATAGCGCGGGCCGTTGCCTTCGATATCCAGCATCATTTCTAGCGCTTGCA
The DNA here is from genome assembly GCA_019455155.1 of Caldilineaceae bacterium. Taxonomy (GTDB): domain Bacteria; phylum Chloroflexota; class Anaerolineae; order Caldilineales; family Caldilineaceae; genus JACFMY01. The sequence goes on from JACFMY010000239.1 coordinate 8,089, forward strand.
GAGTGCGGTCGAGACCAGGTCGATCGGCCTTATTCACGACCAGAATATCCGCAATCTCGAAGATGCCTGCCTTGATTGCCTGGACATCATCGCCTAGCCCGGGCGCTTCGACCACCAAAGTCGTATGCGCGGTGCTCGCGATCTCCACCTCAGCCTGACCTACACCCACGGTTTCCACGATGATGCGGTCAAAGCCGGCGGCATCCAGCACAGTGACAACATCCCCGGTGGTCTTGCTCAGACCACCCAGGCTTCCGCGCGTGGCCATGCTGCGTACGAACACACCGGGGTCGCCTGCCAGCGCGCGCATTCGCACGCGATCCCCTAACAGGGCGCCGCCTGTGAAGGGGCTGGTGGGATCAATCGCCACCACACCAACACTTTGTCCCGCGCGGCGGTAGCCCTGAGCCAGGACCGTTACCAGGGTCGATTTGCCTGTGCCGGGAGCGCCGGTGACACCGATGATGTGCGCGCGGCCAGTATGGGTATAGAGCGCGCTGAGGATGGATTGGGCGTCTTGTTCTTGATTCTCGACGCGGCTAATCGTCCGGGCCAGGAGCAGGCGATTGCCGGCCAGCACGCCCTGGACTAGATCGGCGGAGGGCTGAGCCCGGCTACTGACAGGACTCATCTATGCGGCCACCCTGGCATTGCCGCGGATGAAGTCGGCAATCTCCTGTGTTGAGGTGCCAGGGCCAAAGACGCCCTGAATGCCCAGCGCCTTAAGCCTCTCCACGTCTTCATCAGGGATGATCCCGCCGACAAGCACCAGCACGTTCTCCTGTCCCTGGCTGCGGAGCAATTCCACAACCTTGGGACAGAGGGTCATATGTGCGCCGCTGAGAATGCTGAGCCCGACGACATCAACATCTTCCTGCAACGCTGCCTCGGCGATCATTTGGGGTGTCTGGCGGATGCCGGTGTAAATGACCTCGAAGCCGGCGTCACGCAGCGATCGGGCCACCACTTTGGCGCCGCGGTCATGGCCGTCCAGGCCCGGTTTGGCGACCAGTACGCGGATTTTACGTTCGGCCATACGATTACTCCCCTGAGAATAAGCGAAAACTGCGCGTCCGGATAGATACAGGTGAAAGACGAACCGGCCGGTAATGGCCAACAGGAGCGATGACGCTAACTGTATCCCTGAAATCGCAGAAAAGTGTAACACGCAGCTAAGGTTGTGTACACATCCGGAAGTGGAGTTACGCCCCTGGTCACAGAGCCAGGAGCGCTGTTTCATGTTGGGGACATTTTCCTGGAAACCAGCAATATCCGAGGTTCGGCGACGCAACGCCTGACTTTTTTCGGCAATTTTACACACTGAGAGTGAAATCCACCCGCGCCGGGCGTGTGCTTCTGCCTGGGTGCGTCTTTCTGCTACAATTGTGTTTTATGATGTTGCCGGGCGATTCTGGCAAGGCTGGCCCGCAGCATCTTTCCCGTATTATGGCAGCGGAAGACAACGGTACCGTGAACGCAATCGAACTTCTCTACGCCCGCAGCGTGATCTCACGCAGGCACCGTACACCCCACCAGATCCTTACCTTTGCCGCATTAGTTGAGAACCGTGCCTATGAGAAGCACGTTGAGGTGCGGTGGCGCGGCGAAGAAGGTGACTGGCAGACGCTCCCGGCCCGCTACGTGGCGACCGTGGGTGAAAACCGTGAGATCTGGCAGGCCGAGGCCCGCTTCAAGCTGACGGAGGCAGCCTCATTGCCCGGCAATGTGCATTTTGCTTTGCGTTGCGAGGTGGGCGGCCAGGAGTTTTGGGCCAACAATGACGGCGCCGATTTCCTGGTAGAGGCGGATGCGGGTGTGCTCCTGGGCCCAGC
>JACFMY010000240.1 GCA_019455155.1 Caldilineaceae bacterium
GCCCGGCAATCCAGGGACCGTATTGCGCGGCCGCGTCAGGAAACATGGGCATGGCCAACCGCAGATAACCGTACGTACCCATCTTCAGCAACACACCGGCCAGGATGATCGATCCTGCGGTCGGCGCCTCAACGTGGGCGTCAGGCAACCAGGTATGGAAGGGGAATAGCGGCGTCTTTACCGCGAAGGCCAGCGCAAAGGCGAGAAAGGCCCAGCTCTGTACCGCCACCGGCATCTGCGCCCGCTGCAGCGCAACGATGTCAAAGGTTCCGGCCGAGAAGTAGACGATCAGGATGGCGACCACCATCAGCGTCGACCCGGCAAAGGTGTACAGGAAGAACTTGATGGCCGCATAGACGCGATTCTGTCCACCCCACCCGCCGATCAGGAAGTACATGGGAATGAGACTGGCCTCAAAAAAGATGAAAAAGAGCACCAGGTCCAGGGCGAGGAAGACGCCGATCATGGCTGTCTCGAGCACCAGCATCAGCACCATGTAAGCGCCAATGCGCTCACGGACGTACAGGTTGCTGAAGTAGACAGAAATGGGCATCAAGAAGGTCGTCAACAACACCAGAAAGAGGCTGATACCGTCAACACCCATGGCATAGCGGATGCCCAGGGGCGGGAACCAGGCAACGTCTTCCACAAACTGCATGGCCGCCTCGCCATCATGCCAGTTGGCCAGCAACAATAGGCTGGCCACAAAGGTCACCACGGTTGCCAGCAATGCCAGCCATTTCTTGGCGCTATCCGATGGGACCACCATCACGACCAATGCCCCCAACAGAGGTAGGAAGGTGATGATGGAGAGCAGATACGGAATCGAAAGGTTCATAAGCAGCGTGTCCCGGATGATTTGCTCAGCCCACAAACAGGAAATAGAGCAATACAGCTACCACGCCCAGGAAGATGCTGAACGCATAGGTGGGAATGGCGCCGTTTTGAATTTTGCGTACATACTCGCCGCTATCGAGAATGACATCACCAATGCCGTTGACCGCTCCGTCCACCACATTGGGATCAAAGACGCGGGCAAACCACGCAGCGACGGCTTTCAGCGGGTTGACAATGACAGCGTTGTAGAGCTCATCTACATACCACTTGTGCTCGACGATTGGCTGGAGCAGAGCAAACGGCCGGACGAAACGCTCCGCCCAGCGTTCCTGGCGTTCGTAGCGCCCCCATGCCAGCATCAGGCCAAAGATGGCGATGACAATGCTCAGCGTGATGCCCATCAACTCTACAATCAGGGCGATGCTGGCGTGCTCGTTCGTGGCAGGCTCGAGCCAGTGTTCCAGTGACAGCACGAAGGGCAGGTTGATGACGCCCGCCACGACGCTGAAGAAAGCCAGTATCCAGAGCGGTCCTGTCATGATCGTGGGACTCTCATGGGCATGGTCGTACAGCGCCTGCTCGCGCGGCGTGCCGTGGAAGGGAACAAAGACCGCCCGGAAGCTGTAGAAGGCGGTCAGCAGGGCTGTGAGGGCGCCCACGATATAGACGCCGATATTCCCGTCCAGGGCAGCTACCAGAATGGCATCCTTGGAAAAGAAACCTGACAGGAGCGGTATGCCCGCCAGGGTAGCCGCGCCCACCAGGAAGGTGCGGTAGGTCGTCGGCATCTTGTCCCGAAGGCCACCCAAGCGGCGAATGTCCAGCACGCCGTCCGTGGCATGCATGACGCTCCCCGCGGCGAGGAAGAGTAACGCCTTGAAGAAGGCGTGGGTTACCAGGTGGAAGATGGCCGCGCTGTACGCGCCCAGGCCGGCCGCCATGACCATATAGCCAAGCTGGGAGATGGTCGAGTAGGCTAGGATTTTCTTCAGGTCAGTCTGCGCCAGCGCGATGCTCGCGGCCAATAACGCGGTCAATACGCCGACCCAGGCGGCAACTTGCCCCGCGCTCTCCCCGAAATGCCACAAGGCGTTGGTGCGCACGATCATGTACACGCCGGCAGTCACCATGGTCGCCGCATGGATCAGAGCAGAGACGGGTGTCGGGCCGGCCATGGCGTCGGGCAACCAGATATAGAGCGGGATCTGCGCGCTCTTTCCGGCTGCGCCCAGGAGCAACAGCAGGCAGATGATGGTGGCGGTGGCGGGTACCAGCTGGTGAGCGGCCTGGGCCACCTCGGTGAAGACCAGCGTGCCCAGCGTGGACCAGATCATGAGCATCGCGACAATCATGCCGAAGTCGCCGATCCGGTTCACGATAAACGCCTTCTTGCCGCAATCAGCATACCAGCCGTACATTTCGTCCTGCCGGTCGAACCAGAAGCCAATGAGCAGGTACGATGCCAGGCCGACACCTTCCCAGCCGACAAACATGCCCAGGAAGTTGTCGCTCATGACCAAGATGAGCATGGCCAGGATGAAGAAATTTAGATAGAAGAAGTAGCGTTGGTAGCGTGGCTCGTGCTCCATGTAGCCAATGGAGTAGACGTGGATCAGCAGGCCCACGCCAGTCACGACCAGGGCCATGGTCACACTCAGGGGATCAATGAGTAGGGCAGCGGACACATGGAAGTTGCCGATGCGTATCCACTCCCACAGCGTGACCGTAACGCTGCGCGCTGCCGCGGGCATGCCGACCAGGTTGACATGGAGACCCAGGGCGACCACAAATGCGGCCAGAACGGCAGCTGACGCAATCCAGCCGACCACTTTCTGGGACAGCGCCCGTCCTACAAAGAGGATGATTAGCGCGCCGGCTGCCGGTAAGGCAAACAATAACCAGGCAAAATCGATCATGGAATTAGCTCCGGCGAAAAGTTCTTACCACTTCATGACATTGACGTCATCGATGTTCGTGGACTTGGACAGGTTGAAGTGGGCGATGAGGATTGCCAGCCCCACAGCCACCTCTGCCGCCGCCACGGCCATGATCATGAATACAAAGACCTGACCGTTGAGATTGCCCCACTGGCGGCTAAGGGCAATGAGCGTGAGGTTTACGCTATTCAACATCATTTCCACACACATGATGATGATGAGCACGTTGCGCCGGCTGAGCACGCCCACGGCGCCGATGGCGAAGATGATGGCACTGAGAATTAGATAATAGCTAGTCGGAACCACGGATCTATCTCCAACCTTGAAAATGGAATCGAACGCCTCAAGACTTTGTCCGCGTCCATTCCCGATCTGCTGCTTTCAATTAGCCACTCATCGTCTTTTCTTCTCTGGGCCGGCGAGCCAGGAGCAGGGCGCCCAACAGGGCTACCAACAACAGCACAGCCGCCAGCTCGATGAGCAAGATGTTCTGCGAGTAGAGGAAGATACCGACTACCCGCGGCGCGCCCCCCAGATTGGCGTCAGGCGCAATGGCCGTCACCGGCATCTGCAGCACGGCCATCGCCAGCCCGGCAATGAGCACCAGACCCAAGGCCAGCCCCGCATAAGGCACCCACGAACGATAGCCGGCGCGCCTCTCAATGGGCGCCGAGCCAATCAGCATGATCACAAAGAGGATCAGGATCACAATGCCGCCAGCATAGATAATCACCTGCGCGGCAGCCAAAAACTGGGCGTTCAGGGTGACATACAGGATTGCCAGCGTGGCAAAGTGGGTGAGCAAAAAGAGCGCACTATGTACGGGCACCCGGCTTGTCACCACTCCAACGGCCGCCGCGACGCTGAGAGCGCCGACAAGAATGAAAAAAATCATTGAAAAATCCATAGTCGCTTCCTATTACGGAATGCTCTGAACAAAGGGCAAGCCCATCTGGACCAACACACCGAAGAGCCAGCGGTTCATCATCTACTCCGGCCGGATGATCACCTTTGGTTCACCGGGGTTCAACAGCTCTTGTTTGGTCAACACAAAATCGCGGCGCGTGTAGTTGGCCATCGCAAATTCGTGGCCCAGCACGATGGCCTCCGTCGGGCACGCCTCCTCGCAGTCGCCACAGAAGATGCAGCGCAGCAGGTTGATCTCGTAGGTTTTCGCATAGCGCTCACCAGGTGATGTGGGATGCTGCGGGTCGTTCTCCGCGGCCTCCACGTAAATAGCCTGGGTCGGGCATGCCGCTTCGCATAGCATACAGCCAATGCAGCGCTCCATGCCGTTTTCGTAGCGGCGTAACTCGTGCCGGCCGCGATAACGTGGATAGAGCGGTATGGCATCCCGAGGATATTCGATGGTAACGGGCTTTTGGGAGAGGTGCTTAATCGTCACCCCCATTGCCTTACCGATTTCTACTGCGCCTTTGAGCAAATCTTGCAATGCCATGTTGTCATCTCCAACGGGAGTGGCAAACGAGATTGGGTTGCTATGCTAGATGGCAGTCGATTCACAGATACCGGCTGCTCTCATTTCAGGACGAGCGCCGGCGCCGACCCAATCTGCCCGATTACTTGAGAAATACCGCCAACAACGCCGTCACAATCAAATAGCCCAGACTGAGGGGCAACAATGTCTTCCAGGTGAAGCGCATGAGCTGATCGTAGCGGGGGCGGCCAACGCTGGCCCGCACCCAAATGAACAGAAAGAGCAGCACTATGATCTTGGCAGCCAGAATGAACGGCCCCAACCAGGGCAAGATCTCCCCACCAATTCCTAAGGGTAGGCGATAGCCACCAAAAAAGAGCGTTACCATGATGGCACTGGTGGTGATCATGTTGATGTACTCGGCCATGAAGAAGAGCGCAAACTTGATGCCGCCATATTCTGTTTGGAAGCCGGCAACCAGCTCATTCTCCGTCTCAGGCAAGTCAAAGGGGCTGCGATTGGTCTCGGCCAGGATGCAGATGAAGAAGAGGGGGAACATGATCCACAGCCAGATCCATTCCCACCAGGCGCGCGGTGTCTCCACCAGATTTACCAGGCTGAAGTCGCCAGCCAGGAGCAGGATGCTGACCAGAAAGACGCCCAACGGCAACTCGTAGGAAATCATCTGGGCCGAGGAACGCAATGCGCCCAGCAGCGAGTAGTTGTTGTTGCTGCTCCAGCCAGCCAGAATGACCCCGTAGCTCTCGATGCCGGCCACGGCAAGGATCCACAGGAAGCCGATAGGCACGTCGGCTATGGCCGGGAAATCCTTGGCCAGCGGGATGACCGCCCAAATAATGAGCGCGGGCACCAGCGCCAGGGCCGGCGCGAGCAGATATACAATCCGGTCCACGTGGTTGGGGATGATCTCTTCCTTGAAGACCGCCTTGACCGCGTCCGCTATGGGCTGCAGCAAGCCGTAGGGGCCGGCCCGGTTGGGACCGTAGCGCACCTGGAAGCGCCCCAATAGCTTGCGCTCATACCAGGTCAGGTAGGCAAAGCCGGTCAGCAGGACAACGATCAGGACGACCGACCGGATGGCTGGGAATATGATGACGTTCAACCAGTCCATAGATGATTCCTAACGGTAATTGGTGACCTGTGCGCGGCACAGGTCACTCTGCTGGATTCACGCTTTCTCGACCTGGACGCGCTCGACCGCGCTGCCGTTGAGCAACGCACCCACAGGCGCGCCGGGCAGACTCTCTGGGATCCAGGCTGTGCCACGTTTGACCGCAGCGTCCGTTCGGGCGGTCAGTGACAGCGCGCCGTAGCTGTTGTGTACCTTGACTGGCGCACCTTCCTCAACCCCCAACTGCCCGGCGTCGACAGGATTGAGCCACACAGACGCGCCAAAGGCCATATCCCCCATCTGTTTGGTCAGCTTGAAGAGATCGCCGCCATCGTAGAGTACTGTGCCCGTCACCAGGGCCAATGTATTGTCGCCCTTGGGCAGCTCTGGTTGCTCGGCCTTGCGGTAGACAGCCTCACCTGCGATAGCTGCCGCATCCCACTGCAGCCCATGGTCACCGAGCGACGCCCAGCTAATACCAGCGTAGATCGGCGCGGCCTGTGCAATATCGCCGGTTACGCTTTGCACACTGTCGTACTGCCAGTGGGCATCGAAAAGGCCGGCCAGGTGGTCAAGAATGAGCCAATCGGCCGCGGCCTTAGAGTGGGGATCACTGAGGGCCTTCGGCGCCCGTTGCACACGCCGTTCGAGATTGGTGAAGGTGCCGTCACTCTCAGCCCAGCTCACGGCAGGTAGGACGACATCCGCCAGCCGGCCCGTTTCGGTCAGGAACAGATCCTGGACGACCAGGAACTCAAGCTGCTCCAGGTTCGCCGCCCAGGCCGGTCGCTCCGTGGCCGGGTTGGCGCCCATGATGAAGAGGGCCCGCAACTCGCCGCCGGCGCTGTCCAACATCTGCTTGTAGCTCTTGCCAGGATGCACAGGCAACGAGCAGCTCCACAGCTGTTCCAGCCGTGCATTGGCGCCGGGATCGTCCAGCGTGGCGTGGCCAGGCAGCCGGTCGGGCAATACGCCCATATCGCGGGCGCCCTGGCTATTGGCTTCCAGGCCCACGTAGGCGAGATTGGATGGGTGGCCAAGATAGAGGGCCAGATTGACCAGCGCGTTGCGTAGCTGAATGCCGACATCCCCTTGAGCCACCATGGGACCGTACAGGATCAGCGGGTTCTGTGCGGCGGCCAACAATTGGGCTGCCCGCCGAACTTCGCTCACTTCCACGCCACATACCTGCTCCACCTGCTCGTCCTTAACGCCGGCCACGAGCTGGTAGGCTTCTGACTGGCTGTCGCCCTTGTCTTCGCCAATGACCCGGAGCAACCCGTTTAGCAAAGTGATCTCGGTGCCGGGGTTGACCTGCAGGAAAGGGCCCTTGTAGCGTGTCAGCTCCACCTTGCGGGGGTGAACTATGACAAGCTGGGCCTTGCCCCGCCGCACCGCGCGCTTCAAATGGACGTCAAGAATGGGCAGCTCTTCGCTGGGGTCGACGCCCACCAGTACGATAACGTCATGTTTCGGGTCTGGTCCATATTGGGGCTTCATGAGGCCGGCCAGCGCCGGCAACCCCGTAGGCAAGGCTGCTACATCGCCGCCGTTGCGGTGGTCAATGTTATTGGTGCCGATGAGCTGGCGCATGAAGCGTTGGAGCAGATAGTTGGCCTCGTTGGAAACTTTGGCGCTGCCAATGCCACCGATGGCGTCGGCGCCATGCTGCTGTTTGATCGCCTGAAGCCGTTCCGCGACCACATTGAGCGCATCTCCCCACGTCGCGGGCTGGAGCCCGCCGTTCTTGCGCACCAGGGGCATGGTCAGCCGCTCTTCGTGGTTCACCCAACCGTGGGCAAAGCGACCCTTGTCGCAGATCCACTGATCGTTGACCTGCATGTTCTCCCGGCCGACAATCCGTCGCAGCTTGTGCGTTCGCGTATCCATGCGTAGATTGCAGCCAATGGAGCAGTGGGTGCAGATGCTAGGCGTGCGGTCGATCTCCCATGGGCGGTACGAGAAGCGGGCCACCTTGTTGGTGAGCGCGCCCACCGGGCAGATGTCGATAATATTGCCGCTGGTCTTGGCGGTAACGGGCTGGCCTTCCTGGATATCGATAATGGTGGCGCCACCCCGCTCGAAGAGCGCGAGCTGGGGCTTATCCTCCCACTCTTCTAGATAACGAATGCAGCGCCAGCAGACGACACATCGCTCCTGGTCCAGCACGATGGTATCGGAGATGTGGTAGTTCTTGTTCTTGTGGCGTTTGGGCTCCACAAGCTGGCTAATGCCTGGACCGTAGCGCATGGTCTGATCTTGCAGCGGGCACTCGCCACCCTTGTCGCAGATCGGACAATCCAGCGGGTGGTTGAGCAGGATAAAAGCCAGGTTGGCTTCCTGAATCGCGCGGACCTGCTCGCTGTCAGTCCGGACCGCCATGCCATCGGCCACGGGCACGGAACAGGCGGTCTGCAACACGGTGCCTCGGGGGCCGGTGATTTCAACCAGGCACATGCGGCAGCATGCCACCGGATCCAGTTTAGGATGGCTGCAGAAGACAGGGATTTCAATGCCCAGCTTGGCAGCGGCGTCTACCACCAGCGTGCCCTTGGGCACGGATACCTCGCGGTTGTCAATCGTCAGTGTGACTTGATCGGTCATAGTTGGTCAACTCAAGGAGTAGTGCTGCGCATTGGGTAACCGCCTGAAAGCCGCTCCACGCAATACGCAAGACGGTTATTCCTTCGCATCTACGGTCGTATCGTGGAGCAGGGGCGTCTCGCCTTCCAGCCCCAGATAGCTGTTGCCCAGCCCGCTGGCCTCTCCCACATCCGGCCTGTAGATTGGGCGAATCGGGATAACCGGCAGCATTTCGTCTGGATTGGTGTCGCCGATGTACTCGAGAAATTCACTACGGAACTTGGCTATGTTGCTCTGTAGCCCCCAGACTGAAGCCTCGCCAAAGGGACAGAAACTCTTGCCGGCAATGAAGCGGGTAATGTGGTCCAAGAGATCCACGTCCTTGACCCGGCCGCCGCCGTTTTCGATGCGCAGGAGGATCTCTTCCAGCCAGCCAGTTCCCTCACGGCAGGGCGTGCATTTGCCGCAGCTCTCCTCCCGGTAGAAGCTCAGTGTGCGCCGGGCCACGCTCACCATGGAGGTGCGCGCGTCGATGGCGATGACACCGGCGGAGCCAAGGAGTGACCCGGCGGCCTGGATGCTTTCATAGTCCAGCGGCGTATCGAACTGGTCGGGCGTCAAAATCTTCATGGAGAGGCCGCCCGGCACAACCGCCTTCAGGGGCGCATCTTCTACCTGGGGGCCGCCGCCATATTTATACAGTAGATCGCTTAGGGGTACAGCGTGGGGCAGTTCGTAGAGACCGGGATACTTGACATTGCCGCTCAGGCAAAAGATGCGTATACCAGGACTCTTCTCCGTGCCGAAAGAGCGATACCACTCCACGCCATGGCGCATAACGTGGGGCACATTTGCAATGGATTCGACATTGTTGACGATGGTCGGCTTGGAGTAGAGCCCCTCTACGGCCGGGAACGGCGGCTTCATGCGCGGGTGACCGCGATAGCCTTCCAGGCTCGTGAGCAGCGCCGTCTCTTCGCCGCATTCGTACGCGCCGGCGCCACGATGAACAACAATCCTCAGCCTGGCGTCTGTTCCAAAGATGTTTTCGCCTACGTAGCCCTTGGCTTCGGCTTCCCTAATGGCCTCAACGAGACGGGTGTAGGCGAAATAATATTCGCCGCGAATATAGATAAAGGCCAGCTCCGCCTTGATCGCATAGCAGCTGAGAATGATCCCTTCGATCAGCTGGTGCGGGTCATACTCCATGATGATGCGATCTTTGAAGGTGCCGGGCTCCGACTCGTCCGCGTTGACCACCAGGTAACGGGGGAAGCTATTGGCCAGGAAACCCCACTTGACGCCCGTTGGAAAACCGGCGCCGCCGCGCCCGCGGATCCCACTAGCCTTGACCTGCTCCACGATCTCCTCTGGTGTCATGGAGGTGAGGGCACGGCGTGCCGTTTCGTAGCCGCCGTCGGCTTCGTAGGTCGCGAGTTTGTGGCTGTCAGGTTTGTTCACGCGCGCGGTCAGAAAGCGCTCCTCCATACCGCCAATGCGGTACGGTCCGGCAGCCTTGCCTTCCAACGCCGGGTCGCCCTCCGGTGTCCAGCGTTCCAGTGTTGTAAAGGCTTTGCCGGCCTTGATCAGCTCGATCACCTTCTCCACATTCTCGGCCGAGTCCAGCTCTTCAAAATAGCGGATCTTGCCGGTCTTGCGATCGGTGACGGAAGCCATCGGCGCAGTGCCGCAGGAGCCCAGGCACTCCATGTGATCGAGACTGAACTGGTCGTCGGCCGTAGTCTCGCCGTGGTGAATCCCCAGTTTCTCCTCGAAGTGGTGCATGCACTTGCCCGCGCCCCGTAGCATGCAGGGGACGTTGGTGCAGACCTCAACGTGGTATGCACCCTTGGGCTCGGTATGGAGCAGGTGATAAAAATCCACCACCGCGCCCAC
>JACFMY010000241.1 GCA_019455155.1 Caldilineaceae bacterium
TGCCCAGAGTCTGGACCTGGAGCTCCTGATTGATGACGGTCTGCGCGAGTTCAGTATCGGCGACTGGGAAGGGCGCACCTATCGTGAGCTCATGGAGACCGAACGGCTGTGGGAGCGCTGGGCTGAGGATCCTACGTTTGCCCCTCCCAACGGTGAATCGCCGCTGACCTTTGGTCGCCGCGCGGTAGAGGCGCTCAAGAAGCTAGCCGAAGCACATGCGTGCCAATCGATCGTCGCCGTGACCCATGGCGGCGTCATCAGCTGTGCCCTCGATGCATGGTTGGGCAACCAAAGCGGCGAATGGATCAGATGGGATCCGCCCAACTGCGCGGTGAGCGCCCTGGAGTGGAATGGCGAGCGCTGGCACGGCAAGATGGTCAACGATATTAGCCACCTGCCCCCGGACGCGGTGGCAGCTGAGAAGCCGGCTTACCAGCAATCGTGGCAGTAGCGCCATTAGAGCTGGCAAACACCGGTCCGCCGCACGAAACGTGAACTCCGCCACAGGAGGGACCGGTTTGCGTGCCCCAGACGGACGTTACTTGGGCGCCATGCGGATGGCGCCGTCCAGGCGAATGACCTCGCCGTTGAGCATCTGATTCTCCACGATGTGGGCCACAAGCGCCGCGTATTCGGTTGGGCGTCCAAGGCGAGGCGGAAACGGCACCTGCTGGGCCAGGGATTGCTGCGCGGCCGGCGGCAGTCCGGCAAGGAGCGGCGTTTCAAAGATACCTGGTGCAATCGTCATCACGCGGATGCCCAGGGGCGCCAGATCGCGGGCAACTGGTAGGGTCATACCCACGATGCCGCCCTTGGAGGCGGCGTAGGCAGCCTGGCCGATCTGGCCGTCAAAGGCGGCGACGGAAGCCGTATTCACGAGCACCCCGCGCTCGCCGCTTTCCTCCGGCGCGTTATCCGCCATGGCTGCGGCCGCGAGCCGGATGACGTTGAACGTGCCAATGAGATTGATCTGAATCACCCGTGTAAAGGAGTCAAGCGCGTGCGCGCCGCGCTTGCCCACCACCTTTTCCGCGATGGCGATGCCGGCGCAGGAGATTGCGCCGTGCAGGGCGCCAAAGGTGTCCCGAGCCAGCGCCACCGCGGCCTGGACATCATCCTCGCTTGTGACATCGGTGCGGACAAAGCGCGCCCTGCTTCCGAGTTCCGCAGCCACCTGTTCACCGGTCAGCGCGTTGATATCCGCGATGACCGTGTTACCGCCCTTTTCGACCAAGAGCCGTGCGGTGGCGGCGCCTAACCCTGAACCACCGCCGCTGATGAGAAAGGTCTTGCCAGCAATCTCCATAGAGGGCATTCCTTTTGTGAAAAGTGGGTTGTAGAGAATGGATGGCGGAAAATGGATTGTGGAAAATGGAACAATCTCCCCGCGTCAATCAGGATACTCAAACAAATCTGCTAGACAAGATGGCCAGACAAGATGGCCAGACAAGATGGCCAGACAAGATGGCCAGACAAGATGGCCAGACAAGATGGTCAAGCAAGATGGTCAAGCAAAATGTGAGAAAGACAAGGCGAGCTGGTGCTAATGATACCATCCATCGTTTTCAAAGCTGATTCTGGCTGGTCGTCACCGCTGGAGTCTGCTGGAAGTAATGCGGGAGCTGTTAGCAGTGGGAGGTGGGGTGCAGCCGCCGATTCGCATAGGAAACGGCGCCCGCAACTGTTTGTGCCGGCGAATCTTAATTTGGGTATTGAAAGTGCTGCGCGTTCCTGCTATAATCGCTCCAACAAAAAGTACTCGGTGGGAGGGGAAGCTCCCGCCATTTTTTTGTAAGACATTTTCGTGCGGGAGAATGTTTCACGTGAAACATGGCTACTGTACGCTCCTGCACCCAAATGATTCGCGGAACAGGCTCTGTGACAGACTCTGTCAATCAGCAGGCTGCTGCCAACATCCCGGTTATTGACTACGAAGGTAGCCAGTACCGGGTTGATTTTTGGATGGGTCAGGGGCGCGCCTACGAGGATGCTGTAGAGCGCCGTGCGTTGCAGCGTCTGCTGCCTGCCCATGGAGGGCGGATCGCGGAGCTTGGCGCCGGATTTGGCCGGCTGGCGGCTCTTTATCAGGGGTATGACCAGATCATCCTCTTTGATTTCAGCCGCACGCTTTTGCAGGATGCAGCGCGTGATTGGGGAGATGACCCGCGCTTTGTGTTCGTAGCCGGTAATCTGTACAACCTGCCGCTGGCGACGGGGATTCTCGACACGCTTGTCATGGTGCGGGTGATGCACCACCTGGCTGATGTGCCGGCCGCGCTACGCCAGGTGCACCGGACCATGCACCGTTTCAGTGTTGGCGTGATCGAGTACGCCAACAAACGTAACGCCAAGGCTGTGCTGCGTTGGGGATTACGCCGCCAAAGCTGGTCGCCATGGACGCACGAGCCGGTGGAGTTTGTGAAGCTCAACTTCGACTTCCATCCGGACTGGATGGACGCCCGCCTTCGGGAGGCCGGCTTGCAGGTGTGCCGGCGCTACGCGGTTTCCCATTTTCGCCTGGGAGCCCTCAAGCGCCACCTCTCGCCCGACCGGCTGGCGCAGATGGATGGTTGGTTGTTTGCGCCAGGAGGAACGTTCCCCCTTGCGCCTAGCGTTATTGTAAAGACGACGGCGCCGTCCGCGGCGCCGCGTGCCGCAGCGCCAACCGATCCAGTCGCGGTGGGACAGCTCTTGCGCTGCCCTCGATGCGGGACAGAAGGGTTGCTGCCCTGCGCACCGGATCGTATGGAGTGCCCTGATTGTCGAACCGCGTATGCCCGCCGCGACAGGGTGTGGGACTTTAAGGAACCGCTGCCTTGACCCAGGTTCCTGCGGCGATTGCGACAACAGGTTAGACTGCCAACAAACGCCTTATGACGTGGCGGCGGTATTGTAGTGAACCTTATGGAGAGTGGGTTGGTTGTGTGTCAAGCTATTGTGATAGCTTACGCTCAGCCCGTGTGAAAACAAGGAGAGCAGCATCATGTCAAAGAAGTCCCTGCGAACTTCTTACGAGGATGAGTTCGACTCAGAGTTCTCCGAAGACTTCGACATGGATGTCGATGTCGAGATGGAAACCGAAAACAATACGACGGAGGAAGACGACTTCGTCGAAGAAAAAGCCGTGCCCATGAGCCCGGAAGCAGCGCTCGAACACCTGTTGACCCTTGGCCGGTCGCAGGGCTACGTCTCATATGACGACGTACTCAAAGTCATGCCCGAGGCCGAGAGCAACATGGAACAGCTGGAAGATATCTTCGCGGTCCTCTTTGAGCAAGGCATCGAAGTTGGCCAGACGCGCGAGGACGATTCCGACGTCATGAATGAAATGGCGGACGCCGAGATCGAGTCCAACGAGGTAGAAGAAGAGGAATTCGATCTCAGCCAGATCGAGATCGACGATTCCATTAGCCTCTACCTCAAGGAGATTGGCCGCGTGCCCTTGCTCACGGCGGAAGAAGAGGTCGATCTGGCCAAGCGCATGGAACGCGGCCGCGATTCACGCAAAAGGCTGAACGAAGGGCTGGAAGATTGGGAAGAGCGCGAGCGCCTGCTCTGGTACGTCCGTGACGGCCAGGCCGCCCAGGAACACCTGATCAAGGCCAACAGCCGTCTAGTGGTCAGTGTCGCCAAGAAATATGTCGGCCGCGGCGTCCCCTTCCTCGATCTCATTCAGGAGGGCAATATCGGCCTGATCCGGGCGGTGAAGAAGTTTGATTACCGCCGCGGCTACAAGTTCAGCACCTACGCCACCTGGTGGATTCGCCAGGCCGTGACTCGCGCCATCGCCGACCAGGGCCGCACCATCCGTGTGCCGGTCCATATGTACGAGCAGATCAACCGGCTTACCCGCACCAGCCGCCAGCTGGTCCAGGAGCTGGGCCGTGATCCCACCACGGAAGAGATCGCGCAAGAGCTGGGCGTCTCACCGCGCAAGGTGGAACATATCATGCGCGTCAGCCAACGGCCGCTGAGCCTGGAAATGCCCGTGGGCGAGGAAGAGGACAGCTACCTGGGTGACTTCATCGAGGATGAAGACGCGGACGCGCCGGGCGATGCCGCCGGCCAGCAGCTCCTGCGCGAGGTCATCGACGAGATCTTCCAGAGCCTCACCCCGCGCGAGGTGCGCATCCTCCAGCTGCGCTTCGGCCTGGTCGATGGCTATTGCTACACGCTGGAAGAAGTGGGCAAGAAGTTTGGCGTCACGCGCGAACGCATCCGCCAGATCGAGGCGCAGGCCCTGAGCCGGCTACGCCATCCCAGCCGCAGCCGCAAGCTGCGCGATTACCTGTAAGCCAGCCCGCTGGATTGCAGACTATGTTTCACGTGAAACACCGGCGCCGCATGGCGCCGGTGTTTTTCTTGCCGTCCCAATTCTACCTCCCGCGACGCGGCGCCCAGGAACGAGGCAACAAGAAGGGGGTGTGGGCGCCAGCGCTCACACCCCCTTCTTGTCATCCCCTAAAGGCGACAGCCGAATCAAGCGTTGGGGTTCGGCCCCGCCGCCTTCACCGCGTCCGACGACTGGTCGGCATAGGCCGCGAAGTTCTCTACAAACATGCTCGCCAGCTGGCGCGCCTGGGCATCGTAGGCCTCCTGGTCGGCCCAGGTGTTGCGCGGCTGCAATATCGCCGACGGGACGTTCGGGCAGGTGGTTGGCATCTCCACGCCAAAGATGGGATCGTGCACATACTCAACGTCGTTCAGCTCGCCGTTCAACGCCGCATTGACCATCGCCCGGGTGTGCGCCAGCTTCATGCGGCTGCCAGCGCCGTACGCGCCGCCGGTCCAACCAGTGTTGACCAGCCAGCACTGCACGTTGTGTTGGGCGATCTTCTTGCCCAGCAACTCTGCATAGACGCTGGGATGTTGTGCCATGAAGGGCGCCCCAAAACAGGCGCTAAAGGTCGCCTTGGGCTCCGTTACGCCGCGCTCCGTGCCCGCCACCTTAGCTGTATAGCCAGAGATGAAATGGTACATGGCCTGTGCCGGTGTCAGCCGGCTGATGGGCGGCAGCACGCCAAAGGCATCTGCGGTCAGGAAGACAATGTTCCGTGGATGGCCGCCCCGCCCGTCGCGGGTCGCATTTGGAATGTGAGAGATGGGATAGGCCGCGCGCGTGTTCTCGGTCAACGTCGCGTCGTCCAAATCCAGCCGCCGCGTCCCCGTGTTGATACCCACATTCTCTAGAATCGTGCCGAAACGCCGTGTCGTCTCGTAGATCTCTGGCTCGCCCTCCCTTGACAGCCGGATGACCTTGGCGTAGCAGCCGCCCTCAAAGTTGAAGACTCCGCTGTCACTCCAGCCATGCTCATCGTCGCCGATCAGGGTCCGCTTCGGATCGGCCGACAAGGTGGTCTTGCCCGTGCCACTCAAGCCAAAGAAGACCGCCACGTCGCCGTCAGGGCCGATGTTGGCCGAGCAGTGCATGGGCATAACTTCCCGGAAGGGGAGCAGATAGTTCATCGCGGTGAAGACCGACTTCTTCATTTCGCCGGCATATTCCGTCCCCCCGATCAACACCAGGCGTTCGGCGAAATTGACCAGAATAAAGACGTCGGAATTGGTGTGGTCATGCTCAGGGAAAGCATGGAATCCAGGACAATCGATTACGACGAATTCCGGCTCCAACGATACCAGCTCTTCAGCCGTGGGCTGAATGAACATGTTATGAACAAAGAGACTGTGCCATGCATATTGCGTAATCAACCGCACCGGCATGCGGTACGCAGGATCCGCGCCACACCAACAGTCCCGGACAAAGACATCCTTGCCCTGGAGATATGAGGCCATGCGCCGGCGCAGCTCATCGAAGCGCTCGGGAGAATAGGGGCGGTTCACCTTGCCCCACCACACGTGATCATGGCTCGAGGGCTCATCGACGACAAATTTGTCGTTGGGCGAGCGGCCGGTGAACTGGCCTGTGCGGACCACCAACGGCCCAAGATGAGACATGATCCCTTCGTCCCGTTTCAACGCCTCTTCATAGAGGGCAGGCGTTGGGAGGTTCCAGTAGACACCCTTGAGATTGGACAAACCATGGCGCTCAAGGCCTACCGGACTGTGCCTGTGCGGGCTGAATTCTTGCATTTTAGCTCACTCCTTTTCACGAATGGGCAACGCGATTTACGCTCTTTGCTAATTCTACAATCGTCTGATTTATAACGCAGCCACTTCCTGTATGCTAGGGACACTACTCCTAGATTTGCAGGGAAATGCCCCAAACATCGCCGGTATCTGTCCCAAGGCGCCAATCACTGCTCAAACTGCTGCTCCATTGCGTCGACAGTCTTGCGTACAGTCTTGCGTACAGTCTTGAGTCCTGGCGCCCCCTATGGATCGAACAGGAGGCAAAGATGATGGTCCCCCGCATGCTCGCCACTTTGACAGCCGCGCTTGCCCTCCTTATGGGCGTCTATCTCACGGGTACCCATTCCTTTGGCGCCCACTTGCCCGTGGAGCCGCCACCAGCAGGCAACCTCATACCCCAACCTGCCGGCACGCCAGGTTACCTGCCCGTTGTCCTCAACGCGCCGCCCGCCCACATGGTGATCGCGGCCGCCTATATCGACAGCGCCCTCAGCGATGAACCAGACGAGGCCATCCTCCTTTGGAACAGCGGCTGGCAGACGCAGGCGCTGGCTGGCTGGTCAATCCATGCTGGCGCCAGGCAGGCCACGTTCCCCATGACCACAACCATCCAGCTCGCACCTGGGGAGCGGCTGTGGTGCACCGCCCAGGCTGCCGCCTTTGCGCGCACCTTTGGCGAACCGCCGGCCTGCGTCTGGGACGATGCCGGCCGCGACGAACCCTTGCTGGACAAACTTCCCATCGTCCAGCTCGACGGCAATCTGGTCCTGGGCAATTCAGGCGGCGCGATTGTCCTGCGCGATGCAATGAACCGCGTCGCGGACACACTCGTCTATGGCGACTACACAGGCGAAAGCAAAGGATGGGATGGTCTGCCCGCTCGCCTCTACACGCGCGGGCAGATCGGCCGCAGCGGCCAGGTATGGCAACGCAAACTGGACCCGCAGTGGGGCCAACCGCTCGACACGGACCGCGCCACTGACTGGGCCAGTGATCTGGCCGATCTCGCCTGGGGCCGTCGCGTGCGTATGGCAGGCTGGCAAGGCTGGGACGCAGCCGGCCTGTTCTGGCCACCCTCTAGCCGGGAGATGGCCCAGACTACGGTCGCGGTGGGGCCCGAAGGGCTGTTCGAACCCGTGGCCGCGCTGCTCCAGTCGGCACAGCACTCCATCGATCTCAGCATCTATGCGCTGGAGCACCCAACGCTCGCACGATTGCTATCCGAAGCAGCCGCGCGCGGGGTCCAGGTCCGTGTCCTGCTGGAGGGCAGTCCCCCCGGCGGCATAACGGACCTACAGAAATGGTGTGTGCGCCAGATCGTGGAGGCTGGCGGTGACGTCCGCTATGCCGCGGTCCATGTGGACGCGCCAAAAGGTTACCGCAAGCGCTATCGCTACGCCCATGCCAAGTATGGCCTCATCGACGGCGCGCAGGCCCTGGTTGGGTCGGAAAACTTCACGCGCGAGGCCATGCCGGAGCCGGCGGCCGAGCCCGTTGGTGGCCGCCGGGGTTTCTATCTGTTCACCGATGCGCCGGGCGTCATCGCTGCCCTGTCTCGCATTTTTGCCATGGATTGGGCGCCCGATCGCTTCTACGACCTCCAGCCTTACCTCCCGGAAGATCCCCGCTACGGCGGGCCGCCGCCAGACTTCGTACCGCCGCCAGCGCCACGCTTTCCCGTAGATATGGCGCCCTTTGCCACAGCGGTTGTGGCGACTGGCGCGGGCACGTTTTCGGTGATCAGCGCGCCCGAGAACGCACTCCGGCCCGATGGCGGTCTCAACGAACTCCTGACCCGAGCCAGGGCGGGCGACGAAATCCTGGCGTTGCAGTTATACGAACATATGTTCTGGGGCGATAGTAAAAGCAACCCCATTGCCGACCCCAACCCGCGCCTGCAGATGATGGTCGACGCCGCGCGCCGGGGCGCACGGGTGCGCCTTCTGTTGGATAGTTTTTTTGACGACGCGGAAAGCCTGCGCAGCAATCGCGCCACCGTGGACTACGTCCGCGCCATGGCCGCCGCCGAAGGATTAGATCTGGATGCGCGGCTGGGGAATCCCACCGGCGGGGGCATTCACGCCAAAGTTGTCCTGGTTCGGGTCGGCGGCGAAACGTGGTCGGCGGTGGGCAGCCTCAACGGCGGCGAGGTCAGCCACAAGATCAACCGCGAGGTAGTGCTGATCGTCGATATCCCCGCAGTCTATGCCCGCCTAAGTGAAGTCTTTTGGTGGGATTGGGAACGAGCGGAATGGAGAGGTAGTCGATAGCTTGGAATGAAAGTATCATTCTTGCCGGAGGTACAATCCCATGGAAACGATTAAGGTGAAAGCGCGAATTGTAGATCGGCGCGCCCAGCACGACCGCATCATACCCGGCGAGCGCGGTCACGTTAGGCATCGGCTGAAGGTCCACGGTCAGCTCGTGGTCACGCAGCACTGCCGCCACGCTCTCGGCCACTTCTTGCGTAGACCCATACTTGCTAGCATAGGTGACAAGAACAGAGATAGACATCATTTCCTCCTGATTTCGGGGTAGATGAAAGAGCGTTTCATACAACGCCTGCGCTAGGTTCGCCAGAGGAGCAGTCCCAGCATAACCATCAAAAACCACAACGAGCGCGATGCGGACCCCACTTCCCCTCGTGGATGCGCCTCCCGCGCATCCACGAGGGGAAGTGGGCTGACAGTCGCCTCAATCCTAGCCCATCGCAGCTACCGAAACCTCCCGCCCTAGCCGCCTGCACTGCTGACCCGGTCATTGTTCATTGCACTTGGGCGATCACGCTCGCCAAGACCTCTTCCCACGCATCCACGCCCCCTTCGCCGATGCCGAAGCGCACCACGACCGCCCGGTTTTGCGGCGAAACGTAGATCCGTTGCCCATGATGACCAATCGCCATATAGTCATAGTTCCCGTCGGGCTTGATCTTGCCCCACCATTGGTACTTATAGTAGCCACTGGACTCCGGCCAGTTGGAGGACCAAGTATTGGCGCGCCATGCGATGTTGCCGTTGGGGTTCGGGTAAGGCGAGGTCGATTCTTCGACCCACTGCTCAGAGATGACTTGCGTGCCGTTCCAATGGCCGTTATGGAGGAAGAGGCGACCGAACTTGGCGAAGTCAATGGCGCGGCCATTAACACAGCACAACGTCGCCTCAAAGCCCGACGCTTGGCTGTCTAGGCTCCACGATGCGGGATATTCCATGCCCAGTGGTTCCCAGATTTTCTTCTGCAAGTACTGGGCAACCGGCATGTGAGTGGTCCGCTCCAGGATGATGCCCAGCAGCGTCGGATTGTAGTTATTGTAATTGAACTCGGTGCCCGGCTGCTTGCCGTCGGGTACCACCGCCAGCGCCTGGCTCCGCAGGTTAGGATAGTTGTACGACAGGCCGTCATCGCTGAAAGGTGAGAGTTCCGCCGGCCCAGAGATCTCATCATCTGACACGTACCGGATGCCAGAGGACATCAGGAGCAGGTGGCGTATCGTGATGCCATCCAGCCCTCTGCCCCTCAATTCGGGAAGGTAGTAGATGATCGGGTCATCTACGCTTCCGATACGACCTTCGTCAATCGCTATACCGACCAGCGCAGAGGTAACCGATTTAGCCATCGAGAACGAGGTGACGATAGAGTCGCGATTGTAGCCGTTGAAGTAGCCTTCATAAAGAATTGCATCGTCCTTGATGACGATGAAGGAAGTTGTTTGGGTGGACTTGAGGAAGTC
>JACFMY010000242.1:0-9477 GCA_019455155.1 Caldilineaceae bacterium
CTCGAAATAGCGCACGCCCGCGCGAATGAGCGCATCGAGGTGAACCAGCTCCTTCACACCGAGCCGGCCGGGATTAGGGCTCGGCCGGTAGAGCCGTACTATGGGCATAAAGCCCTCAGCCAGAAGCAGCTCGCAAAAATCGAGCGCACCGTCGTGATTAAAGACTTTGACCCACTTGACACCCATGGCCTTCATCTCCGGAATCCAAAAGTCCCGGACGGTCGCCATGCCCACGGCGTTCGCGTACCCAACTGTCCAGTGGATACCAATGCCTGTGTCGTTTGCAGGTCGGGGATATTCGTTCAGTTCCATTTGGGCTACGTAATGTGCGTTGTGCGCTGCGAAGAATCGTAAGGGAAGCCGGGCTCATCAGCCATATTACCGCTGCCATTATAGCGCAACTAACGAAATTGTGTGAAGTATGTGCAAGGTGACAGCCTGCCCACAGGAGCGAAGCGGTAGAATGAATGCGCCGCGCCAGCGGCCCGTGTTTGCTCTACGACTATAGTTAGGGTATCGTATTCCCCTGTCTGCCCGCTGCTTCTGCCGGGCAGCCGCTGGAGCAAACGAGCATGGTTCACACACCCCCAGTCAATTGGATAAGTCTGCTGCAGCAACGCGTAAAGACCGGTCTGCCCGGCCACTTGGGTTTTGAGGTAGATGAGGTCGGCGCCGGCCATATTGTGCTGCGTCTGACGCTCCAGCCTTATCACCTGGCCCCCAACGGCTACCTGCATGCGGGCACAGTGGTGACCATGGCCGACACGACATGCGGATTTGGCTGTTTGAGCAATCTGCCCGAAGGTGCGACCAACTTCACGACCATCGAGCTGAAAACCAGCTTCTTGCGCACCGCGCTCCAGGGAACAATCCGCTCTGAGGGGACGTTGGTGCATGGCGGCCGGCGGACACAGGTGTGGGATGCCACGGTATACGACGACGCGCGCCGCGCGCTCGCACTCTATCGCTGTACGCAGATGTTGATCTACGATTAGAGCATGCTAGACAGAGCGGCACACCCAACCTGGAGCTAGCGACTTGCAGGAAACGTTATGGAAATTGTACAAAGCGTTGCCAATCGAGTAACGGATAACGTGCGCCAAGTCATCGTGGGCAAGGACAATGAGGTCCGGATGACTTTGTTGGCCATGTTGTGCGGCGGCCATCTTCTGATCGAAGATGTGCCAGGGGTGGGCAAGACAATGCTGGCGCGGGCGCTAGCCCTGAGCATCGGCTGTTCGTTCCGTCGCATTCAATTCACGCCGGACATGCTGCCTACCGATGTCACGGGTGTCAACATTTATAACCAGAAAACCCAGGAATTCGAATTCCGCCCCGGCCCCATCTTCGCACAGATTGTCCTCACTGATGAGATCAACCGCGCCACCCCCAAGACACAGTCGGCGCTGTTGGAGGCCATGGAGGAGCGGCAGGTGACGGTAGACGGCGTCACCTATGTAACGCCCAATCCCTTCCTTGTGCTCGCCACGCAGAACCCCATCGAGTACGAAGGGACCTTCCCGCTGCCGGAGGCACAGGTTGACCGCTTCATGTTGCGCATTCACCTGGGCTATCCGAGTAAGCAGAACGAAGTCGATGTCCTCAGCCGGCAGAGCGACCACCACCCGATCCGGGACGTCAACCAGGTCATTTCTGCCGACGAGCTGCTCGCTGCCCAGCAGGAAATCCGCACCGTCTATGTGGACGACCTGGTGAAGAGCTATATTGTGGACATTGTCAATACCACCCGCGACCATCCCGACATCTATTTGGGCGCGAGCCCGCGCGGCAGTCTGGCGCTTTTCCACACCGCCCGCGCGTGGGCAGCCATGAACGGCCGTGACTATGTGGTGCCCGACGATGTGAAGTATCTGGCCGAATCGACTCTGGCTCATCGTCTCATCGTAAGCCCATCCGCGCGCATTAAAAACGTCAGCGCCCGGCAGGTGATCGAAGACGCGCTGCGCCACACGCCCGTACCGGGTGCACGCGCCCGCGTGCGGTAGGCTCCTGCTCCAGTTCCTTTGAGCTTAACGCTGCTACATGAACGCCCGCAAGGCATTTCTCCTAGTTTCGGCGGTTGCCGCCTGGATCATCGCGTTCAACACTGGCCGTGACCTCGCGTTCAGCCTTTCTTACCTTCTTTCCGGCATCCTTGTTATCAGCTATGTCTGGTCATGGAACAGCGTACGCGGTGTAGCCATCCGTCGCGTGGCGCGTACACGCCGCAGCCAGGTCGGCCAATATGCCGAAGAGCATTTCGAGGTAACGAACCGCAGCATCTGGCCCAAGCTCTGGCTCGAGCTGGTGGACCAGTCGACTCTGCCCTGGCACAGCGCCAGCCGGGTGGTCAGCGCGCTGCGGCGCAAGGGTACCCAACGCTGGCTGGTCAAGACTCTCTGCACCCAACGCGGCCGCTTTCGCCTGGGCCCCCTTACCCTGCGCAGCGGCGATCCCTTGGGAATCTTCTACAACGAACAGCGCCTGCCAGCCACGGGCGTCATTCTCGTCTACCCGCTCACGGTTGACATCACCTCGTTTGAGCCCTCTATCTCTGAGCTATCTGGGGGAGAAGCGCGCCACCGGCGCACCTACCAGGTGACGACGAATGTGGCAGGGGTGCGGGAATATGCAACAGGCGATAGCTTCAGCCGGATCCACTGGCCCACGACGGCCCGGGCGCGCCGCCTGATGGTCAAGGAATTTGAGCTGGACCCCACGGCGGATATCTGGCTCTACCTGGATCTTTATGCCAAAGCTGCGGCTGCGCTGCCGTGGCGGCCGGAACCACCCGAGTCGCCCCTCTTTTCCAGCGATCTGCGCCCGCGTACCCGCATGCGGCTGGACCTCCCGCCTAGCACGACCGAATACGGCGTAACCATCGCCGCCAGTCTGGCCCGCTATTTCATCGCGCGCAACCGCGCCGTGGGCATGAACAGCCGCGGCCGCACCCGCGAGTTCGTGCAATCGGATCGCGGCGAACGGCAGCTGAACAAGTTTCTAGAGGGGCTGGCAGTCGTGGATGCGGCCGGCGACTTACCGTTCGCCAACATCATTGCTACAGATGGCGTGCGGCTCAACCGGAACGACACGCTCGTGGCGATCAGCCCCGACCCGAGCATCGAGTGGGCTGTGGCGCTACAGATGCTCCAGCGCCGCGGCGTCAACAGCATCGCAATCAGCATCGACGCCACAACCTTTGGCGCCAATACCCGTGACTATTCAGCGCTGTTGAGTGAGCTGGCCGCCAGCGGCATTCCTACCTATCGTATCCGCCGTGACGATCCACTCGGTACGGTGCTTGGCGCCGACCCAGAGTTTGGCGCGCGGCACCATCCTCTGCAACTCTAGCCGTGGCTCCCGGGACGGGTAGGCGAGGCCACGCGGCGCAAGACCTGGCTCTCTACACCCGCGCCTGTTCCAACACAGACTTCTGAATCTCAAAGAGCTGCCGGATGCCGTGCTCCGCCAATAGCAGCATGGCATTGAGCGCCGCGCGGCTGAAAGGTTCCTGTTCCGCGGTGCCCTGGATCTCCACAAAACGGCCGTCAGATGTCATCACCACATTCATGTCTGTCGAGGCATTCTGATCCATCGAATAGTTCAGGTCAAGGACAGCTTTGCCATTGACGATACCGACACTGACTGCTGCCACGGCCTGCGTGAGGACGCCGGACTCAACCAATTTCCGCTTCTCCAGCCGCTTGAGAGCCAACGCCAGCGCGACATAGCCTCCCGTGATCGAGGCAGTGCGCGTGCCGCCATCGGCCTGGATCACGTCACAATCCACCACAATCTGCCGGTCACCAAGTTTCTCCAGGTTCACGGCTGCGCGCAGGCTGCGTGCAATGAGGCGTTGAATCTCCTGCGTACGGCCGCGAGGTTGAACCATCTCGCGTTGGTTACGCTTTTCGGTGGCCCGGGGCAACATGGAGTACTCGGCCGTCACCCATCCATGCCGCAGCTTTGAGTATTGGATCCAGCGCGGCACACCTTCCTCGACGGTGGCATTGCACAGCACCCGCGTATTGCCCATGCTGATCAACACCGAGCCTTCGGGGTACATGACATAGTCAAGTTCCATGGTTACTGGGCGCAGCTGGTCAAGTGGTCGATTGGACGACAAGGGATACTTCCTTTCCCGTGGGGACAGATTCGCCGGGGCCGAATCCCTGGGGTTCAAATGAAACGACCCTTCCGCTTCTGGAAGGGTCGGGAGGTGGACCTAAAGGGACTTGAACCCTTGACCTCTACAATGCCATTGTAGCGCTCTCCCAACTGAGCTATAGGCCCGTAAGTGGGTCTTATTATACGGTTTCGGGCTCTGCTGTCAAATTCTGCCCGTCCGGCCAGACCTGCAGCTGTTGTCCGGCGCTGTGGACCAGAGGGGACTTGAACCCCTGACCTCTACAGTGCGATTGTAGCGCTCTCCCAACTGAGCTACTGGCCCGCACACTTACCTGAGCGAGTATAACAAAGGCAGCGTTGCCGGTCAAATTCCACCTATCCCAGCAGCTTTCTGCTTTCGGTGGTCCACCATCCGCCCATGCAGACGGCAGCAAGGGCCGGCGCCAACTATCCGTAACCGGACTTTTCATCGCGATAGAACAATTGGCCCCGGCCCAACGTCTCAGGTATGAACAGTGGCCGTAGCGGGGACGTTGCGCCGATTGTGAGCCGATTCCCCCGGGCCAATGCCAGTATCTTGCGACCCGTCCTGGCAAGATAGCAGGGCAGAAGCCGGTACAGCCAAGGGTTTCTACACCGCCGGCGCCACTGCTCAGCCTTGTTGGAGACAAGGGTCGAAATGCAAGGCAGCAGTGTGCGCGAGCACACAGTGGCGCAATGCAAGAGGGCGCAGACTGAATGAACGAACGCCTCTACACTAATCAACAAGATGACAGCGTAGGGTGTTGGTCCGACAAATCGGAGAGTTCGGTCAAACTCTGACACCTTCCAGTTGTTACACTGGAGACGTAAATGAAATGCACCGACGTAAGGGGGAAACCATGATTCGCAAATCGTTCTTTATTCTCACAACCACCGTACTGGTCCTGGCCGTGTTTGCAGGCCTGGTCAGTGCCCTAGACGAAAAACCGGTTTCGGTTGTCAAAACGAATCTCGAAAATGTACGGGCCTATACCGCAGCGACCAGCGCGGCCGGGATCAGCTACGCCGTCGATGGCGGCGAGCTCTTCGCCGGGCGCCCTGGTGAGTGGCGGAAGGTCACCACACCGGCTGGCGTAATCGTCGGTTCCGTTGCAGTGGACAGTGCCAAGCCCGGCGTCGTCTATATCGGCGCCGCGAACGAGCTGGCGCTTTACCGGACCGAGGGCCGGAAGGCTAGCTGGACGCGGATCCCGCTGGACACCGAGCAGGTCGGTGGCGTCATTAGCCTGGCTATGGACAGCGCCAATCACCTGATTTACGCCGGCACCGACACCGCAGGCATCTACCGGCTGCGCGACGTGGGCTCAAGCGTGATCGCTGGCGGCCATACGCAGTTGGACGAGCCGGTTGTCCAGCTGGCGACGGACAGCACCGGTGCGGGGCTCGCCTTTGCCCGCACACCCAGCAACCTGTACCGGGCCGAGAGTCTTGGCCTGGAGTGGAGCACAGTGCAGGGCTTGGGCAGCGCACCCACGGCCCTGGCCATCGCCAACCGCTACCCGGCCACAGTCTATGTCGGGACTGCAGATCGCGGTGTTGTGACAAGCCAGGACGGCGTGAGCTGGACGTTGGCCAATGATGGCCTCGGCCTCGTGCCCGGCTCCCGCCTCTATGTCGATGCGCTGGCAGTCGATCCGGCCCAGCTTGAGGTCATCTATGTGGCGACCAGTTACCTGTACGGTTCGACCACGACCCACCATTCGCCGGTGGGTGTGGCGCTGAGCACGAACGGCGGCGCCAGCTGGAGTGCGCTGGCTGCGGTCACCGATGTGGCTGTCGCTGAACTGCTGCCGCTGCCTGACCAGACGGGCGCTGTCTATGCCGTCACAGTTGCCAGCCGCAAGCCGGTGGCGCTGGGCACAGCTCCGGCGATTGCCGCAAGTGCGCCAGTGGTAAGCAAGCCCGACACGGGTCTGTCCCTGACGACCATCCTGGCGTGGACAATCGCAGCCCTGGCCGGCATCGCGCTCGCCTTCGCCCTGGTCACAGACCTGCGCCACCGCACCAAGGTGGCCACCGGCAGCAAGGCGTTGGCCAAGCAGCCGGTCAGCAACTCTCGCTAAGCTACCCCGCTTTCCTCCTAGGTGCAGGGGCCGTTCCCACAAATGGGGGCGGCCCCAATTTTATTGGGGCGTGATTTTATTGGGGCATGGTACACTATCCTTGACCATACTATCGTGAACGGTTAACCCCGGGGCGTTCCCAGCGGGTATTTTTGCTCGATTAGGAGTGTTAACAAACCGTTGATAAACTGATAACACCGCGAACGTAAGATCAAAAAGTTGGGGGACTGTAACACATTTCAGGCGCCGGCCCTTCGGTGTCTGAGGAGAGAGGAAGATAGAGGTCGTATCATGCATCCTCGTGAACATTTCGATAGAGAGCTGCGCCAGTTGAACGACTCAATTCTGCTCATGGCCAGCCGGGTGGAAGAACAACTCAAAGTTGCCCTGGTGGCCTATGATCGATTAGATCCATCACTGGACACAACGGTGAGTGATCTCGATCGCGAGGTCAACCGCGTCCGTTTTGAGATTGAGGAAAAGTGTATCGAGCTCATTGCGACGCAGCAGCCAGTCTCCCGTGACCTGCGGCTCATTGTCGCCGCCATGAACATGATCGTCGATATTGAGCGTATGGGTGACCAGGCCAAAGGCATCATGAAGGCCGTCAAACACATTCACCCCAAAAAGCTTACCCAAAGGCCCCAAGAGATTCGGGAAATGGGTGTGCGCGTGCAGGAGATGTTGCTAAAAACCAAGCAGGCCTACGCGACGCGCGATATCCAGCTCGCCCATGATGTCGCTACATCTGACGACATCGTAGATAAGCTGTACGCACAAGCCTTTACCCAGATCATGTATCGCATGACTGGAACCTCGACCGCGGACGAGGCGGAGGCTGAATACGAGCTTCTGCGTGTGGCGCGCGAGATCGAACGCTTCGGCGACCTGGTCACCAATGTCGCCGAACGGCTTATCTTCATCGTTACGGGCAGCATGGCCGAGGTCAACATCGATCGTGACGAAGTGACTGAATAGGCTGCCCCCCAGCCTCCGGCAATCGTTGTCATAACAGCTTGATACCTCCAAAGCGTGCGTAGCATGAGGCAGCAGTCTGTGCCGGCTTCATGTTGTGTACGCCTGCCAGGCTTCTGATCCTTTTCCCGCGCCCGCTGTTATGACAATCCTCTACCCTCAGATATAATGCTACCTTGATTACTGCCCGCGCGCCCTGCGTCGCCGGTTGCAACAGAAAGAGCGCCAGAGATCCGGTAGCGCCGAACATCCGGCAGAAAAACAACATGCAAGCACCCGCTACCCATCAATCCAAGCCGTACGATCCCGTCGCCAGTCGCGTCCGCGGCTTTGGCACAACCGTATTCGCCGAGTTCACCGCGTTGGCCAACGCTACCGGTGCCGTAAATCTGGGGCAAGGCTTTCCGAATTTCCCGGCGCCCGACTTCGTGAAGGAGGCGGCCCAGCAGGCAATCGCCGCCGACCTGAACCAGTATGCGCGCAGCGCAGGCCAGCCGCGCCTGGTGCAGGCATTGGCGCAGGTCTACAGCCCCCTCTTTGGCCGCTCGCTGGATCCCATGCAAGAGATCGTCGTCACAGTAGGTGCTACGGAAGGGATCTTTGCCACCATTCAAGCGCTGGTCGAGCCGGGCGACGAAGTCATTCTCATCGAACCCTTCTACGATAGCTATCCCGCGGCTGTAATCATGGCAGGGGGCAGACCTGTTTATGTGCCGTTGCGAGGACCCGCGCAGGCGCGCAGCGCGGCCGAGTGGACGCTGGACATGACCGAGCTGGCCGCGGCCTTTTCCCCTAGGACCAAGCTCCTTGTGCTCAACACACCGCTGAATCCCTTGGGCAAGGTCTTTGAGCGGGACGAATTGACTCAGATCGCTGCCCTCGTCCAGGCACACAACGTGACTGTGCTCAGCGACGAGGTATACGAATGGATGGTGTACGCGCCGGCCGAACAGGTACGGATTGCCACATTGCCCGGCATGTGGGAACGCACAGTTACCCTGGGCAGCGCGGGCAAGACGTACTCAGTCACAGGCTGGAAGATCGGCTGGGCAATCGCGCCCGCCAACCTCTCCTACGCGATCCTCATGGCCCACCAATGGATTCCTTTCGCCGTCAGCACGCCGATGCAGGAAGCTGTGGCCACTGCCCTGGAGCAATCAAAGGCACGCGGCTATTTTGACTGGCTTGGCTCTATGTACCAGGCCAAGCGCGAACGGCTCTTGGCCGTCTTGGACGAGGTAGGCTTCACGCCGATTGTGCCGGATGGTTCCTACTTTATCATCTTCGACACCAGCCGTCTCGATGTGCCGGTGCCTGCCGGCGAGCGGCGGGATGTCGCGATCTGTCGCTGGCTGACACGTGAAGTGGGCGTAGCCGCGATTCCCCCCAGCCCATTCTACAGCCCAGCTCACCAGCACCTGACCGATAACCTGGCCCGCTTTACCTTCTGCAAGACAGACGATATGTTGGACGAAGCAGCGCGCCGGTTACAACGGTTCAAACATAGATCATAGTACCGATGGACAAAGACAACCTTTACCCCGCGCGGTTGTCAAAACAGGCGCCTGGTGACCGGGTTTCTTTGCCGTTCAATCTGAATCGGAGTATCGATTATGGAACTGCAGGTTGTACAGGGCAACATTGTTGACCAACAGACCGACTGTATTGTTGTCAATCTGTTTGAAGGTGTGACCAGGCCCGGCGGCGCCACCGGCGCGGTCGATATGGCCCTGGACGGCGCCATCACCCGTCTGATTGCAGGCGGCGACTTCACAGGCAAGGCCGGAGACACTGCGCTTCTGTACACGGAGGGCAAGTTACCCAGCCCGCGTGTCCTCATTGTGGGCCTGGGACCGTCCGACAAGTTTGACCTGCACGGGGCGCGCAAGGCAGCGGCGGTCGCGCAGAAGGCTGTGAGTCGCCTGAAGGGCGTTCATAGCTATGCCACGATTGTCCATGGCGCGGGTATTGGCGCTCTGGAACCGCAGCGCGCGGCGCAGGTTTTGGCTGAAGGTGCCCTGCTGGCAGCCTATCGCGTCCCCAATTACAAGCGGGAAGCCGCAAACAGCGGGCCGGATCTGTGCACTGTCGTTGAATTCAACGCCGGCCGCTTGGCTGCCATGACATCGGCTGTGCGCAGGGGCGAAGCCGTGGCCCGCGGCGTCTATACCGCGCGGGACCTTTCAAACGAACCGGGCAATGTCCTCTATCCAGAGGAATTCGCCCAGCGTGCACGCGCCTTGGCCGAACGCACCGGCCTACAGTGCAC
>JACFMY010000242.1:9487-9755 GCA_019455155.1 Caldilineaceae bacterium
TGAATATCCTGCTGGGCGTCAGCAGGGGCAGTGCACGTGAAGCCCAGTTCATCATCCTTGAGCATGCGCCCGTAGGGGTTGCGGCGGAGCCCCCACTGGTGCTTGTGGGTAAAGGCATCACCTTCGACACGGGCGGGATCAGCATCAAACCTGCCGAGCGTATGGAAGAGATGAAGCACGATATGAGCGGCGCCGCGGCCGTCGTTGGGGCGATGCAGGTGATCGGAGACCTGGGGCTTCCCCGCCATGTCATCGGTGTGGCTGTCTG
>JACFMY010000243.1 GCA_019455155.1 Caldilineaceae bacterium
ATGATATCCGCGGCGGCAAAGCCGGCTTCCAGGTCGCCGCGCTGGTGGCGGATATGGCGGGCCACGTTGGTAGGCCGGTCGCCGCGCTTGCCGAGCTCGTCGGTGCGCAGATCGTCCAGCAGGATCGGGGCGTCAGGAGCCATGGCCTGGCGCCCATCCAGCACATGTGGCAACACTTCATACTCAACTTTGATCAATCGCGTCGCCGCTTCGGCAGTATGGGGATTGTCCGCAGCCACCGCGGCGACAGCATGTCCGTGATAGAGCACCTTGTCATGGGCCAGGACATTGCTGCTGGCATAGCGCAGGTTAACGGACGATTCCCCAAGGTCCGCAATCTTGTCCGCGATCGAGGGTAGTTCGGCGGCTGTGACCACGGCGCGCACGCCGGGCAACGCTTCAGCCGCACTGGTATCGATGGACAGGATGCGCGCATGGGCATGGGGGCTACGCAGAATCTTGCCATGGAGCAACCCGGGCAGCTTGATATCTGCGGCATAGACGGCGCGTCCTGTTACCTTGTCGGTACCGTCCGGTCGCACAGGCCGGGTACCAATGACACGGAAGGTGGGCGTGGCAGTCATGGGACAAGTCTCCAGGTTATGCAAAGGTAGGCCAGGTTAGGTCATGGTAGGCCGCGCGGAAAAGCCGGCACGACAGCGCGCAGGCCGGATCAGGCACGTTGGAATCGTGAGCGACGCATGTGTGTCATGCGTCCGCAGCATCCAGTACGGCGCGCACAATTTTGTCATATCCTGTGCAGCGACAGAGGTTCCCCGCCAACCAGTGACGCACCTCCTCCTCGGAGGGATCGGGGTTGCGGTCGAGGAGCGCCTTGGCTGACAGGAGGAAGCCGGGTGTGCAGATGCCACATTGGAGGGCCGCGTGTTCCAGGAACTTCTGCTGGAGAGGGTGCAGCCGGCCATTGAGTGACAGTCCCTCGACCGTCTCGATGGTGCGGCCTTCCGCCTCTACGCCCAGGACCAGGCAAGAGTTGACCAGCACGCCGTCAAGCAGCACGTTGCAGGCGCCGCAGTTGCCGTTGTTGCAGCCTTCTTTGGTGCCCGTCAGCCCCGCGTTGTCGCGCAGCACTTCGAGCAGGCTCTGGCGTGGCTCGCACAGCAACTCTGTGGGCTCGCCGTTGATCGTCGTCGAAACGATAACCTTCGCTATCATTGTGCTCTGCCTCCAACCAGGTTACGAAACCAGGGAAGTGATTTAGAGAGTGGCTCTTTCCACCGCTTTGGCCAGCGCCCGTCGCGTCAGGACGCCCACGAGATGGCGCCGGTAGTCGGCCGAGCCGCGCATATCGGTGATGGGTCGCGCCGCGGCCTGGGCGATGTGGGCGACGGCGTCAAAGAGCTCCGCGCTGGGCGTCTGGCCCACCAGCGCTTCAGTCGCAGCCGGGACGTAGAGGGGCGTCGGGGCGACCGCACCCAACGCAAGCCGGGCGCCGGTGATGCGGCTGCAGCTCTCGTCCAGCTGCACAGAGGCGCCCACGCCGACCACTGCAATGTCCATTTCGTTGCGCGGGGTAAAGCGCAGATAGGCCGCACCGAAGCCCGGTTGTGGCGCGGGCAGGGATAGACTGACGAGAAACTCGCCCCGCTCCAGCACGGTGCGGCCCGGCGCGGTGCAGAATGCCTCGACCGGCACGTCACGCCAGCTCTGAGCGCCGGCAACATGGCAGACGGCGCGGTGGACGATCAGGGCCGGGATCGAGTCGGCTGCCGGAGAAGCGTTGCATAGATTGCCGCCCAAGCTGGCGCGCCCCTGGATCTGTACGCCGCCAATGAGGCTGGCAGCATCGATCAATCCTGGGTAAGCGCGGGCAATGTCAGAGTGGGTATAGATGCGATAGCAGGGAACGGCGGCGCCTATGGTCAACCCTTCCGTCTCGTGATACGTGAGCACGTTGACATCGGGGATGCTCTTGATGTCGATGATGAGGTCAGCCTGAACCTTGTTCTCCCGCAGCGCCACGATTAGATCTGTCCCACCGGCCAACACGCGCGCCCGGCCATTGTGCTGGTTGAGCAACACAGCCGCGTGTTCGACGTTTTTGGCTCGTATGTAGCTAAACGTCTGCATGCAGACCTCCGCAGTGGTGCGCTACCCTCGGTGTCAGGCAAACCGGTTCGCTGCCTGCGATTGGATTCATTGGGCGCGCTAGTATGAAGTGAAAGCTTTGATAACGGATTTGAACACCGATTGGTGTGCGTGGTAAGTGTACCGGAAAGCCTGCTGACAGGTCAAAGCTGTTTCCAAGGTAGATCGCGTGGTCCATTTGTCGGTTGGGTAACGGTCCCTGTTTTCATATGATGCGATTGTGGCATGTAAGGTCATGCCCAACCGGCTCCAAACCGCGCCTATCGCCTGGTCTGCCTGACTGCAAGCTGTGGAGGATTCGTGGCACTGCTGTACGGCTCCCTCGCGTACATGCTCGGCATCGTGCTGGGGTGGTGGCTCTACGCGGCGGCTGGCCTCGAGTGTCCGCTGCCCTGGTGGCTTTGGCTGTTGCCTGTAAGCCTGCTGCCGGCGACCCCTTTGCTGAAGGACCCACCGCGCGAGCCGGCGCCTTCGCTGCGCTGGCCCGTCACCGCTGGCTTCGAGCCACCTGGCCGTGGCCCCTCGCAGGCCTTGCTCGCAGGCCTGTTGCTCTGCCTGCTGGCAGGCGCGTTGCGCTACCTTGGCCAGCCTTTTGAGCCCTGCTGGACGCCCCGGGACCTTGCCTTCTACAACCTGCCCAGCCACCGTGCCTTTGATCACACTGCGCCCAGGGTGACGCTGACAGGTTATTTGCGCAGCTATCCCCTGGTCAAGGATGTCAAACAAGAGCTGATCGTCCAGGTGCAGGCGCTGGAGGATGCAGACGGCGCCCGCTCCGTTGCCGGCGCGGTGCGACTTATGACCGGGATCCACCGGCGCTATGCCTATGGCCAGCCCGTGCGCGTAACGGGACGCCTTGTCACGCCGCCGGCGCTGGATAGCTTTTCCTACCGGGCGTATCTGGCGCGCAAGGGTATTCACAGTCTCCTTTACGGCGCGTCCATTGAGCCACTGCCCGGTCCCTTGCAGGGCAATCCATTGCTGCACGCGCTCTATGCCATACGGGCGCGGGGCGAAGCTTTTCTTAACCGTGCGCTGCCTGAGCCCTATGCAGCGTTGGCCAACGGCATGCTCCTCGGCATCGAGGCGGGCATCGCCGACGACTTGTACGATCAGTTCAACCTCACGGGCAGCTCCCATGTCATTGTGATTTCGGGCTCCAACGTGGCCTTGATTGCGGGGGTCATGCTGGCGCTGACGGCCAGGATACTGGGGCGCACACGGGCCCTGTGGCCCACGCTGGCCGGCATCGCCTGCTATGCACTGCTGGTAGGCGGCGACGCTGCTGTGGTGCGCGCGGCGGTCATGGGCAGCATGGCCGTCACCGCGGCTGCGCTGAACCGGCGCAGCACCGGGATGGTGAGTCTGGCCGCGGCCTGTGCGTTCATGACGTTGCTGAATCCCCTTGCGGTGTGGGACGTTGGCCTGCAGCTGTCCAGCGCGGCGACGGCCGGTCTCATCCTGCTGGTGCCGTGGCTATCGCGGCTGCTCCTGCGGGGCGCGGCCGCGGTGGGGCTGCCAGGTCACTGGCTGTCGCGCACGCGTACGCTGCTGCAAGACGGGCTGGTCGTGACGCTGGCGGCCAATCTCATGACGCTGCCGCTGACCTTCTACCATTTCGGCCGGCTAAGCGTGGTCAGCCTGCTCACCAATCTGTTGATCGTGCCGGTGCAGCCGTTGATCATGCTGGGCGGCAGCGCCGGTGTGCTAGCCGGTGTGCTAGGGCTGGAGTGGCTCGGCCGCCTGCTCCTGCTGGTCCCCTGGGTGGGATTGGTATGGACTGTTGCCGTGGTGCAATGGACTGCGGCGCTTCCGGGCGCTGGCCTGGAGCTTGGGGGATACGGCGTGCCCGCGCTCCTGGCTAGCTACGGGTCGCTGCTGGTCGTGCGCTGGCGGGCTACGGTGCGCCGGGCCGTGCGGCAACTGCTGAGCTGGCGTTGGTTGGCCGCGCAGCGGCGGCTGGTGACCCCTGCGGTCGCGGCCGGGTTGGCGGTGGCGAGCGTGCTGTCCTGGTCGGCCGGACTCGCCCTGCCCGACGGGCGGCTGCATCTCTGGTTCCTCGACATTGGACAGGGGGACGGCATCTTTGTGCAGACGCCGTCGGGCCGCCAGGTGCTCATTGACGGGGGCGCCAGCCCGCAGCTGCTCTTCACTGAGCTGGGCGCGGTGATGCCCTTCTGGGATCGCACCATCGATCTGCTCGTACTCACCCATCCCGACGGGGACCACATGGACGGGCAGATCGAGGCGCCGGCGCGCTACGAGATCGCCACGGCCATCTACACTCCCCATGCCGCGCAGCATCCAGACGCGGAGACCTGGCGCGAGCACATGGCAGCCGGTCACGTCGCGCTGGAGGAGGAGCATGCTGGCGCCTGGATCGACCTGGGTGACGGGGTGGCGTTGTGGGTGCTATGGCCGCCGGCGGAGGGGTATCGGGGCGACGATGCTGACAACGAGAATTCGTTCGTGCTGAAAGTGGTCTATGGTGAGTTCAGCGCGCTGCTCACCGGCGACGCGGGTCTGGCCAGCGAACGCGCCCTGTTGCGGGGGAATACCCCATTGGCGTCGGCGCTGCTCAAGGTCGGTCATCACGGCAGCCGGAGCAGCTCGAGCCCCGAATTCATCGCCCAGGTGGCGCCGCAGATCGCGGTCATCCAGGCCGGCAAAGAGAACGTCTATGGCCATCCGCACGCTGAGGTATTGGGGCGGTTGGCCGGACGCACGGTGCTGCGCAACGACGAACATGGGCGCATCCATGTGGAGACGGATGGGCGCATGATGTGGGTCGAAACAGAAGCGCAGCAGCCATAAGCGCCTTTTGGCTCGGGCCTGGGAAGAGGGGTAGAACTCCTCTCCATGCATTGCTGGGCCGCCTATGGGGGGCTATAATCGAGTTAGTACGCTGCTCCCTCGTGTGTTCGTGCACGTGACATTGCGGATCAACTTCCAAAACATTGTGCAGATGCCTGAAAGGCCCTCACCAGAATGCGCAAACACCTTGCGGCTGCCGTCTACTACTTCCTCAGCATCATCCTCTTCCCTGTCACGCTGGCCGGCTACGTGATCTGGGTTGGCAAGGGCCTGTTGAGCTGGCGCAGTTCCGGTGTATCGGGGACAGCGCAGGGACCCCTCTCCGCGCGTTTCTTCGAGCACAGATTGGGCACGCGGGAAGATGAGCCGGCCTATCGCCTGATGATAGCGCTGCCCAATGTCCCCCCATTGGGGCTGCGCCTCTTCGCCTGGCCGATGCTGCTTGCCCACCGCGTCACCGGCTTCGTGCCCAAGGCCTTCAGATACCCGTTCGAGGGAGATGTCCCGCCGCAATACCAGGCTTCCGCGCGCGTGACCTTCTTCGATGCCGCCCTCGACCGCTACCTTACCGGCGTCGCCCAGTTTGTCATCCTCGGCGCGGGTTTCGACACGCGCGCGTACAGACTGCCCAAGGAGACGCAGGTCCGATCGTTCGAGGTCGACGCGCCGAAAACCCAGGCGCTCAAGCGCGAGACGCTAGAAAAGGCTGGCATCGATGCAACGGGCGTCACCTTTGTGGCTGCAGACTTCGAGAAGGAGGATTGGCTGGCGCAGCTCGTGGCGGCCGGTTTCGATCCCAAGCAGCCAACCTTCTTCCTGTGGGAGGGCGTCACGGTTTACCTGGAGAAGGAGGCCGTCGAGGGGACGCTGCGCAAGATTGCCAGCATGGCCAAGGGGAGCGTCGTGGCCTTCGACTACTTCACGACCGAGCCGCTCGAGTCACGGGCACTCTATTGGCGCTATGCGCGAGCGGGGACCGCCGCCGCGGGCGAGCCGCTGAAGTTCGGCGTCGACAGCACGCCGCCGTCGCGCGAGCGGCTCGTCGAGCTGCTTCAGGCCTGCGGGCTCTCGCTTGTGGAGCAGCGTACCCTCGGGCACGAGACAGAAGGGAAGCGCGCGTGGGGAGGCTTTGCCATCGCACGCGTGTAGCCTTTTCCCTATTTGCCTCTCCAGACTTCCTGGAGGGGTTTGTAGCTCAGCACAATGATTCCTTCCTGCCGGATCAGCTCGCGCGCCTCCGGGGAGATCAGGAAATCGAAATCCGCCTTGCGCACCGGCCAGCCGTCCGGATCGATGGCCTGAGACGCTGCGTCCCCGACACTGGGATGGACCGCCCACTCACTGAGCCCTGCCGGCAGCTCGCGCAAGAGCTGTGCATAACGGGCTGGCTTGGTAGCCGTATCAATACGAAAGCTGTCCAGCAGATTGTAGCCGGCGGTGGGCAAGCCCTGACGCTGCAGTCTCTCGCTCAGCGGAGGGTCGGCGACGCGTACAGCCAACCCATATTCGTGCGCCAGCCCCAACGTCATATCGAAGATATCGGCCCGGCCGCCGCTGTGCAGACAATGCCAGTCCACATGGGTCGGCCTGAGTCCAGCCGCCAGTACCACCTCGATCTGCGCCCTGAACTCGATTTCCAGCTCATCCAGCCGGGCCCGGGCCAGAAATTCGGGGATGTGCTCACTGCTGTAGAAACAGCCATCATCCACCACCAGAGAGGGCACCTGTTCCGCCGGGGTTAGCGGACCATAGCGATAGCTGTCGATGTCGCAGATGACTGTCAGGTGCACGCCGAAGGCCATATCAGGGTGATCCTGGAGCAGCTGCAGCGCGGACGACGCCCCTGGGCAGGGCGCCATCAGGGTCGTGGAACGAATCACGCCCTCCTCGAAGGCGCGCAGCGTAGCCTCATTGATGGCCTGATACATGCCAAAATCGTCGGCATTGAGAATGAGCAGGCGGGCATCTGGGGCATATCCCAACAGTTCGCTGCTTCGACTGCCTGGCATGTCTTTCTCCTTGACGCGCTGTGTCCGGCAATGGCAATCACCCACAAAGTGCAATTGCCCGGCCTACGCGCCAGTTGATCACCACACAATGCGCTTCTCGTAACACAGGCTGAGGGGGTCGTTGGTGTATGGACCGAACGGAGGTATCCGGTAAAAGCCCAACCGTTCGTAGAGCCCGATCGCCTCGCGCTGGTGGATCCCCGTTTCTAAACGCAGCAAGGTGATGTTGTGCGCGAAAGCGTAGTCTGCCAGGTGGTTGATCATCAGCTTCGCGAAGCCGAAGCCGCGAAATTGTGGACGCACGTAGAGCCGCTTGATCTCGCCATACTCGCGCCCCACCAATTTGATCCCGCAGCAACACGCAGGTGTCCCGTCTGTGCGGAGCAGGAAAAACGCTACGGCCTCGGCACGCAACTTGTCCACGCTGTACCCGTGACGGCTTGCCGGAGGATAGAGGGGTTCAAGATAGGCTTCCAGCTCGGTAATCAGGCTAACGGCGTCACGCGTCTCAGGGTCTTCCCTGGCGATGACGACGGACATAGGAAGATCGCAATCCTTTCTGTACGTCAGGAGCTGTAAACTCTTCTGCACATGATGAAGCGTGTCGCCAAGCATTGGCGCCCTCAGTGTACCGCCCGCCAACTGTGCATGCAACTGTCTGTGTTCGTCCGATTACCGGGACTTGACATGGAAGAAGGGAAGGTCTTCTCCCACCAAGGATGAGACAAACTTCCCGTCTGGTGACCAGGTTGGATTGAGTTCGGAACCCGTGAGTTTGGTCAGCCGGGCCGTTATTGTGTGCACCCCTCTCAAGGATTCAGTACCATTCGTGTTACTGGCCGTGAGCGTTTGTGCCTATTTCATACGTGTTGGCGTTTTTGAGAGAGGTATCCGGTTAGGAAGATCAACGCGAGTATCAAGGCAAAAACGACCGCACCAATAGGGCTGATATCGTTTGCGCTGTCGGGAAGGTCGTAGTAGGCACGCCAATCCCAAGTAGCGCTGTTGATGCCGCCGATTACCATCAGCGCGATTAGGCCGATGATCAGTGACAGAACTCGCTGTATGGCACCGGTTTGTCGAAAGTAGAACCAAGCCCCAGCGCACACTGCGAGTGTGGAAGTAATGATAAAAATCAACAGGTACGGATGGTGGTTTTCATCGTACAGTACTCCTAGCCATGCAAAAAAGGTGTACATTCCCAGAGAAAGCAGAGTCCAGTCACGCCATAGACCAGCAAGCAGGGCGTGTAACGGCGCCATTGAGCGCCGCACAGACATTGCGAGGACAAAGACGCCCAAAGGCAGCAGCCACATGCGGCTATCGAGTCTGTATGCCCCGTATATGCCCATATCAGAGAGCCACCAAGCAAGAATCAGCGACCAGCCCAAATAAG
This sequence comes from Caldilineaceae bacterium, assembly GCA_019455155.1. Taxonomy (GTDB): domain Bacteria; phylum Chloroflexota; class Anaerolineae; order Caldilineales; family Caldilineaceae; genus JACFMY01. The sequence continues at coordinate 8,329 of JACFMY010000243.1, forward strand.
AATAGGCCCAGCGTGGGAAGCCTGCCAGAACGCCAGCCCCCAACCCAAGCAGCACTAGTGCATCGAAGAGCAGAAACGGATGCAGCCAGATAGGAGTCCTGGGCAAAGAGGTTTCAAAGTGGATTGATATGCTGACCAAACCATAGGCCATAAAGGGTAGTGCGCCGAGGAAGGGCTGGAAAACCGCAGCCATCAGATGAGTCTTGGTAAAGGCCATGTCGTTCATCCCCGACTTTGATCATCCCCTGATTCAGTGGCGGGTCAGATCGTCCCCGGCGAAATCACGATGGTTAGGCACGACACCCTATCACGGGCAGGCGCTGTGTCCTGCGGGATAGAGGGAGACAGGCACGCGCACGTGGTCGACCGCCATGCCATCGCGGGGCGATATCTCCTGCGCACCTATCAGCGCCGCGCGCGGCGACGTGACGACGAAGTCGAAATAGGTGGCGAATTCCGCATAGATGCCCAGGTTGCCGCCCATGGCCGTGGTCTGCTCAAGCAGGCTGCCATCGCGGGCAGACAATTCCACGACGACGTTGGCCTCAAAGGTGTTGGAATACCCTTGCACCGGGACACGGCCGCAGACTGTGCTGCCCAGCTCCGGCGCGTTGAGATCGATGAGCCGTTGTCCCGGCTCGAGCACAATGGGAACCTGCACGCTGCTGATGGGCGGCTGGTCGGCCGCAGCGGCTTCGTACACTTCAAGGGTGGCAGTCATCTCCTTTGTCACCTCGAAGCGCAGATAACCGCGGAAGAAATCGTAGGCACTCATGCCTGCACGCGCCCGGTGCTGGCCCAGCGAATTGCCATCTGGATCGAGCAAGCGAAAGTAGACGTTCCCCTCAAAGGTACGGGCATAGCCGATCACCTCGAACGGGCTGCGGTAACGCTCGCCGGCGACCGGGGCAAAGAGCTCGATGGCGCCCGGCGGCTCCGGCCACAGCGGGCCGTCCGGCGGCGGGGTTGGCGAGGGAACCGGCTCTGGCGTTGGAATCGCGTCGTTATGAATCAGGGGTAGGTAATTGCGGCCAGCGTCGGGTGCGGCGGTGCGGCAGACAAGTAAGGCCACGTCGTCCACGAACATAGAGGTCACCCCGCCCGCACCGTCATTGACCACGCCGAAACTCAAACGTAACGTCTTGCCGGCGTGTTTTGTCAGGTCAAAGCTCAACATCTCCCACTGCTGGCTATCGCGCCGCGTCCACAGCAGCCTCTCGACCACACTGCCCTGCTCATTCAGGAGCAGCATGTACTGGCGGTCGCCGGTCAAGGCCACGGCGGGCGGCACTTCAT
>JACFMY010000244.1 GCA_019455155.1 Caldilineaceae bacterium
AATTGGTGCCCAACCTGCCCTCCGGCCAGGACTTCGAAACCTTCCTGGCTGCCCGCATGGCGGCCAACGAGTCACCCGACATCATGTGGCAGCAGTTCGGCACGCGCAATGTACGGGGCTCAAATTGGTGGACACCGCTGAACGATGCCTTCGAGCAGCCCAATCCCTACATCGAGGCCGGCCAGCCGGGCAGCGAGCGCTGGGCGGATAATTTCCAGGATTATGTCCTCAACCAGACACGCGCTGCCGACGGCAACTGGTACCAGGCATCCCTGGACTGGGTCGAGACAGGCCTTTATTACAACAAGGAAATCCTGGCCCAGGCTGGCGTCGATCCGGCCAGCTGGCAAAGCTGGGGTGATTTCGTAGCCGACATGACGAAGGTCAAGGAGACCACAGATGTCGACGCGCTGGGTACGTATATGCGACAACAAGGTTGGTCCAACTGGTGGTGGGCCGACGACATCTTCCTGACCGTGGCGTGGGCCGACATGGCTGACGAGTTCTACATGGAGAAGTACAAGGATCCCAACCGCACATGGCGGCAGCTGAATCCGGAAGAGATTGCCAAGGCTGTCCTCGAGGGCAAGCTCGTGGCCACCGACCCGCGCATGGACGACTACCTGCGCATGTCCAAGGAGTTTGTCTCCCTGCTGCCGGCCGACTACGCCGGCATTGCGGCGCTGGACGATCTGGACATCCCCTTCTTCTCTGGCAGCTTGGCCACCGTGTGGACAGGCACGTGGAAGAACAAGCCCTATGTCGAGCAGATCCCCTTTGACTACGGTGTGACCTACCTGCCGCCGTTTACGACCGATGATGCCCTGGGCGCGCAGAACACTGCCTACCGCGTTGGCGGCCCCAGTAGCTGTGGCCAATACGGGATTGCCAAGTCGGCCACCGACGCCGGCCGCTTTGATCTTGCCCTCGATTTTCTCATGTTCGTTGCTGCACCGCAGAATTTCGAAAAGCTGGCCGTCAGCCATGGTGGCTTCATCCCCATGGTCAAGGGCGCCCAGGCCGGCGAGGTAATGGTCAACTTCACTGACATTGCTGCCCTGCCAGAACGCCTCTTCAACGATCCGGACAACCGTCTCCATGGACCGGAGCACGGCGATGCCTGGTCGCAGGCCATGCAGGCCTACTTCCTAGACCAGACTGACCTGGCGGCCACAAAGGAAGTCCTGCAGAACCTCTGGACGGATGGCGCCACGAAACTCTGCGCCGCCCAGCAGTATGATTGGTGCCCGGCGCAGTAGACTGCTCGGACCCACGTCTTCGTAACCCTGCGGACGTGGGTCACTCACCTGGGTAACGTCACGGGCAGCAGGCCACATGCGCTGCTCGTTGCTGAACTACCTGGGTCTGGTGACCCACGTCCAATCCGATGCTGCCGTCTGCGCGTCTGGGAATGCAGTCGCCGGCAGACGGAGTGAGACAACCAGCCATGGCAACTGCATCTTCCGTTTCATCTTCACCCAAGACCCAGACACGTAGAAAACGCATCCGGCCGATCCCTGCTTATGTGCCGTTCCTGTTTTTGTTCCCGGCCATCGTGCTCTTGATTGCGTTTCGCTATCTGCCAGCCCTTTCCGCCGTCTATCACTCCTTTACCGATTGGACTGGTACCGGAGTGGCCAACTTCGTGGGGTTGGCCCAGTACCAGGCCATGCTCCGGGACGGCATCTTCTGGGCATCCCTGCGCAACGTTGTGCTCTATACGCTGGGCCGGACTGTTCTGACCACGGCCATGGCCTTCATAGCCGCCGAGCTGGTCTACAATCTGCACAACCGGCAGGCCCAATGGATCTGGCGCGTGGCCTTTACGCTGCCCATGGTCATTCCCGTGACCGTCATATTGCTCATCTGGCGCCAGGTCTACGCCGCGCGCCTGGGGCTGCTCAACGAGTTTCTCCGTGCCGTGGGGCTAGAGGCATGGGCACAGCCCTGGCTTGGCCAGCCCAGTACCGCGCTCGCCGCGCTGATCATGATTGGTTTTCCTCTGGTCTCTGGCTTTGCCTTTCTGGTCCTCTCTTCCGCCCTGATGGAGCTCTCGCAGGAGATCAACGAAGCGTCATTGCTGGACGGCTGCACGCCGTTTCGCCGTATCTTCACCATCGACCTGCCCAGCGTCATGGGGCCCATGGTGCTGGTTATCATCCTGGGTATCAACGCCGGCCTCCAGGAGTTTGCCCCCATGCTGATTATCACGGGAGGTGGACCCGTCAATTCGACCCAGACGCCAGGGCTTTATCTCTACCAGTCAGCGATCACCTACGGGAAATTCGGCTATGCCACGGCCATCGGCACCGTCCTGATGTTGTTAACGCTGACGTTTAGCTACTTCATTCTGCGCGCACGCTACCGGAGGGCGACCGATGTCGAAATCTGAAACCTTACGTACCCCGCGCCGGCGCCGTGGCTGGCGCCGGGATTGGCCGCTGAACCTGTCACTGGTGGCCCTGGCCGTGCTGACCTACCTTCCGTTTGTCATGCTCATCCAGCAGTCGTTCAAGGACAACCGCCAGTTCTTCGCCCAGTTCTGGCTGCCAAGCCTGCCGCTCCACTTCGAAAACTACGGGCGCGCGTTCCCTATCATCTGGCACACAACGCTCAACACGTTGGTCTACGCAGTGCCCACGCTAATCCTGGTGCTGGTTGTCTCGGGCATCACCGGCTTTGCCTTCGCGCGCTACCAATTTCCAGGCAAAGAAGCGATCTTCATGGGCATGCTCCTGTTGATTATGTTGCCCGGCATCCTGTTGGTCATTCCCATGTTCGTCCAAATCGTCGCCATCGGCTGGACGAACACGGTCCAGGCCATGGTGCTGCCCTGGACCGCCGTGCAGATCCCGTTCGGCATGTATCTCATGCGCACCTTCTTTGAGACGCTGCCGCGCGAATACTTTGAAGCGGCGCGGCTTGACGGCGCGGGTGAGGGCCAGCTCTTCTTGCGCATTGCTGTCCCGTTGGCTCTGCCAGCCTTTAGCACGCTGGGTATTCTGACGCTGCTGTTTACCTGGAACGACATCATCTGGCCGTTGATCGTGTTGCTAGACACAACGCGCTACCCGATTGCCATTGGCGTCCTGTCCTTCTCGAACGCCTACACCAGCAATTATGGTGTCACCTTCGCCGGCTATACCCTGGCATCAGTGCCGCTGGTCGTCGTCTTTATCTTCACCGTGCGGCGCTTTATGGCCGGACTGGCAGGAGGCTACCGGTTCTAACTCGTAACCAACCTTATAGCGAGGCGGAGGCGTCACAGCGGCTAGCTGGCCTGTTGCGTCTTTCTTTGACGCGTCCCAACCCACCATGCTGCCTGATACTTGTCGCTTCTGCACTGCCACAGACTTGAGGTTCCACTCATGAACGCACAAAGTGACTCTCCACAGTTCTCCGCTGCCGCCCAGTGGATCTGGGGCGACGATGACATCCACGAGCGTAACATGTGGCGCTATTTCCGCCATACCTTCGCGGCGCCGGCTGACATGAGCCGGGCCACCCTCCTGATCACGGCCGATACGCTCTATTCCTGCACCATCAATGGCGCCTTTCTCGGCCGCGGACCCGTTCGCGGCTTTCCTTTTGCCTACTGGTATGACGTCTATGACATCACGGCCAGCCTTGAGGCCGGTGCAGAGAACGTGCTCGCGGTGCTGGTCAACCACCTGGCCGACCACACCATGAGCTATATTCGTGGCCGCGCTGGGCTACTCTGCGAACTCATCCTGGAGCGAGCCGACGGCACTGTCGTGCGGGCGGGCTCCGGCGACCAGTGGCGCACGACACCCTGTGCCGCCTTCAACGCATCGGCCACGCGCATCGCGGTCCAGCTAGGGTTCGAAGAACAATACGACGCCCGCCAGGAGCTGGTAGGCTGGAACACAGCAGGCTACGACGATCGCGCCTGGCGCGCCGCTTCGATTGTCGGCCCTGTCGGGTGCGCGCCGTGGACCTCACTCTCCCCGCGCACCATCCCCTTCCTCACCGAAGACGATATGGCTCCGGCAGAGATCACGGCGGTCGAACTGGCACGCCCGCGGCAGGGCACAATCTGGAATCTTGATGTCCGCGACCTGGCCGGCACCATGCGTACTGGCCTGCGCACCGCGCCCCCAGGCGAACGCGGCTGGCTCCTTTTCACCGAAATCACGGCGCCCAAGGCATGCACCGTAAAGATCCATCGTTATCCCAACTACGAAGCGATTGCCTACCGGATCAACGACACGGTCGTCGAGCCCACTGGCATCCTGGAGCACAGCGGAGGGCCCAAGGAACATGAGCTCCACACCGGCCCTAACCTCTTTATGATTCGCAGCGCCGAATGGCCCTCTATCCTTTTCGAATGCGAAGAAGAGCTCGAGTTTTCCGGCGCACGCTTTGCCCCCGACGCGGCGTGGGTATTCACCGGTCCCTTCAATGAGCTGAACGGCGAGCTGGAGCAGCGCTGGCAGGCAGCGTCCCTGGACGACCTGCCGGCAAGTGATCCCAAGGTGGCGATTCCCGCGCAAGCGAACAAGACAGACATATTCGCCTTAACGGCCAGCCAGGAGTTCTTCGCGGTCGATGGCGGCTTCTGCAGCTACGCGATCACGCGGGCGACCCCGCGACCCTATCTGCCCGACGCACGCCCCAACTTCGTCGCGGCACCCACCGCGCTCCTCTTCGACAACCAGGAATGGACCACCATCCATCCGCAGCCCGACGGCGACGTTCATATCGTCGTTGACTTTGGCAAAGAGACCATCGGCTACCTTGAGCTGGACCTGGACGCGCCCGCCGGCGCGATCGTCGATGGCAACTGCTTCGAAGGCATCGACGACAGCGGTATCTTCTGGACCATGAATACACGCTCCAGCTTTCGGTACACCTGCCGCGAAGGCCGCCAACTCTTTCGATCCCACGAGCGGCGCGGTCTGCGCTACGTCTCGTTGACCTTCCGCAACCTGGACCGGCCCCTGCGTCTGCGCCGCGTCGCCAACAAGGTCGCGACCTACCCGGTCGAGCAGGCCGGCCACTTTGCCTGCTCCGACGAAACCCTGACCAAGATCTGGGAGGTCGCCGCCTACACGGTTCGGCTTTGCATGCTGGACACCTATGTGGACTGCCCCACCTACGAACAGGTCTACTGGGTCGGCGACGCGCGCAACAGCGCGCTGGTCAATGCCGTCGCCTTCGGCGCCTACCCGTTGACAGACCGCTGCGTGCGCTTGACCGGGCAATCGTTGTCGCCCGAGCTCAAGATGGTCAAGCCACCCCACCTAGAAGCCATGCGCACGCACATCACGACCTCCCACGTCGTCAGTGGCTGGTTCGACGAGATCCCCATGTGGACCTTCCTCTGGGTATGGATGGCATGGGAGCAGTACTGGATGACCGGTGACGTGGAAGCGCTCGCCGACTACTACGCGGACGTGGCCGAATGTCTCCGTCGCTGCGCAACGTTCCTGACCCCGCGCGATCTACTCGACATTCCCGATGTCTGGAACCTGGTGGACTGGGCAGCACAGGATCTGGAACGCGATGGCGAAGTGATCAGCAACACGGTGCTGATGGCCCAGGCGCTGGACCGCGCCGCCCAGATGGCGGACGTGCTGGGCCAGAGTGAGGAAACAGAAGCGCACCGGGCATTGGCCCAGCGCCTGCGCGATGCTGTCAACCGCTATGGTTGGTCGGACGAATACCGGGGCTACGTAGACACCGTGCGCGACGAAGCCGCCTATGCCACCTACAAGGACCGCCGCAAAGCCATGGGGGCGCCCGTCGAACCGTTCGCCGATTTCCAGAAGAAGCTGCGCATCAGCGAGCCCACCAACACGCTGGTCCTGCTATGTAACGCCGTACCGCCGGAACGCTATGAGGCCGTGGTGCGCTACGTGGAAGCAGCCAAGGAAGGCAAGTTCGTGGGCAGCAGCCCGTGGATGGCGCGCATGGGCCGCACGGAGGAGATTGTGCCCGTGGGCAGCCCATGGTTCCTCTTTTTTACCCTTGAGACGCTCTTCAACCATGGCTACGCGGATGACGCCCTGACCATCCTGCGCGAGCAGTGGAACCGTATGCTGGAGAAGGGCGCTACCACCTTTTGGGAGACCTTCCCCGGTTTTGTGGGCGGCCACTGGAGCCGCAGCCTCTGCCATGGCTGGTCCGCCGCGCCCGCCTATTTCCTTTCCACCCGAGTCCTGGGTGTAACAGCCGCTGCACCGGGCTACGCCAAGATCCGCCTCGCGCCCAAGCCCTGGCATTTGCGCTGGGCGCGAGGGACTGTGCCCACACCTCACGGCCCTGTTAGCGTGGCCTGGGAGGTGGACGAAAGCGGCAAGCTCCAGCTTGAATACAATGTACCCGAAGATTGTGAGGTGGAGGTCGAAATATGAGCGCGCCGTTAGATCACGCAATCTTTCAAAATCCGCCCAACACCTATCGGGAAGCGCCTCTCTGGTCATGGAACGACCGCCTGGACCCGGTCGAATTGGAGCGGCAGATTGAGCTCATCGCCCAGAGCGGCTGGGGTGGTTTCTTCATGCACCCGCGGTTAGGGCTCAACACACCCTACCTGGGCAAACACTGGATGGAAGACGTGCGTCTCTGTGTGGACAGCGCCAGGCGTCATGGTCTCCACGCCTGGCTCTATGATGAGGATAAATGGCCCAGTGGCTTCGCGGGCGGGCTAGCCGTCGCCCAGAACCCCAGCTATCGCACGACCGTGCTGCTCTGCAAAGTGGATGACCGGCCGGCCTTTGTCGCCGAACGCATCGCCACTTTTGCCGCACGCGAGGTGGATGGCCAGCTAACGGACATCCGGCCGGAGTACGAACCGCGCTTCGAGCAAGATGGCGACCGCGTCATCCAGTTCTATCCCCAGACCATGCCGCTGGGCAACCATTGGTTCAACGGCTACACGTACCTGAGTCTGCTCAATCCCGATGCTGTGCGCCGCTTCATCGAGGTGACTCACGAAGCCTACAAGCAAGCGGTCGGCGACGAATTCGGCAGAACCGTACCTGGCGTCTTCACCGACGAGCCCAGCACACTCTTTTTCGCCCTGCATGAGCGGGCACGGCAGGTCGTCATTCCCTGGACCCATGACTTTCCTGCCTACTTCAAGGAGCGTAATGGCTACGACCTGCTGCCGCGCCTGCCCGAAATCTTTTTCAACACGGGCGACTACCACGCAACGCGCTACGACTACTGGCGCACGGTGGCTGAACGCTTTGTTGATGCGTTCACGCGCCAGATCTACGACTGGTGCAACGCTAACAACATGCTCTTTACCGGCCATTTTATGGCCGAAGATACGCTCCTGAGCCAGATCCAGTGGTGTAGCGCCATCATGCCCCACTATGCCTATATGCACTACCCGGGCATCGATAAGCTGGGCCGGCAGATCAACAGTGGTCCCGGTACGCTGCTCACCGCCAAACAGCTGGACAGCGTCGTCTGCCAGACCGGCAAACCCCGCGCGTTCTGCGAGGATTACGGCTGTTCGGGCCAGGATTTCTCCTTTGCCGGCCGAAAATGGCTCGGCGATTGGTGCTATGTCTTGGGCATCAACTTCAACGACCCGCATCTCTCGCTCTACAGCATGCGCGGCGAACGCAAGCGAGACTATCCGCAGAACCTCTTCTACCAACAGCCCTGGTGGCCGGAAAACCGTATCGTTGCCGATTACTTCGCGCGTCTAAGCTATGCCCTGAGCCAGGGCACGCGTGTCGTCGATATCCTGGTTATCCATCCGCTGAGCAGCGCGTGGACCCTTTACCGGCCGGACGCGGCGCTGGATGTCATGGAGCTGGACCAGACACTGGACCGGCTGTTGATGACGCTCGTGGAACACCAGCGTGACTTTCACCTGGGCGACGAAATGCTCATGGCACGCGGCGGCCCCGTGGAAGCGCGCGTTGGCGAGACCGACGAAGGCCCATTCCTGGCTGTAGGCGAAATGCACTACCGCGTCGTCATTGTGCCGCCCGGCACTACGCTTGCCGCTGATACCGTACGCACTCTTAATACCTTCGCCGAGGCGGGTGGCACGATCCTGGCGTTGGCGCCCCACCCGACCTTAGTCGACGGCCGGCAAACGCAGGAATCGCCGCTTCCCGCCTCCACGCGCACAGTCAAAGTCGATACGCTCCCGGGTCTGTTGGATAAACTGCTGCCCTTTGACGTGCGCGTTGCGGGCAACCCCTCCATCTGGGTCCACCACCGCAAGGTGGAGACAGGTGACTGCTATTTCCTGGCCAACATTGACGTAGACAAGAGTATAAGCGCCGCCGTACAGGTCCGCGGTGGGGGCGAGTTTGAACTCTGGGACCCGTCTACGGGCGCCGTTACGCCGCTTGCCAGCAACCACGCAGATGGCCTCAGCACTCTGCAGCTGGAGTTCGCCGCTGCGGGCTCGTATCTGCTCGTTCGGCGCCCCGATGGCACGCCAACCGTGCAACCGCCATCCCCACGGAGATCAGAGACCGCCTATCCGTTGAGTGAATCGTGGGATGTGGAGCTTCTGTCTCCCAACGCCCTGACTCTGGATACTGCCGCGGTCAGACTCGGTGAGGGGCCCTGGAGCCAGCCCATGCACATCCTGGAGGCGCACGCGACGGTGGAGAAAGCCGGCGTAGGCACGCCCTTTGCCCTACGTTTCACGGTGGAAGTGGACAAGCCGCCAGCTGGCCCGCTCCATCTAGTTGTCGAATCCCCTGAGCGCTTCCGCATAAGCGTTAACGGCGAGAGAGTTGAGAGCATCGATGCAGGGTTCTGGGTCGATATCTCTTTCCGCCAGGTACCCTTGCCCTTCTGGCTGCGGGCAGGCACCAATGAGATCGTGCTTGCTGGCGTCTTTGGCCGCGATAGCGAGTTGGAGAGTATCTACCTGACCGGAGCGTTTGCCGTGGGGGCGACGCGGCTGGGGGAGGAGAGCCGCCACAACGGGCAATGTTTCGACCGCTACGCGCCGCGCTTCGTGGTCACGGCGCGGGAAAGTCGCTTTGCCCTGCCACACACAGGTACGGGCAGGGCTGTAGACCTGACACAACAGGGGCTGCCTTTCTTTGCTGGGCGGCTTGCGCTGCGCCAGAGCGTGGAGATCCCGGCCACCATGAGCTCGGCGACGTTGGTCTTTGATGATCTGAGGGCCGCCCTGGTCCACGTGCGCGTCAACGGCGTGCAAGTCCAGACGCTGGCCTGGCCACCTTACAAAGTGGACATCACTCCGTATCTGCATGAGGGGACCAACGATCTCGAGCTGGAGCTTGTGGGAACCCTGCGCAACCTCCTGGGTCCCCATCACGTGCGCGGCGGCGATCTAAGCTGGACGGGTCCTGAGACCTTCCGCGATCAACGGCGTTGGGTCGACGAATACATCCTGGCGCCCTTTGGTTTCGCCGGCGTCACCATCCGGTAGGGGCGAAAGATTTTTCGCCCCTGCAATACCAGACCACACGCCGGCAGGGGCGAAAAATTTTTCGCCCCTGCCAGGGAAATGTTATATTGGCAGGACTTTGTTGATCGTAACCAGCGCCGGCCGTGAACAGCCAGGTGGTGCCGCCTGAATACGGATCAGGACTTGGTAGGGGCGAAAGATTTTTCGCCCCGCCAACACCAAACCGCACGCGCGTAGGGGC
>JACFMY010000245.1 GCA_019455155.1 Caldilineaceae bacterium
CGGGCCTTTCCAAGGCCTTTGGACATACGCAGGCGCTGGCAGACGTCAGTCTGCAGGTGGATAGCGGCGAGATCTATGGGGTGATCGGACCCAATGGCGCCGGCAAGACCACCCTGATACGCCTGCTGTGCGGCGCCTTGCACCCCGACGGTGGCCAGGCCGAGCTCGCGGGGCTGGATGTGGCCCGCCATGTGGAGCGCGCGCGGGAGCAGATCGGCTACCTGGCGCAACGCTTCTCCCTCTACGAAGATCTGACTGTCCTGGAAAACCTCCAGTTCTTCGCCGAAGTGCGCGGGCTGCCCACAGGCCGGTGGGTGCCGCGCAGCCAGGAAATCCTGGAATTTGTGGGGCTGGCCGCCTTCGGCCAACGCCGCGCGGGCCAGCTGTCGGGGGGAATGAAACAGAAGTTGGGCCTTGCCCTGGCGCTGATCAACGAACCGCGCATCCTGCTGCTGGACGAGCCCACTACCGGCGTCGATCCGGTCACGCGCCAGGATTTCTGGCGCCTGATCCTGCCGCTGGCGCATGCGGGTAGCCTGGCGGTCTTGGTCAGCACTCCCTACATGGACGAGGCCATGCGCTGTTCCCGCGTCGGCTTTCTGCGCAGCGGGCATCTCATCTGCGAAGGCACGCCCACGGAGCTGTTGGCGCGGCTGGCAGGGCAGGTGCTTGAGCTGGCTGGGCAGCCGCCCGCGCTGTTGAAACAGCTGGCCGGCAGCGATGCCGATGTGGACGCGGTCCAGCGCTTTGGCAACCGGCTCCATCTACGTGTCCGGCCGGGCCAGGCCGAAACCGTCATCCAACGCCTGCGTGCAGCCATCAGCGCCGCAGGCGGCACCGTAGAGAGCCTGGTCGCGGTTGAGCCGCAGCTGGAAGATGTCTTCATCGCGCTTTCCGAGGAAGAGGCATGAACACCGCGATCCAAACCTGGCAGCTCACGCGGCGCTTCGGCAACTTCGTCGCCGTGGACCACCTGGACCTGGAGGTGCGGGCCGGTGAGGTGCTGGGCTACCTGGGGCCTAATGGTTCTGGCAAGACGACCACCATCCGCATGCTGCTCGGGCTGCTGCACCCATCGGAGGGCCGCGCCGAGGTCCTGGGCTATGACGTTGTCTCAAACGCCGAACAGGTCCGGGCGCGCAGCGGCTACATGTCCCAGAAGTTTGCCCTCTATAACGACCTGACAGTGTTGGAGAACCTGACCTTCTACGCCGGCGTCTACGGTGTAAACGATCACGGGCGGGTGAAGGATGTGCTGGACCTGCTGGGGCTGGCGCAGCACCAAAAGGAGCGGACGCAGAACCTATCGGCGGGCTGGCGCCAGCGCCTGGCCCTGGCTACCGCCATTGTGCACCAGCCCGGACTGCTCTTCCTGGACGAGCCGACAAGCGGCGTCGATCCCGTCGCGCGCCGCGCCTTTTGGGACCTGATCTATGAGCTGGCGGAACAAGGGATTACGATCATGGTCTCCACCCACTACATGGATGAGGCCGAGTACTGCACCGTCGTGGGCATCATGCGCGACGGCAAGTTGCTGGCGCTGGCTGAGCCCAATCAATTGAAGCAGCTGCTGCCGGGGCAGGCATGGGAAGTGGTCACCCGCCCGCTGCTGCCCGCCATGGAGATTCTGGAGAGATTGCCCGGTATCGTGCGTGTAAGCCTGGCCGGCAATCACCTGCGCGTGATTGCTCCCGCCACGCTCGATCCGGCAGAGGTTAGCCGTCACCTGCTGGCTGCAGGCATTCACCTGGAATCCATGGCCCCTGGCGTCACAATGATAGAAGACGTGTTCACTGCGCTGGCCGCCGGGAATTAGACGCCCGGCACGGCATCAAGCGTCGAGCGCCGCCACAACGTAGTCGAATATGCGCCGCTTGATCCGCAGCTGGTTCAGCTCGAGGCCCAGAGCTGCAATCTCAGCGTCGGCTTCATAAAGGTATTCGTACCGCATTGTTCCCTGCTCTGCAAGCTTGCGACGGTTTAGAAGCAGCGACAACTGCAGCTCCACGCGCTCCCGCTTCAGCACGTAATGCCGGTGCTGCAGCCTGAGCCTGCCGGTCTCGTCCGCGGTGTGGGCCAGCTGCATATCGACATGGGCCAGCTGGGTTTCGAGCTGGGCGATCTTCTCCTCCAGCTGCGCCAGTATCGCTGGGTCAGGCCGGCCGGCGTTGGCGCCGACCCGCCAGGGCAACGCCGTTAACAGCTCGATTTCGGCGGTCTGTGCGTCCAATTCTGGCAGCTCGTGCGCGAGCTCCACGGTAACGATGGCTTTGGGCGCAACGGTGCTCACCTCTCTCTGCGGCCTGCCAGCCACATCTGTCTGCCGGTAGCGCTGAGACAGAGGCTGGGCTTCCGGTGCCGGGTTGTAGAACCGGGCGAGTACGCGGCCATCGGCGATCTGGAGCGCGCTCATGGGCAGCGCCTCGGCCAGGAGACGCCAACTCTGCGCGGTGCCTGTTCCTCTACTCCGCACAATCAAGGGCGGCGTTCGGTAGCCTTCATTGAGACGCTGCAGCGCCATGGCGTGGCCGGCCAGGGCGCTGCAGACAACGGCAACCTCGTGCCGTACGGTGCGTTCGCAGCGCGCGTCCGGCACGTAGAAGAACGGTCCCGCATCGCCCACCCGGTCCTTGAGATCGGCCTTGGTGAGCCACTCGACAGCCCTGCGCAAAGTAAGCCGCACGGTGCCTTCCTCGCCGGCGGCGTAGGCGTGGATGCCTTTGGCCAGGATGGCCACGGCGCCGCGGTCGCCGGAGATGGCAACAAAATCGTGGAAGGGAAAGGTCGTCACCGCGCCCACCTCGCGCTGGCCCAGCAGCAGATTGGCGAGCTCCGCCGGCGCCTGGCGGGGCAGCAGATCCGTGTCCACGGCTGGCCGCTCCACGACGTCAAAGGGCATGCCCGCCAGAATCGTGCCTGTGACGGCTGTCTCGAAGACCAGCTCGACGCGCAGGTCAGAGCCACGGCTGTCGAGATCCACCTGCCATTGGATCAGGGGCGACGGGTCAAAGGCCAGACGCACCGTGGCGGTGACCTCGCCATGCTCGGCGCGGAATGCGCCGCCGAAGCGTAGAACCGCGTGGCGCTCGCTGCGCTGTTCGAGCACCAGCGGGCCCTCAGGCAGGAGGTCGCCCAGTTGCGGGCCCATTTCCTCGGAATAGGTGTCGCCCTCCTCGGCGGCGATCACCAACCGTCCCAAGACGCTATCCCCTACCCGCACGCGGCCATCCCTCTCGACGCTGGCCGTGTAGTGGTCGTTGCGCCATGTAAAGGTCGGGACGGCTGTTTCACTTTGCTCAATGGGAACACGCTCGCGAACCGGCCACACGCCGATGCCCTCTGTCTGGACATGAATCAGCTCCGCGCCGGCCACCTGCCATTGGTCCACGGCAAAGGGCACGGTGCTGACCGCGTAGGTACCCGGTGCGGACGGAGCCAGAATAGCAGCCAGCGAGGCCTTGACCTCGGCGACCATGGCATCGTAGACCTGGCGATAGCTATACTCCATCTTCTCATGCACCTGGTCGATGCTCACGCCACAAATACAGTCGTGCACCGCGTTTTGCAGCAGGGTCCGCGCCCACGCCTCATAGCTGGCCGGCGAGTACGCGCGCCCTCTGAGTCGCGCCATGACTGCCAGCGGCTCGCAGCGGTGGAAGAGCAGTTCCTCGCAGTCGCGGGCCATAATCTTGAGGTAGGTACGGGCGGAAAAGGTTCCGGGGAAGGTTGCGCCATATTTGCCGGAGTTCAGCTCCCCCCGGATTACCGGTAGATGAAGCCCTTCTCCTGCCATTTCCTCCGCAAAGCGGGTTGGCGTCGATTCGCGCAGCACGAGCTCCGGGCCAATGTCCGCTTCCTCGGTGTAGAAGCGTAGCGGGTCCTCGGGGTTGTCTTCCAGGTCGTAGCCGTCGAAAAGGGGCAGGTCTGTAGTTGGATAGTATGGCTTGAGCTTGGCGACCTCGGCGTGGAGACGCCTGACCGCCATTTCAGGAGCGTGGGTCACGCCGTAGAGATTGCGGTAGCCGCCAAAGAGATTGATGGTGAAGAGACGGCTGCCATCTGTCCCCTCCCACTGAAAATAAGGTACAAGCTGGGGTACGCCACGCCATACGTAAACTGCAGTGAGGCCAAAGAGGCGGTGCAGCTGCGGGGCCTGGCTGATGTGGCCAAAGGTGTCCACCAACCAGCCCGAGTTGCTCGCGCCGCCATGTTTCTGGAGATCCTGCTGTCCGTACAGGAGATTTCGTAACAAGAGCTCGCCGCCGGTAAGCTGCCAGTCCGGCTGGCAATAGTAGGGTCCGATGGTCAGCTGACCCGCGGCGATCAGCGCCCGGACCCGGCTTTCGTAGGTTGGCGCCGTTGCCAGCAGATCTTCGACGACCAGTGTCTGGCCGTCGAAGAGGAAACGAAAGTCAGGATTGGCGGCCGCAATTGCTTCGAGCTTGTCGATGAGGCGGGGAATCCAGCGACTTGTATAGACGGAAGTAAGAAACCACTCGCGATCCCAATGCGTGTGGTTGATCAGGTGGGCCGTGACCGGCACAGCTGCCGTCACGGATAGAGCACCTTTCCGCTGTCACGGTCGATCCAGCGGATCTTGTCTGCTGGGAAGCGCAGCCACACGTCCTGGTCGGGTTCAACCTGGAACGTCGGATGGGTTGCGACCTTGACGGTGTTGTTGCCGATCTTCACCGTCAGCAGATTCTGTGAACCCAAGGGCTCGACCACGAGTACGCGCACCTTGAGGGCATCGTCCGCAGGTTCACCGAGCGTTTCCATGTTCTCGGCGCGGATGCCAACCACGATGGGTTTGCCGTCATAGGGCTTGAGGAGCGGCTGCATCGTGGCATGGGGCTCTAGCGTGAACCCGCTGATGGCGACCTGCACCACCCCGTCGTGGCGCTGGACCTGCGCGTCCATGAAGTTCATGGGTGGATTGCCGATGAAACCGCCCACAAAATCGCTGGCCGGCAGGTCGTAGACGACGGTGGGATGATCGCACTGCTGGATGGCCCCTTCGCGCATGACCGCGATGCGGTCGCCCATACTGAGCGCTTCGATCTGGTCATGGGTCACGTAGATGGTGGTGGCCTTGATCTCGGCCAGGAGCCGCTTTAGCTCTGCGCGCATCTCCAAGCGCAGCAGCGCATCCAGATTGCTCAGCGGCTCGTCCATGAGCAACACTGCGGACTGCATGGCGATGGCGCGTGCGACCGCCACACGCTGGCGCTGGCCACCGCTCATTTTGCTCGGGAAACGGTCTAACATCCCTTCAATATGCAGGAGCTCGGCAGCCTGGCGCACGCGGCGGTCGACTTCGGGCTTCGGCACATTGTTCATCTTGAGGCCAAAGGCAATGTTGTCATAGACCTTCATGTGGGGGAAGATCGCATAGCTCTGAAAGACCATGGAGATCTTGCGCTCACGCGGCGGCAGATAGGTCACATCGCGGCCGCCGATACTGATACGCCCGGTATCGGCCATACCTAGCCCGGCGATCGCGCGCAGCAGCGTTGTCTTACCGCAGCCGCTGGGACCTAAGAGCACCATGAACTCCTGGTCCTCGATGGTCAGGCTGACGTCGTCAACCGCCACGAAGTCGCCAAACTTCTTGGTCACATGCTCGATCTTGATCTCGGCCATATTTCACCTTGTGACAGAACTGTCAGAATCTGCAGATTGGCAATACACAACACCGCTGCTGTACCCAGCAGGCAGACCGTGTGCCCAGGTCCGGCTCCACTCTCGCGCTATTTCGTCACCTGGCCCCACATGTTGAAGAGGTAGCGCCGGATGAAGAAGATAAAGATCAGGGCCGGCACCATCATGAAGAAGGCGCCAGCAAACTGGTACGGTTCAGACGACTGCGCCAGCGCGCTGAGCACCTGGGCCGGCAGCGTCCGGTTGCGTACAGTCAGAATACTGGCCGCAAACACTTCATTCCACGACATGACGAATGTGAAAATGGCCGCCGCCGCGATGCCGGGCAGGACCAATGGCAGCACCACGGTGCGAAAGGCCTGGAACGGCGTGCAGCCATAGACCTGCGCCGCCTCCTCCAGCTCGTACGGAATGCTGGCAAATACACTCCCAATAACGAGGATGGTGGTGGGTAGGGTCAGGGCGGTGTGCATCAGGGCCAGACTGTAGACACTGTCGTAGATTCTCAGATTGATGAAGACGACGGCCAGGGGAATAGCCAGGACCACGACGGGAAACGCGCGCACGGCTAGGATCGAGAGTCGATACATATCCCGCCCGCGAAAAATGTAGCGAGAGATGGCATAGCCCGCCGGCGCGGCCATGAGCGTGGACAGCACAAGGGTGATCAGGGCCACGATGATGCTGTTGATCGTGCCTGGGATGATGCCCTGGGATGTCAGAAAGAACTGCATCGTGTCAAAGGAAAAGGCTATAAAGGGCAACACACCCTTGGGAAAGGCACGCACGGTGGCCGGCGTTGTCAATGCCATGGAGGCTATAAACCAGATGGGCACCAATACCCATAGACAGATCAGAATGGCAATCGCATAGGCGAAACCGCGGCTAATCCGCTGGCGCAGCAGCGCGCGCCGGCGGACGCGCATCATTTCGGCAGATGCCTGTACCGCAGCGGCCGTTGCAAGATCGTTAGCTGCAGTCATTATTCTATCTCCTCCTGGGTTCTCACCATGCGCAGATAGACGACGGCGCTCACCATGGACAACAGCAGGATCAGCCCCGCATACCCCGCCGCTACGTTGACGTTGCGCAGCTCGTAGTATTGCCGGTAGGACTCGTTGGCCAATACCGTCACGATGTCGCCGCCGCTCAGGGCGATGACCACCGCAAATACCTGCAGCGCCAAAATCGTGCGCAGGATCAGCGCCACCTGCAGGCTGGGCCGCAACATGGGCAGGATCACATAGCGGATCCGTTTCCACAGCCCCGCCCCGAAGATCTCGGCCGCCTCCAACACCTCGTTGGGAATCGCTTGCAGCCCAGATACCACAACCACCATCACAATCGCGGTGGCTCGCCATACTTCGGCCAGCCAGATCGCCACGATGATCCAGTGACGCGTCTGCGCGGTCAAATAGGCCGCCGGCGCCTCGATCAACCCCAGTGCCTGGAGGATGCTGTTGAGGAATCCATTCTGCGTAAAGATGGCAAACCAGACGATGCCGACTGCCAGGTCCGAGACACCCAGGGCAATGGCGAAGATGTACAGAAAGATGGTGCTGCCCTTGAGCTGCATCTGGATGATGAGGGCCATGATTATGGCCAGCACGAACTGGACAGGGATGATCAAGACCATCAATAATATAGTAGTCAGGAGCGCCGGCATGAAGAAGCGGTCACTGACCATGCGCTGAATATAGCGCTGGGTCAACTCACCCGCATTGCCCCGGTCGATGCGGCCAGTCTCCTGGTCGCTGAAAACCCGGATAAAGCGCGAGCGCGTCCAGCCTTCCTCGGTGTTGCCATTGACTTCGCCCCGCACCCGGTACCACAGCTCCAGCGTGCTCTGATCCAGGATCTCTACGCGGACACTGGCATCCAGCTTGCCGACGACCTCGCTGACCACGCTTGGCTCGGCATAGAGATCGGTCAGCGGATCGGCGTCTGCGGCCAGTTTGCGCCGGATGGTGCCAGACACAGGGCGACCCGCTTCGTCCTCCTCGCGGACGCGCACGCGCGCCTCCTGTGACCAGCCTTCGACGAGCTGGCCGTCCGGATCCTCACCTCGAATCAGGAACCAGACCTCCGTAATCAGGTTGCTCTGCCCAAGATCTTCTTCAGCCAACACGTTGCCCTGGCGCTCAAGGATCGTCACCTGGGTTCCTCGCGGCAGCGTACCGGCGCTGGCGCCATCGTCACTGGCCACTTCTCTCAGCTGCAGGATGGCGTCCGAATCCCAAATCGACAGGGTTAGGGCGCGAAACATGGGCCAGGCAAAAAAGAGGGCAAGGTAAATCACGGATGGCAAGATGAGCAGGTACGGCGCCCAATTGCGCCTCTTCTTGTTCATGAGCTCTACTCCGCGTTGTGAAAGGTGGCAGCCACCCCTTACAGGCGGCTGCCACCGCTGCCATCAATGCTTACCTACTCGTTGACCTGGCACGGACCGTCGCTGGCCGGATCGGGAGCCCAGCAGGGCGCGCCCGTCTCGTCCAGCAGCTGCTGCAGATTCGCTGCCTCTTCCGCCAGCACGGTCTCGATCTCTTCGCCGTTGAGGACGATGCGATCGAAGGCGTTGCGGTAGATCTGGTTGATCTCACCGCCACGCTCACCCAGGCCGACCGGCAAGAGCGCGGGCAGCGCGTCGGGCGAGCTCGACTGCGCCTCCACCGCTCCTGCTTCGATGCCGATCCCGACCGGCAGGTCGCTGGTGTCCACCCCGGCTACAACCGGGAAGAAGCCTAGCTCCTTGAGTACATTCGCCTGTGTCTCCGGACGGGTCAGGAACTCGATCAGAGCCGCGCCCCCTTCCTGGTTGTCGGAGGCGGCCGGGATACCCAGGCCCACGATCACGGGCATAAAGCCCCGGCCATGGGCGCCGGCAGGGGCCGGGAACGCTACGAAGTTGTCGGGCTCGGTGTTGAAGGCGTCGAGCAGCCGCGCGGTGTGGTCAAAGGCTACCAGTACCTCGCCGGCCAACAGCGGTTCCTGCATGAATTCGTAGCTGATGGACTGCGGATGGACGTACGGCCAGAGCCCCTCCTTCACCCAGTTGAACATGGCTACGGCATCAGCGCTCTTGAAGTTGGTCACCATCCCTCCCGTCCACGAGGGCCACATATACCCTTCGAGGAAGCGATGGAAGAGACCGGCGTGGGGAAGCCCACACTTGGGCTCACCAAGGCCGTCGGCCAGATTTTTGCACCACTCACCGAACTGCTCCCATGTCAGCGCGTTGATGTCGGCGCCTTCGGGCAGGTACTCCAGCGCGTCCTTATGGGCAGCCATGATATAGGTCGCCTGCATCCACGGCACGTAGTAGAGAAAATCCTCGGAACCAAGCAGACCCGTATCCAGGTAGGCCGCCGTGAGCTCGCGATCCGCGGCCAGGTCATCGGCCACGTCGATCATGTTCATGAGCGCGTCACGGCGTGCCAGGGGCGGGAAGGTGCCGTGCAGCGCGCCGACCACGTCGATCTCGGAGGTGCCGGATTCCGTGCCGGCGATCACCACGTCCAACAGCGGGCCCTCTTCTGTGCCCGTAAAGTCGAAACCGCCGCCCTGAAGGATGGCACGGAACTTCTCTTGCTCCTCGACGGGCACAAACTGGGTCGAGAAGAAGACCACGTCGCCGGCCGCAACTTCAGGAGCAGCCTCCTCTGCTGGGGCTTCCGTGGCTGCCTCAGTCGCCGCTTCGGTGGCAGCTTCGGTCGCCGGAGCCTCAGCCTCGGTGGCTGGCGCTGGCGCCTCGGTGGCTGGCGCCGGTTGCGCGCCGCCACAGGCGCTAAGAATCATGGTTGCTACCAGAAACAGGCTCAGTAGCTTGACGAATCTGGACATGTTTTTCTCCTTATGGCTGATTGTTCTGGATAGAGTCTCTGCCATAACCCTGGCATGGCCGGCACACCGGGCGCGTGAAAGGGTCCGGGCAACGGC
>JACFMY010000246.1 GCA_019455155.1 Caldilineaceae bacterium
ATTGCCGACGCCGTCGCCCGAACGGGTTACGGTGTCGACGAGTTTTCTGTTATTGGCGACCAAGCCGTCGTCTGGCCGGATGGTGCACTGGGTTGTCCGGAACCAGGCATGGTCTACACGCAAGCGCTGGTAGAGGGCTATCACGTAGTCCTTGAAGCTCGTGGCGAGCGCTTTGATTACCGGGTAGGCCATCGCGACCAATTCCGCCTCTGCCCACGTCCCGGCCCAGTATCAGGGACTGACACCACTCGTTGAGGCCCTTTCGCTGGCCAACTCTCCCGCTAGCGAGCCTGCGCGGCCGGTAAGCAGCGGTGGTGAAGACATCCGCCGTGCAGGTTCCGGCTAGCCTGATCGAGGTGCTGAGACTTGCAGGGACAAGTGAATAGAAAAGGACCAGGGGAGGGCTCGAGCGAGCCCTCCCCTGGTTACCAGCGATTTGGGGGTGCCGCGCCAGCGAGTGCCGCCAGCGCGTCGCTTGCCAAAAGACTATTTACCGTAAATGACCGCCGCTTCGACCCAGTCGATGGCGCCACCGCGGTAGAGCAGGAGGAGACCCTGTTCCGTGTTGTTGGTCAGCGGGCCGAAGTCAAGGATCGTCAGCTTGTCAGCCTCCTTGTACGCCAGCGTCGTGGTGCCAACACCGCCGTTCGCGAAGACACCCAGATACTGCTCGCCCAAAGGCGAAATCGTGATGCCGTCGAAGAAGTCGGTGACGATGCCCTGGAAGTAGTTCTCCACCGCCAGAGCCACGATGTCCATGGGGTCGAAGAAGTCGCTGGCGTCGAGACCGATCTGATCGCCACAGAAGAGCAGAACGGTGTTGCCGCTCTTGACATCGTGATCTGTGAAGAAGAACGCGGTCGCTGAACCAGTCGCTACATTCAACACCCATGTGACGTTGCGCCCATCAGAGATGCCCGGGTAGGAGAGATCGGCGTTGAAGACGGCGTAGTCGATCGTGCCGTTCTGGTCAAGGTCGATGTCGACTTCCGTGCTCAATGGTGCGACAGCGTGGGTTTGCCGGCGGAAGGTATTGACGGCAAAGGCCATGACGAACGAGTCGCTGGGTCCACAGAAGCCAGCCGGTACCGGGTACGTGGCATAGCCAAAGTAGCGGAAGTCCGGTGTCGGGCTCTGTTCGCCAGGACCGCCGGGCGGCAGGATGCCGTTGGAGGCGAGCAGCGAGTAGCTCTCAACCGTTGTCGTGCCAACGCCGCGATTCTTGACCTCAATCGTGCTCCCCTTTGTCCACTTCAAGCTGACGTTGCCGGCCGCGCGCGGCAGGATCTGCCAGGGCAGATGGATCTGCACGCTTGGGTCGTGCATGTCAGTCAGGGTTACGTAGCCGTCAAACTCCAGGGTTGTCAGCAGGTCAGCGTTTGCGCCCTGAGAACCGGAGTTCAAGGTCCACGCCGGAAGCTTGGTGGGATCCAGATGCAGATCCACGCCGAAGTTGCCATAGCCATTGCCGGAGACGAACACTGACGACGGTGCTGTCACCTTGACCGCGCCATTGGCTTCGTCATCGGCAAAGCGGAAGCTCACGTCGATGTGGAATGACCGGCCCTGGTCCGTGTAGTTGCGTATAACGACACCTTCGCGCATGAAGATGTTCTTCGTGCTCCAGTCGTCGAAGCCGAACGATATCACAGGCGACGCGGTGTCGACGGTCCAGGCCGCGACCGGGGAGGCCAGCGCGCGATCGACTCGCACTTCGCCGCCGCCAATGCGGGTGATGGGAGCGAGATCGCCGCCGAAGAACGCGGGCGCGTTCATGATGTCGGTCTCGCCCGTGTTGACCAATACGGCTTTCAGCTCGTACGCCGAGCGATCCGGATAGGCCTGCTTGAGGAGCGCGGCTGCGCCTGAAACCATGGGCGCCGCGCCGGAGGTGCCGCCGAAGGGCTCGGTGCCCGTGCCGCTACCAGCCACCGCCGATACCGACGCGCCGGGCGCGCCAATTTCGGGCTTGATGACGTGGCTATAGGGCTCACAGGACTCATTGTCGGAGAAGAACGGACGCAGGTCAGAGAAGCAGCCCATGGTCGGCCCACGTGACGACGAGCCCACCATATGCTGCACCAGCGGAATGCCGGTGGCTGGATCGAAGCGCACCACCACGCCGGTGGCCAACTCGCTCTTCAACGTGTTGCTGTCAGCCTGGCTGATCATGTAGCCAGGGATGGTGGGATTACCGCCGCCGAAACCACCCTGGAAGGGGTCGCCTGGCGCTACGAGACCAATGATGCCCACCAGACCACCAGCATCACCGATGTTGCTGATCTTCACACTGAAGGCACAGGCGCCACGGTCGACGAGGACAATCTTGCCGCTCAGCGAGCCAGCCGGATAGGGATTGCAGCCCAGGAGATTGCCGCCCGCGCCGTTACCATACTGGAGGGGCGCTTCGATGGCCGCGGCCGGTTCCACGGACCACGGCTGGAAGACCGCAGCGTAGTCGCCGGCGATGCTTAGCGGTGACACGACCTGCATCAGCGGCTGGATTGCCGATGGTACATTGGTCTGTGCCACAGACAGGGCCGAAGGCGCTGCAGATGGGCTACCCACGACAAATGGCTTGTCAGAGGAGTTGCCCGCGGACGCAACGGTCAGGATGCCCGCCGCCGTGGCGTTCTCGACAGCCTGGGAGAGATCGTCGTCATAGGCCTGGCCGTAGGGAGAGCCCAGGGACATGTTCACGATGTCCATGCGGTCGTCCATGCTGCCGTCCCCGTTGGGATCAAGCACCCAGTCCATACCCTGGATAAGGGCAACGCCACTACAAGAAGTGGAAACGGCTGAGCAGACTTTGACGCCGTAAAGGGAAGCACCTGGGGCAACGCCGCCCACGCCAGCAATGATGTCGGACACATGGGTGCCATGGCCATCGAAGTCGATGGGATCTTCATCGGGAGCCAGCGGGCCATTGGGCCACACTTCGCCCACGAAATCGTAGCCTTCCTTGACTTTGTCGGTGGGGAACAAGCCGTCACGGGTGGTGTTGGCCGGATCGCTGGGGCTGGTGCCGTAGGCCGCTTCATAGGCCGCCAATGTGCCGGGGCCACCCAGGGCCACGTGCGTATAGTCCACCCCGCTGTCAAGAACCGCTACCTTGACCCCCGTTCCATCAAACCCCAGGTCTTGTACGGCCGTCGCGCCGATGTAGGGGACCGTTTCGCTCAAGTCAAGCTCGTAGTTTACCACCGGTTTGATGGAGATTACGGCCGGATCCTTGGCCAGTTCGCGCAGCGCGTCCAGGTTGGCATTGACCATGACAGCATTCAAGGCAACCTGGGCGGTGCCGAGAAGGCTGGCGCCGCCGTCAAGCTCGTTCAGGCGGCCGATAATGGCAGCCTGCTGCTGCCGCACGGCGCCACGCTGGGCACTTTGTGCGGCGGCGGAGCTGGCTTCGGCGCTTTGAGCGACAAGCTCCGCGACGGAAGGTTCGCTCAAGCGCACAACCACGTCCGCCTGGCCCGAGCCATTGAGCGAGGGGCTCAGCTTGCGCATGACAGCCATGTTCTCGGCAGAGAGCGACGCGTCCAGTTTCAGTGCCTCGACATAGCTCGGCACAGCCCGTCCTGGCCGGGCACTGGCTGCCACCTGCTGGAATTCACTGGTCGGTATTTCCAGGACCGTTACTGCTGGTGCATCGTCGTCATCCTCAGGGGCAATAAACGCCCCACTACCACCAATGCTGATGGCGGGCAGATAGACCTTATTGTGATCGTCAGGACTTTCTGGTGTCTGATCCTGGGCCAATGCGGGCGTCACCGCACTGATAACCATGGCCGATACCAGCAGCCAGTTGAGTAGGATTTTTTGCATCGTAGCTCCTTCTCTGGTGATTCAACTACTCTGTTGTTTACACTTGATCAGTCGATGGAGGAGGCAATACCTGGGGACTAGAGGATGGAGTTCGACCGATAACACCTCCTTGTCAGAGAAATGGTGCGTACGCGCGCAGCAGCCACCCGTAGCCGTTGGGTCAACAAATGAGTTCGATGTCAACTGTATGGCGTCAACCGGAAAATGCGGCAACATGCGGCGCTTCGCAACGATGGGATCTGTACCGGGTTCGCGCCCTGGTTGTTCCTATGGCAGGGCGCTTCACGCGTGTGGAGAGGCTCGCTGCCTATATCCAAAGCCAACAATCCTAGCGCTGGCTGCACAACGTTTGACAGCTGCCTTTACAAAGTGCATCCAAAGATTGGACGACACTGTCCATTTTTCAGAATAGCAAATTCGATCTGCTGTGTAAAGCGTTCAAAGCTTACAATTTTCTTGGATTTCCCCGTCTCAACTTACGACGGCCACGTAACGCGCGGCCAGACGATAGGTGCCTGCGACGTCTGGTCGACTCCCGAAAGCCTGGACACTAAGAGGAAGAGCTCGCCTGCAAGTGACCTCGCAGGCGAGCCCCTCCGTGTGTCTGAATATGACAATCAGGGGGTGTTGAGCCGCACGTTGATCCGTTGGGGCTCGTCTGTGGCGCGCCGTTCCGGCGTATAGTAGTCATAGGCTTCGCTTGCCGGCGTCTGAACCTGGACGGGGATGCGCGCCTGTAACCTGTACGTGAAACGCAGTACCTCACCGGCGTCGACATTCGTGAGATAGAGAATGATCGCACGCTCGCTGACTTCATAGCGTTCGACCTGCCGGCCAGCCACCAGGGCGTCGAGATCTTCGGTCACTGGGGTAAAGCCGGGCGGGATGCCCAGACTTACCAACAACGTCCCCGCGCCGTTTGAGTCTAGTAACTCAACTTCAGCCATCGCCGTCACACTCTCATTCACGGCAAGCTCCGTGCGGTCGTAGATCACTTCAACACGCATGGAACTCGGGGCGCCGCTGTCTACGACCGGCGTTGTCCATGGCGTGTAGTAGGAGGCTACCACCTGATACTGGACGGGATGGTCGCCGTCCGTGGAGATCGTAATGGTGTGCTCGCCCGGCTCCAGGGCGTCGAAGCGCACCATCTGCAGCAGATCACGGTTATCGTCCGTCACGGTCAGGGTTTCCCTACGTTCCTCTCCCAGACTTATCGTAACCTGTAGGGGTGTGACAGGCTCCTCGCCGCTGGCCATCAGCAGGGCCTTGAGCGTCTGCACTGTGGCCTGCGTGGTGCCGAACGCGCCGTACGGGTCGCGCCTTGCAATCAGGCTCTCCACGATCTCCTGGGCGACGGCCGGGTGCTGTCCTGTACGCAGCAATGCCTGCCCCACGAGGGCCGTGGTCTCGATGGTGGCTGCTTCACCCCATGAAGCCAGAAAGGTGGGACGTCCCGCATCCCAATATAGCCCGCGCGCGTCGCGTTGGCCTTGACCGAGCAACTGCTCGAGCAATGGTGTCGGGTCCTCCCCGGCTGCAGCGAGCGCGTTTGCACTCAAGGCCAACGCATAGGTGCTCAACTGGGCGGGCGGCGTTCCGGGTGCTGTGGCTGCCGTACCGCCGGCCGATGGGCTTGTTCCAGTGCCGGTCCCCCCGCGCCGGATCTCGCTGCGTAGCTCCCTCTGCAGATACCGCACCCCATTGCGGACGGCACGGCTGTCAGCGTAGCCCGCGTCGGCCATTGCCCAGACGACATAGGCCGTCGCCGTGACGCGATTGTCACGCTCCGTCGCCGCGTCCGGCGCGCCATAGTGGGTAGGCTCCCAGAAGCCCTGGCGATCTTGTTTGCCAGCCAGGAAGTCCACCATGCGGCCCAAGAGCGCCGGATCGACGAAGAGCACCGTGTTCATATCGGCGAATTCCTGGAGGCCGTACGCAGTGAGCATGGCATCGGGCGGCGGCTCGCCGTACAGGCTAAAACCGCCGTAGGCCGACTTTACTTCAAATGTTAGCAATCTCTGATAGCCAAGGTTGATCAGGTGTTCAGCCTGAAGCGCCAGCCCTGGGTTTGCCTGGCCCGTCGCCTGGAGGTAACGCAAGATCATAACGTTCGGGTACGTCACGCTGGTGGTCTGTTCAAAACAGCCGTAGGGGGTGGCCAGCAACCCTTCTAGCCCTTCCAACACCTGGCTTACCGCGCTGGGATAGATCTTAACCGCCACCCCCGCCGGGCCTGCCAGATCGGCAGGAATCTCAACCGTTACGCTCTCTTGCTCCACGACGCGGCCGCTCTGGGCAACGTTGACTGGCCGCCCATCCGGCACGACCTCGACGCTGCGCTGCACCGCATCGGACTCCGCGGTGCCCGTTGCCGTGATGGTAAGCTCATGCTGGCCTGCGGACAGCACCCGGATCGGCAAATAGGCAGCGACTACCTCGTGGGCAGAAACGGTGAGCGTCTGTTCCGGCGCGTCGACAAACTCAAACCACGTACCGGCTGCGACCTCTAGACGCACATCTTGTGGCTCATCCAGGTAATTGAAGACACTCACCGGCACATCTACCACATCGCCCACAGTGAGAAATCTCGGCAGATCTGGCTCCACAAAGAAGTCCTGGAAGACGCGCAGACCCATTTCGGCGCTGCCGAGATTGCCCTGCTTGTCAGATGCCAGGACGCTTACACGCCAGGTCGTAATCGAATCCGCAATGGGCACATCCAGCACGGCGCGCCCCTGCTCATCGGTCCGTACTTCGGGTTGCCAGTAAAGAGTTTCCGGGAAGAACTGGCGTAGGCGTGGTGGCTTGGCGCCATCGACCTCGGGCCGGCCTGCTTCCGCCGCGGGCGCCGCCATCTCCGCAGCCGGTGCAGCCGGTGCGCCGGCGCATGCCGCCCAAAAGAAGGTCGCCAGGCTGAAGAGGGTCAACGCGATCAGCAGTTGCCGGCGTTTGCGGCTGCCATTGTAGAGCGCCAGCCCGATCAAGGGGAGCGCCATGTAGAGCCGGTTCCCCCAAAATAGGGCCAACGGCCAACTTGTTGCTTCGGATGTGGTATCCTGGGCAAGCTGCTGTTCGTGGCTGGCCGCCAAGTCCCGAGCAAACGCGCCGGCGAGGGCTGTCTGTCTCGCCGCGCGCAGTGGGGCGTCTGTGGCCGCGTAGCGGATGCTGGCAGGTGTATCATCGTAGGGTGAGTACTCGTCGTCATCCAGATCAGCAAAGTCGCGGATCTGGTACCGGGTCTCTTGGAGGGTACGGTCGAGCAGGAAGTAAGTGCGCGCAAAGCCGGCTGGCTGCTCTGCTACTGCAAAGACCGACTCGTCGACAATGGAGACACCCAAGACACCGTCCATGGGCGTTCCATCTTGTGTGACCTGGACCGTGAGCCGCGCAGTTGCGCCTGGGCGGTATTCGGCCGCATCGCTCTCCACGGTCACCTGAGCCGGGGCCGGGTTGACCAACACCAGCCGCCGGTCGTAGATCACCACGCCGGAGCGATCCACAGCGTAGGCATTGATTTCCAGCGTGCCCAACAGGGAGCCATCTACCTCTATCGCAGCGCGCGCGATGCCATCCGAGACTGGCAACGGCGCCAGGGCAAAGCTCTGCCCGTCCTTGGCTACGTCCAGATAGACTACCGGCGCGGCGCCGGCCAGCGCGCCGGAGACGAAGATATCAAGGTTCATGGTGGCGCCCACGTGATATTCGCTCTGGTCAGGCCGCAACAACAGCTGAGTAGCCGGTCGCGTCTCGGCACCCAACACCAGGGGTTGCGTCACACGGTTGCCTTCGACGTCCTCGGCCTCGGCTATCAGCGCGAAATAGCGCTGGCTAGGCGCCGTGAGGGTGATGGCCGCCAGCCCGTATGCGTCTGTCGTTGTTGTCAGTGTTTCGCTCACGTCGCCAGTCAGGGTGAGGGTAGCCTGGGCCGCCTTGCCATCGGGATAAGTCACATCGAGATAGACAATATTCGCCAGGCCAGGGCGCAATAGGCCTGATTCGGGGACCGCGTCGATGAGTAGAAGCTTCTCGGCTACGGTGATCTGCTCTTCAACCGTTTCCAGGTGGTTGGCCGGGTCAATAACCTGGATGTCAACGTCAATCTGTGCTGCGCGGTTGTCTAGCTGCCCGGCGAAGACGTCTGGCACAGCGAGGGCATAGTGGAAAACGCCCTCCTCATCGGTTTTGCCGCTGGTTTCGAGGTTAATGTCAGTCCCGTTCAGCTGGGCTGTGGCGCGCAGGATAACCTGGGCGCCAGCGACCGGTTTGCCAAAGAAGTATCGTGCTTCGATGCGACCGGTCGCGGTGTCGCCGGGCAAGTAGAAGGTCTTGTCGGGCAGGAACGTGACGCCGAAGCGGGGAAGCTTGTAGGCCTTTACCTCTACTGTGTGTGTGCTGGTCGTTGGACCTAGCGCGGCTGAGATGATGTAGTCGCCAGGAGGGGCCTGCGTGTCGAGAGGAAAGTCAACGCTGGCCACACCATATTCGCTGACGGCCGCTTCTCGTCGCAGAATCTTGTTGCCCTCGGGATCTGCCAGGGTCACTACCACCGCTTCGCCCTGCGCGGCGCGCAGATCGAGTTTGTCCAGGGCGAGCGTGCGAATGTGAATGATCTGGCCAGGCTGGTAGACCGGCTTATCGGTGCTGATGAGGATGTCAAAGCCGCGGCCCACATAGACTGCTTCGTTGAGTATGTACGGGCCATGAGCTGTGTCGGCCAGTATCTGGAGGGTCTGTTGTGAGCCCTCCAGGTCCGCAGGCACGCCAAACTCAACCTTGGCCAGACCGGCCTCGTCAGTGAGTCCAGTGAATACAGGGCGTTCGATGCCTTCGGCGTTGACCAGGCTGACGCTAACGCTGCGATCGGCCAACGCGCTGGCCTGTACAGGGTCGCGAACCTGAACGAGAAAGCTAGCTGTGCTGCCGGGGGCCAGCTGGCTGCCTTTGCCCAAGAGGGTCAGTGTCGCCTCTTCCGGCCGCACCGATGGCGGCGTCGGATTGGACGTACAGCCGAAAATGAGGATGATAAACGGAACCAGGATACGAAACAGGCGAAGACGGTGTTGAGACATGTACCACCTCCAATGGGGCGAGAACAATTAGCTTATCCGTATCCTTCGTATCACGGGCTAAAGCTCATTGCCAGATGCAATTATGTACCAACTGGGGTTGCCGCGTACCATTCGTTGGTACATCCGCGCTATCATAGAAAGTGTCACGCCTGGCAGAGCGAAAATGTAGCTGGTCGAAGTCTATCTAGTCTAACAGCCATGCGAGCGCAAAGAAAACGTGCTCACTTGAGGCTCCTATGCAAGAGGTGAACATGGACAGGAATTGGATGCAAAGGCTTTACCTTTGGGCATGCGAGCGCCTGTACCACGAATTGGCCGGGATTTATGACGTGGTCAGCTGGCTCGTGAGCCTGGGGCAATGGGCCACATGGCGCAGATTTGCCCTTGATGAGATTGAGGTCGAGCCGGTTCTAGAGATCGGATTTGGCAGTGGCGCTCTGCTCCGAGAAATGGCCGCGCACGGGAACCGGATTTGTGGACTGGAACTGTCGCCTGCCATGCATGCGGTGACCTCCCGTAAGCTGGCGCTATCCCAACTGGACGTGCCGCGTGTCCGTGGCTCGGCGTTGGCGATGCCCTTTGCCAGCGCGTCTTTTGGGACACTGATAGCGACATTCCCCGCGCCGTATATT
>JACFMY010000247.1:0-4392 GCA_019455155.1 Caldilineaceae bacterium
GGCCTGGTGGATCTCCGATACCCAGGCCGGCCGCGAAATGACCAGATACTCAAGGCACTGTTCGCTGCTGGCACCCTTGGCATACAGCATCGTACCCATGGCCCCGTCCGCCAATAGCGGCCGTTCATGCAGCGTTTTCAGGAAGGGATGGTGGCTCATGCGTTTCTCCCCATGTCCAATAGTTTCTCGAAATCCGGCCAAGTATAGCATAATTGGCGATCGTTACACTGAAATGTAGATCGAAGCAAGATGTGCCACACTGGGTGCAGAGAAGATAGAAACCGTCTATGTGATTAGGCAGTCGCACGCCTTCCGACTGATGCTGGCGTGGACTCACGGACAGTGATGCACCGAAACGAGTCAAGACCGTGACGAAAAGTCTACCTTTGTCCTATACGGAATCCAACATTCCACCAGCGTCGACCCCACCTGTGTTGCAGGAGCTGCGCACGATCATTGAGACGGATATGGCGATTGAGTCCGTCGAAGTCCCGCGCGATCCCCGCCGCGACGGACAGCTTGCGCTCCGTGGACGCCTGCTGCGGCCCAGTGAGATAGCCTTTCCCCGGTGGCGTGAGGCGCTCTCGCAGCGTGGGTACACACCTACATTACGTTGGGCTGAAACCGGTAACAAACAGGACGTAGTCGTGCGCATCTTCGCTGGCGTCGTGCGGCCAGGCCGGTCACGGGTTTGGATCAATGCGATTCTGTTTTTGTTGACAGTGGTCAGTACCCTGTTCGTCGGCTCTCTCTATGGCGACAACAACCTGGTGCTGGAAACGGCGTGGGACCTCCTGCGACCTCAGAACCTGATCCAGGGCCTGCCCTTTGCAGCGACCCTGCTGGGGGTCCTGGCCGCGCATGAGTTTGGCCACTATTTCGCAGCCCGTTTTCACAAGGTGGCCGTCACCCTGCCCTACTTCATACCTATGCCGTTGAGCTTCGGCACGCTCGGGGCCTTTATCCAGCTCAAAGAGCCCATCCCCGACCGGCGCAAGCTCTTCGATATCGGCGTAGCCGGCCCGCTGGCGGGCCTGGTATTGGCCGTGCCCCTGCTCATCTTTGGGCTGGCCACCAGTCCGGTAATCGTGCCTCCGCCTGCGCCGGGCGCCATGTTGGAGGGCAATAGCATTCTTTACTTCACCGCCAAATGGTTGATCTTTGGCAAGGTGCTCCCCAATGGAGTCACCGGCGAAGATGTGATCATGAACCAGGTCACCTTTGCTGCGTGGATCGGTCTGCTGGTGACCGCGCTGAATCTGCTGCCGATCGGCCAATTGGACGGCGGCCACACAGTCTTTGCATTGTTCGGCAAACGCGCCCGGATGGTGAATCTGGCCACGGTAGGGCTAATGACCCTCTTTGCCGTGGCCAGTCTGGGTCCCGTGCAACAACTCCTGCCCTTTCTAGAGGAAGTTGGCTTTACTGGGTGGTTTCTCTGGCTCTTTCTGATCCTCTTCGTCATCGGCGTGGAACATCCACCTGCCCTGGACGATGTCACCGAGCTGGATCAACGGCGGCGCTGGCTGGGCTTCTTTGTCATCCTGGTCTTTATTGTGACCTTTGTGCCTGTGCCCATGCGTCCTTTGTGAGGCGGTACAGGTCGCACAGCCGCGGCCCCAGCTCTCTCGGTGCTGGCTAGCCTGTTTCTGGCCTCACACGCTGCGCCACCCGGTCGCCCGCTGCCGGTTGCCGAAATACGAATTCAATCACTAGTCTCGAGTGTTACCTATGTCTAAACCACCTTCCATGCAAGAAGTTATCTCGCGACTGCACGAGTTTTGGGCCGCCCACGGCTGCACCATTGCCCAGCCCTACAGCGAGAAAGTGGGCGCGGGCACCATGAATCCGGCGACCGTCCTGCGTGTCCTGGGCCCGGAGCCCTGGAATGTCGCTTATGTCGAGCCATCCTATCGCCCCGACGACGGCCGCTACGCCGAGAATCCGAACCGCATGCAGATGCATCACCAATACCAGGTGATCCTCAAGCCTGACCCAGGCAATCCCCAGGAGCTCTATCTGGCCAGCCTGGAGGCCATTGGGCTGGATCGTACCCGCCACGACATTCGCTTCGTGGAGGACAACTGGGAATCACCCGCACTGGGCGCGTGGGGCCTGGGCTGGGAAGTCTGGCTGGACGGCCAGGAGATCACGCAGTTCACCTACTTCCAACAGTCGGGCAGCCTCCCCCTGGACCCGGTGAGCGTCGAGATCACCTACGGCTTGGACCGCATTGTCATGTACCTGCAACACAAGGCGCAGGTTTGGGACATCGACATGGATGGCACCCACACCTACGGTGAGATCTTGCGCGAGCAAGAAGTTGAACACTGCGTCTACGACTTCGAGGTGGCAGACGTTGAGCGTCTGAAACAGCTCTTCGCCATCTATAAGGCCGAGGCCGAGGCCTGTATCGCGCGGGGGCTGGTTGTGCCGGCCCATGATTTCGTCCTGCGCCAAAGCCACACCTTCAACCTGCTGGATTCGCGCGGCGCCGTTGGTGTGACCGAACGGGCCAAGTTCTTCGCCGATATGCGAGCCCAGGCCAAAGCGGTCTCCGAGCTCTATGTCCAGCAGCGCGAGCGACTGGAATACCCGTGGTTGAAGGACAATGGCGCCGCACAGAACTCCAGCGGCGCGGCCAGCCCGGCGCCCTCTGAGACCATGCTCAGCGAGCAACCCGCGCCGGTGGCCCCCCAGTCTTTCCTGCTTGAGCTCGGCTCCGAAGAGTTGCCAGCCAATGATGTCGTGGAGGGTATCGCCCAGATCGAGGAAAAGGTGGCGGCGTTGCTGGCCCAATACAAGCTAGCCTATGAGCGTCTGCGCGTGACAGGAACCACACGCCGGCTGGTCGCCTATGTCGAGGCTCTGGTGCCAGTGCAGGCCGACGAAGTAGTCGAGAAGCGCGGCCCGTCGGTGACTCAAGCATATGACGCGGGCGGCAATCCCACCAGAGCCCTGGAGGGCTTTGCCCGGGGCCAGGGCGCGGCCTTGAACCAGATTGAGGTCCGGGACGGCTACACCTATGCAGTCAAACGAGTCCCAGGTCAAGCCGCCCTGGCGGTGCTTCCCCAGCTCTGTCTCGACCTGCTTAACGATCTACGCTGGAGCAAAGCCATGCGCTGGAACCGCAGCGGCATTGCCTATCCGCGACCCTTGCGCTGGATCGTGGCCCTGTACGGTGAGGAAATTGTCCCCTTCACATGGGCCGGTGTGGCCAGTGGTCGCACCAGTCGTGGCCCGCGCTTTGCCGACGCCGCCGCACGCCTGGCTGCCGGCAACTACACGACCTTCACCATTCAG
This sequence comes from Caldilineaceae bacterium, assembly GCA_019455155.1. Lineage (GTDB taxonomy): Bacteria > Chloroflexota > Anaerolineae > Caldilineales > Caldilineaceae > JACFMY01. Next base: position 3,304 of record JACFMY010000247.1, read on the forward strand.
GATGCCCTGACATACTTCGATGCCGTGGCGGCCGAAGGGGTTGTGGTGGATCGGGACGAGCGACGCCAGCTCGTGGCCGAGCTCGTCCGCCAGGCCGCGTCCACGATCGGAGCCGAGGTTCCGGATGAGCCCGAGTTGCTGAACGAAGTGACCGACCTGGTCGAGGCGCCCCAGGCCGTACTAGGCACGTTCGAGGCTCACTACCTTGAGCTGCCCGCGCCCGTGCTCATCAGTGTCATGAAAAAGCACCAGCGTTACTTCCCCGTCACACGGGCTGGCAGGCTCATCAACCACTTTGTCGCCGTGGCCAACAGCAACGAGCTCGCCCACCCTGAGGTCGTACGCGAGGGATATGAGGGGGTGATCCGCGCCCGCTACGCCGACGCGGCCTACTTCTACCGCGCGGATACCAGCCGCAAGCTGGAGACCTTCGTGCCACGGCTGGCGACACTCACCTTTCATGCCCGGCTGGGCTCCATGCTTGACCGCGTCGAACGGCTCCAGAGCGTGGCGCCCCACGTGACGCTCATGTTGGGCGCCGATGGCGCAGAGGAAGCTGTCGTGGCCCGCGCGGCCGCACTGAGTAAAGCCGACCTCATGACCAATATGGTCGTAGAAATGACGAGCCTGCAAGGTATCATGGGCGAAATTTACGCGCTTCACAGCGGCGAAGAGGCCGCGGTCGCACAGGCTATCCGTGAACAATATCTCCCCCGTTTTGCCGGCGATGCTGCGCCTGCCTCTCGACCAGGGCTGGCCCTTTCCCTGGCTGACAAGCTTGACGCGTTGATCGGCCTCTTTGCCGTAAAAGCCAATCCCACGGGCAGCGCTGATCCCTTCGGTCTGCGCCGCGCGGCCTTGGGCATCGTCAATGGCCTGATCGCCACTAACACGGATTTCAGTGTCCGCGATGGCCTGGCCGCGGCAGCCAAATTGCAGCCTGTAACAGTAACCGACGAGGCGCTGAACGATGCCGCAGCCTTCGTAGAACGCCGCCTCCAGGGCGTGCTTGCGGATATGGGCTTTGCCTTCGATGTGGTCGACGCGGTACTGGCGGCGCGGGGTGACAATCCGGTGGCGGCCGTACGT
>JACFMY010000247.1:4410-9451 GCA_019455155.1 Caldilineaceae bacterium
CCAGGCCATCGCCCAACCCTGGTGGGAAGCCGCATTCACGGCCTATGCCCGGTGCGCACGCATCACCCGGGGAATCCCAGAGACATTGTCCCTCAATGCCAGCGCCTACGCGGAGCCCGTGGAACACGAGCTGCACCAGGCATATAGCGCGGCAGCTGCCGCCCTCCAGGCTGCCAATGAGCCAGCCGACCTGTTGGCCACGCAGCTCCAGGCACTCCAGACGACCATCAATGACTATTTTGAAAAGGTTCTGGTCAATGCAGAGGATGCGTCACTGCGCGCGGCGCGTCTCGCCCTGGTGCAACACGTGGCTGCCTTGCCTGCACCCATTGCTGACCTGAGCAAGCTACAGGGATTCTAGCGGAAGAGAGATATTGCGGGCCGAACCAGCCCGTCGTGTCGGGAAGCTCATCACAATTCGGTGACAGGAGAAGGTCGGGGGCCGTATGCCAACCTCCGGCCTTTTTTCATTCTGTCTCCTATGACCCGGAGGCAGGGCGTGGACCAGCCTGTCCTCGAGAAGAGACACGGGGAGCGTCATGTCTGCGGCACGCAGGGCCGCACATGCCATATCGCAGCGCGTCATGGAATACTTGCTAGATGGATCAGTGGTAGGGTACAATCGAGACAAAGAGGTGCGGCGGGACAAAGTGTCCCACCCTAAGCTTCCCAGTTCGCAGCCATCATGCCGCAGTCTGCACACGCCAGTTCTCGTCCCTCCACGGGAGGGCAAGCCCGAATTCTCATCTACACCTTTGGCACGCTCCAGGTCATCCGCGGCGAGACTGCAGTGACGGAAAGCGATTGGCATACGCGCCAGGCACGCCAGCTGCTCAAAATTCTGATCACGGAGCGGCCGCGACCGGTCTCAACCGACTTGCTGATCGAGCTGCTCTGGCCCAACAGTACCCCCAATGCCGCGGCGACCACATTGCGCAGCGCCATCAACGCATTGCGCAATGTGCTGGAACCCGATCGCCCCAATCGTGCGCCCTCCCGCTACATTGCTACACAGGCACCAGGATACGCCTTTCATTCGGCGCCCGAAATCTGGCTTGATGTGGAGCAATTTGAGCAGCTCCTGAACAAGGCACATGATACCGTCGATCCAACACAGCGGCTTTCCCTGTTGGAGCAGGCCATTGACCTCTATCAGGACGATTACCTGATCAGCGACCCCTATGCGGATTGGCTGCAGACTGAGCGAGAACGGCTGCGTGAGCGACTCTTCAACGCGCTCCTCGAGGCGGCAGAGCTCTACGCTGAAAAAGGACACTATGCTGACGCCATCGCCAGCTGCCGCCAACTGTTGGCGCGGGACGAAGTGCGCGAGAATGCCTATCAGGCGCTCATGCGTTACCAGGCCGAGTCGGGCGACAGCGCCGGCGCGCTGCTTACCTATGAACGGTGCCGCACGCTGCTGCTGGAAGAACTGGGCGCCGACCCCAGCCCTGTCACCCAGACGTTGCACCAGCGTGTGCTCAACGGTGAAATCGAGCCGCGTCCCGTGGTCCACAAGCCCGCACAAACGCATGGGACCAACATAGGTCAGAACGCGCCGCCAGCGGCGCACCAGGCGCCCGAGCTGCCACAGCGCACGCTGTTGACTGTCCTCGACACCTTTTTCCCATCCATGTTCGTCGGCCGCGAGAAGGAACGCGTGTGGCTGGCGGAGCGGCTGCAGGCGGCGCTGCACGGTAGCGGCGCCCTGGCCATCATCGATGGCGAAGCAGGCGTCGGCAAGACACGCCTGGCCTACCAGGTGCTCCAGCGCGCGGCCAAGCAGGCAGCCACAGTCATTAGCGCCACCTGCCAGGTCCTGGAGCGAGAGCTGCCCTTTGCGCCCTTGGCAGACGCGTTGGGGCGTTACTTCTACGGCTTGCCGGACACAGTGGTGCGATCGCTGCCGGCGGCCAGTATCAGCCAACTTGGGCAGATCATTCCCAGTCTCCAGGACCGGCTCCAACCTAGCGTCCCGGCTCCCAACGACAGCATGACCAGCGCGGAGGAGAATCGCCAACGGCTCATCGACAGCATCGTCACGCTAGCGGCTACGCTGGCCAGCCTGCGTCCCCTGGTCCTCTTTCTAGATGATCTCCAGTGGGCTGACCCTGACACCATCGCCGTGCTCAATCGTCTGGTGCAGCGCCTGCCGGAAGCGCCCATTTTCCTGATGCTGGCCTACCGCAGCGAGGAGCTGGCCGAGAATGAGGCGTTGAGCACGTTGCTCCACACGCTCAACCGGACCCAACGCGGCTGCTTCCTCAGTCTGGAGCGGTTCGCTCCAGAGCAGGTGCGCGAGCTTGTCCAGTCGCACCTTGGCGCTGGTGCCGATGTAACCGAGATCAGCGCCCTCCTCTATGACACGACCAGGGGGAACGCCCTCTTTGTCTCCGAGGCGCTGCGGGACTTGGATGAGCGCCGGGCCGCAGCCGGGGAGAACCAGCCGCTGGTCGCCCTGTTGCGCGACGAGCCGGACGCCGCACAGGCATCCCCAACCTTGCGCCACAGCCAGCGCATCCAAAAAACCATCCTGGAGCGCGTTGACCGCCTGCCCCAGGAGGCACGGCATGTGCTGAACCTCTGCGCCGTCATCGGTCGCGATTTCAGTCCCGAACTGCTAGAAGCAGCGGCCACCCAGGATCCCCTCATACCTCTTGAGATTCTCCTGGAACGGCGTTTTCTGGTCGAGCGTCCAGATGACCGCCTGGACTTCGCGCATCACCTGGTGCGCCAGACCGTTTACGAGGGGATGAGCACGCTCCAGCGTCGCCGCCTCCACTGCGCGGTGGCAGATGCGCTGGTGAAGCTCGGTCACAGCAGCACCAACCCCGGCGAGATTGCCTTCCACTATACGCACGCCGGCAGCGCCTATCGCGTGCAGGCCGCGCACTATGGCGTCGAGACTGGCGCCCGTCTGCTCAGCAGCTACGGCTTCCGGCAGGCGGTGGATACCTTTTCCCGTGTGCTGGAAAGTCTCCAGACTTTGCCCGACGCGCCGCCTGAGCTTACGGGCCGCGCACTGCAGGGTTTGGGTCTATCCTATGAAGCGCTCTTCGACACGGAGGGCGTGACGACAACCTACCGGCGGCTGCAGAACTGGGCACGGAGCCAGGGTGATCGCCAACTCATTCTGGCGACCTATAGTCGTCTGGCCACAATGCTGGCCCTGCTGGGCCAACAGGCGGAGAGCAACGTTCAGCTCGACGAGCTGCTGCGCGCGCTGACCAACGACGGCGCGGCCGTGCCCTCACGCGTACTCGTGGATCTGCTCCAGCGCCGCCAGCTGCTCTACCGGCCAGATACCGCGACCGAAAGCACTGAGTGGACCTGCTACGAGCCAGCCGCGCCGCCAGTGCCTGACCCGGTGGCTGATGTGCTCCAGATCCTGGAGCCGATCCATGCCGTCCCGCCTCTGTTCGATTATGGCTGGACGCTGCTGGTGCAAGGACAACTGGGCGAGGCCACCCGCGTCCTGGAAGCCGTGGTGGATCTGGCTACAGAGACGAGCCAGGCCTCCATCGCCAGCGCCGCCTACCACCAGTTGGCTGTGACCGCACGCATTCTGGGCGACCTGGAACAGAGCCAGGCCCTCAACGAAGAGAGCATTGCCATCAACCGCGCCGTCTCCGGCACGGCCAGCGAGCTCGCCTCGATGTGGCCGCGCATCTCCAGCGCCTTCCTTTCCCTGCACGCCGGCCGGCTGGACGAAGCTGAGCGGCGGCTGCGCCGGGTGGCTGATTTCTTGGGCGCGCGCAAAACGTTCCGCAATTACCGCCAGAGCGCCGATATCGGCCTGGGACTAGTCGCCCTTGCCCGCGGCAATCTCGATGAAGCGCAGAAGCTGCTGGCACGAGCCCTCGACGACCCTTTCAACCTCTATCCCTATACCCATGCGCACGGGCTCCTGGGTCTGGCCCGCATCGCCCATGCCCGCGATGATGTCGTAAACCGCGACGCGTTGCTGCGCCAGGCTTTGCGCTTTGCCGGCAAACGCTCCCTTCTAGAGGAATACATCGCCATCATCGGCGAGGTCGCCTGCGTGCGGCCTGAAGGGGCCCCCGTTCCCGATCTCATCGATTCGGTGCTGGCCTATGTCCGTGCCATCCAGCTCGAGACAGCTGTGGAGATGCTGGAGGGGTTGCGTGATCAGCTGGCTATGCCGTACTCAGCGCAGGCAGGGAGTCGAGGCAGCTAGCGCCGGTTACCCCCCTTGGCACCATGGGGCACAATGAGTTGGTGGGAGGCTAGGCAGGGACTGCTATGATGGCGTGGGCGCGATAGCATCTGTGAGGATGCTGGGAAGTATCTTTAGCGAGAGTCTGGCACCTCATAAGCGGCGCTCCAGCTACGTAGCCAGATAGTCAAAGACAAAACAGACGGGCGGCCATGGCGGTCGCCCGTCTTGATGCGCTGCTTATGTTCACTTAGTGGCTGAGGCCTATGGACAGCATGACCGCGCGCCCATCGCAGTCATGCTGTGCTGGCCGCTACAGCCTGGCGTACTTCACATAGATGACAGCAACACCGCCGGCCTGGAAATACTCGACACGGATGTTGTGATAGCCTCTTGTCAGATAGACGTCGCCAAAGACACTCAGGGCTGGCCCCTCGCGCCAGGCGTCCACGACTAGCTTGTCATCCACGTAGATCCGCACACCATCGTCCACCGTTGCGTAGAAACGGTAGGTACCCTCGTACAAATAGGAGGTCTGCGACCACTTCACGGTGAAGTTGCTGGCCGGCATCCCTCCACCAAGACCATAGGTGCCCCAATCGAAGGCGATGGCACCGTCCGCGCGCGAGAAGAATGGCGGCGCGGTGAAATCTCGATTGGCATAGTACTCGCCCATCCAATAGCCGTACGGCGGTGGTGGCGGCGGCGGTGGTGGCGGTGGTGGCGGCGGCGGTGGCGGTGGTGGTGGTGGTGGCGGCGGTGGCGGTGGTGGTGGTGGTGGCGGCGGTGGCGGCGGTGGTGGTGGCGGCGGTGGTGGCGGTGGTGGCGGGTAATAGCCGCCAGGGATGCACAGCTTCTGCCCCG
>JACFMY010000248.1:0-3253 GCA_019455155.1 Caldilineaceae bacterium
CCCACGGGCTCATCGATGTCAAGGCGCTCGACTGCGATTTTCTGGCCTGCAGCGCGTACAAGTTCTATGGCCCGCACGTTGGATTGCTCTACGGCAAGCGGGAACACCTGGCACGGCTGCGCGCCTACCGGGTGCGGCCTGCAGGCGAGGAATTGCCCGGCAAGTGGGAGACTGGAACCAAGAACCATGAAGGTATGGCCGGCACCGCGGCGGCCATAGACTACATTGCTGGATTGGGCGTCACCTTCGGTGGTGCGTCGAGCACCGCCAGCCGCCGCGAGCAGCTGAAGGCAGCCTGGAAAGTGGTGGCCGAATATGAATACCAGCTCATCGACCGCCTCATCACCGGCCTCAAGGCGATCCCCAACGTCCGGATCTACGGCATCACCAATCGCTTCGACTGGGACAAGCGGGTGGCCACGGTCTCGATTCGCAAGGAGGGTAAGACACCGGAAGAGCTGGCGTTGCGCCTGGCTGAGGAGAATATCTTTGTGTGGAACGGCAATTTCTATGCCCTTGCCATCAGCGAACGGCTGGGCGTGGAAGAGAGCGGGGGGCTATTGCGTATTGGCCTGGCTCACTACAATACCACGGCGGAGATTGACCGCTGCCTGACCGTGATCGACCGCTAGTGGTGTGTCAATCATCAAACTCGGGTTCGGAAGTGGCGATTTCAGTCGCTGTGGACAGGTGAAGAACGAATGAATTCGTTACTACCGAGCTCAAGCTTGAATGTGGACAGACCGCCATCAACGGGCGCAGGCCGGCTCCGTCGCGGAGCCGGCCTGCGCTTTGTCCTCCAGGTGGTTCAGCGGGTGACCACGGGCAGGAAAACGACGTTGGTCTCTTCCCGTGCAACCGGGCTCTCTTCCTCGCCCACATCCTCCGGATCGACGGGGATGCGTTGGATGAGCGCCGGATCAACCAGCACGAGCAACTCATCACCGAAGATCTCGACTGGCTCAGCCGGGCTGTCGTCGGGGCTGGCTGCGGTCATGAGCCCTTCAAGCCCAGCATCGTCCAGCTGACGGTTGTGGGAGACGGGCAACCGGCCCAACTCCGGCGTAGCCCGATCGGCAGCCAGGAGCAGTTTACCCACCGCCTGGCCGATGGTGGTGGCCAGATTCGGATCGTAGCGGCGGTTCATCAGTACGGTGATGACGATCTGCTTCTCAGGATAGATGCGGATATAGGTGTTGGTGCCGGACCAGGCGCCGTTCTTGGCCACAACGGTGAATTCATCTTCGATCCCTGTGTTCCAGCCCAGCGCATAGTTGCTGAAGCCGTCGGGCTGCGTCCACATGCGCGCCAGTCCAGCGGCAGATAGCATCGAGCCGTTGAGCAGCTTCATGCCAAAGCGCCCCAGGTCATAGGCCGAAGACTCCATCCCGCCGCCCAATACTTTCCAGCTGCTGTTATCGGGCGCCAAGGGGTTGTTGCTACTGTCATACAGCGTGGCACGATTGGCATCTGGCTGATTCCAGTCAGTAGCCCGCAGGGTGGGCAGATTGAACGGTTTGGTCACTTCGTCCTCAACGATGTCGTAGATGGGCTTACCTGTAGCGCCTTCCATGGCAGCCGCGGCCAGCGTATAGCCAAAGCTGCTGTAGTAATAGGCAGTTCCTGGCGCATAGAGCAGCGCGTCATCCCAGAATTCGGCGGCGGCGCTTTGGGCGCTCGGGTACTGGACGGCAGGCGGCGTGGTATGGTCGCCATAGTGACCGATCCCGGCCCGGTTGCTTAGCGTCTGGCTCAGCGTGTGGGTATGGTGCACAGGCATGGCCGGCACATAGGACCGGGTCTGATTGTCCAGGTCGAGGTCACCGGCTTCCTCCAGCAAGAGACCCAACGCGCCGCCCACCGCCTTGCTCACCGATGCCAGCTGGTAGATGGTGCGTGAGGTGGCGATCGTCTCGCTGGCTATGTCCGCATAGCCAAACCCGCGCATATAGACGAACTGGTTGTTACGGGAAATGGTCACGCTCATCCCAGGGATATTGTTGGCGGCCACATATGTCGCCAACAAGGAATCGACGTTATTCTTAAGGGGCCAACTGGGACGGATGCCGTTCTGGCGCCAGATGCCAGCATAACGATAGCCGCCATCCTTGGGATAGACTTCGTAGTCCACCACACGATAGCCTGCATCACGCAACTGCAACCACTTGTCGCTATATTCCTTGGCCGTCATGTCGCGCCATTCCTGCCAGGCACGACCATCCTTGTTTTCCACCCAGATACCTGCATAGTTCTGTTCGCCGTCGCGTACATAGGACTCTACGTCGACCATGCGATAGGTATCCTTGTAGGCCTGGAACTTCTCGGAGAATTCCGCACTGGTCAGGTTACGCCAGAGCTTCCAGCTTAGTCCTTCCGTGTTCTTCACCCAGACAACGGAATAGCGAGTGGAGCCCGCCATGGGGTAGCCTTCCACGTCGACGGGAATGTAGCCGTTGTCTTTGTAATACTGGAACTTCTCGCTGAATTGGCTGCTGGTAAGGTTACGCCAGCTTGCCCACGCCAGCGCCTCGCGGTTCTCCATCCAGACGCCAGCATAATAGCGCTTGCCGTTGAGGACATAGGCTTCCTGGTCGATAAGGCGGTAACCCAGATCCTTGTAATGGTGCCACTTGGCCGAAAACTCGGCGCTGGTCAGATTGCGCCAGCTTGCCCAGCCGCGACCATCCGTGTTGCGCTGAAAGACCGCGCCGACGCGCTGCTGGCCGTTGATCTCGTCAACTTCGATGTCCACGACCATGTAGCCTTTGGCTTTCATGTCGAGGAAATAGCTGTGGAACGCGCTGCTGCTCATATTGCGCACCGAAGCCCAGCCCAGAGATTCCTGATCGAGAAACGCGCTGGGGATGCCGCCATTGGCGTGTACGGGCCGGGGCAGTGCGGACAACAACATGGACAAAACAATGAGCACGGCCGCAAGCATGCGTACGGCCTGCTTGCTTGTCTGAATAGTCTTGGGGAAATAGCTGTGAGTAAACACGGGTTCCTCCTCTCCTTTGCCGGCCTTGATGGTTATCTCGCCGGTATTGCCTGCATGTTGGACGGGTGCAAGCAGGATAACGGAGATGGTGGCCCCGCAATATTGCCCGGCGCGCAGGCTGGGTGTGCGGCGGATCACAAGAGGAGGAAACAACCGTTACATAGAGAGGTGGATGGAAACAGGTCTGGACAGATTGACCTGGCCAACTATTGGTCTGTCAATCATCAAACTGGAGTTCGGTAGTGGCAGCTTCAA
>JACFMY010000248.1:3353-9481 GCA_019455155.1 Caldilineaceae bacterium
TCGCTGTGGACAGGTGAAGCACGAATGAATTCGTTACTACCGGATGGCTAAAGAATCACGATTGACAGAGCACTATTGGTCTGTCAACCATCAAACTGGAGTTCGGTAGTGGCGGCTTCAATCGCTGTGGACAGGTGAAGCACGAATGAATTCGTTACTACCGGATGGCTAAAGAAAGATGATTGACAGACCACTAGCTCGGGTTCGTGAAGATCTGGTCAATACACGAATTGAATGGTGGCCTGCCCGGTCTCGGTGTCATAGAGCGCCCAGGTCGGCGCGGCCTTCATGCCCATGATTTCGCCCGGATTCAGCAGCACTCCTTTGCCCACACGTTCCAGGTTCTTCAGATGATCGTGGCCGTAGCAGACCAGGTCAAAGGCGCCTGATTCCGCAATCCGCCGCGCTGGCTCTGGATAATGGATCATGGCAAGCTGGCGACTGTCTACTGCCAACTCCGCGTAGATGCCGTGCAACTGAACGTGTGGATACTGGCCCGCGACCGTCTGTAGCAGGCGGCCATCCCCGTCATTGTTCCCCAATACGATGTGAACGGGACCTGCGAAGCGGTCTCCCAACAGCTTCAGCATGAACGGCGCACAGAGGTCGCCACAATGGAGCAATATCGTGGCGCCAGCCTCATGCGCGTGCGCCAGCGCCTTTTCCAGCGTCTGAAGATGGTCATGGCTGTCAGAAAAGATAGCGATCTTCGTCATGGTCTTTCGTATTCCATTTCCACGGTTGCTCTGGGACTATGCTATACTCCAGTCTATATGTTTCGGCGGCAAATGCAAACGCTCAAGGGGCATGGGGTCTATCTCACATTGGGTGTAACGTCCTGGATGCGAGCAGGCGCGGCGTGGTCAAGTACACGGCTCTCGACCGCTTGCTGGGAGTGTGGCTCTTTACAGGTGCGGCCCGGAGCCGGGCCAGCGTTGTTAGCACTGGGGATCGCCATGCTGGTCCTGGCCGGCTGCGGGCAGGTCATTACCCTCTCACCGACGCCTACCCCGGCGCCTACCGCGACGCTGTCGGTCAATGTGGTAGTGGCCACCCTGGCGCCTACTGCGACGCCGGCCCCATACACGCCGGAGCCTACGCCCACCCCTACGGTTACCCCGACGCCGGTAATCCACGTGATCCGGTCGGGGGAGACACTGCTCTCGGTAGCCGTTGATTACGGTGTCAGCGTGGCGGCCCTGCAAGACGCCAATGGCATCCTAGACCCGCGGCTGCTACAGGTGGGCCAGGAACTGATCATCCCCCGCCAGGAAGAGATCGACGCCGCAGTGGCGGCGACGCTCACGCCTACACCGACCCCCTTGCCGCTGGCGATCGAGAACGTGCACTTCGGCGAGACGACCATTGGTGGTCTGTCGGTGCTGGGTGAGGTGTTCAACAATAGCGGCACGCCGCTAGAACAGGTCCGGGTGGGTGTTACCCTGCTGGACGATGGGGGAGCCGAGGTGAGCAGCGCCGACGGGCTGGTGGCGCTGGATCTGGTCGACGTCAACGAGCGGGCGCCCTTTGCCATTCTTTTTGGCGAGTCGCCGGGCAAGTTTAGCCGCTACCAGATCTATCCGGCGCGCGCGGTGCCCGCGTATGTGGGCAGCTATTACCGCGATCTGGAAGTTACCGATCTCCAGAGCACTGGTGAACGGTATGCTTCGTATACAGTGACGGGCCGCGTCAAAAACACCGGTCCGGAAGAGGCAGTACAGGTACAGGTAGTCTTGACGGCGTATGATGCGTTGGGCCGTGTCGTTGCCACGCGCAAGATCGACCCGGACCATAACGTCGTGCCACGGGGCGGCGAGACAACGTTTACGGCCGTGCTGGCGCCTGCGGGGGGGCCAGTCGAGCGGATCGGGGCAGTGGCCCAAGGCCGGCGCATATCGGCCGTACAACAACCATAACGGAACGGGTTTGGTGACAAGATGAAGCGAGTCTTTGTGGTGCTTTGGTTGGTTGCAGGGCTGGTGATAGCAGGCTGCGGCTCGACGGCATCGGCCGGGGAGAATACGGCCGCCGCCACGACGGCGCCGGCACCGGCTGCCAGACAGGATCCGGCCCGGCGGGCCCTGGCACAGCAGGAGGGCGCCGGTCGCCCCGTAGCACCAATCAAGGCGCCAGTCTTCCACCAGCCCGATGCCAAACGCATTCTGCCCAGCCGCATTGTGATCCCGAACATCAAATTGGATACTGGGGTGGTCGAGCTAGGTTGGAGCACAAAGAAGGACGCGAGTGGTTCAATCTTCAGCGAGTGGGACGTCGCCGAGTATGCAGCAGGCTGGCACAAAAACAGTGCGGTACCGGGCGAGTCGGGCAACGTTGTGCTGAGCGGCCACAACAACATCAAGGGGGCTGTCTTCCGCGAGCTGGATCAGCTCAAGCGTGGCGATCCGATCTACCTCTATGCTGGGGGTAGAGAATATGACTATGAAGTTGACCAGGTGTTGATTCTGCCTGAGAAGTACGCCAGCGAGGAGCAACGGCGCGACAATGTAAATTATATAAAACCCACGGGGGACGACCGGCTGACATTGGTATCCTGCTGGCCGCGCAACGACAACACACACCGCATTGTCGTCATCGCAAGACCCCTGCTCGTCGCCAGCACACGTTGAGGTTAGGCGCCATCGGCTACGCCTTCCTCCGCGTCGCCGGGCAGAAAGAGCGTCAGCAACAGCGCGTCTTCTCCGTTGTTGCTGTAGTATCGTTTGCGCAGACCCACCTTCACAAAGCCCATCTTCTCATACAGCTGGCGAGCGGCGCTATTGCTGACGCGTACTTCGAGTGTGATGTCCGTGACGCCGGCCGCCTCTACGCGGCGGATCATGTAGCGCAGCAACAGTTCGGCCAAACCCTGGCGCCGGTAGTCTGGATGGGTGGCGATGGTGACGATATGCGCCTCGTCACCCAGGAGCCAGTAACCGCCATAGGCCAGGATGGGCGGCGCGCCTTCTTCCCGTAGACGTCTGGCTGGCCGCAGCACCCAATAGTGGGCGCGCCGGTTATAGGCCAGCTCGTTCCGGTAGGTGTCGGCTGACCAGGGCGCTGAGAAGCAGAGCTTTTCCATTTGGCCGACAACAGGTACGTCGTCGAGCGTCATCGGTGAAAATTCGGTCGGTGGCGTAACCATGCCAGAGCGAGTGTGAACAGAGGGCGGGCTTGGTTGGTCTACTACGGCTGGCGCAAATAGAGCGGCTGCAGCGCCTCCAATGTACCGGCATGACCGGCGGCCAAATGCTCAGCAGCCAGCCAGGCCAGGTTCCCGGCACGGCGCAACCCACTCACCGCATTGACCGTGGTCACATGTGCCAATGGCTGCACGGCCTCGACCAGATCCGCAGCCGTCTCACCTACGAGCCACACCGGTTGGGGCGCGAGCAACGCCAGCGCGGCGGCGAAGTCGGCTGCCGTGCCCGCGTAATGCTCCTCAACATCCGGCCGGTGGAGCCACGCGCCCGCCCGGAAGTAGGCCCAATTGTAACGACCCCGGCCGGCCTGGATACAGGCGCAGAGCATAGCTTGCGCGGTCACTGCAGCAGCCAGCCAGGGCGCAGCGGCGACGCTTAGCGTCGGCAGACCAATGATCTCAGGCACCTGGGGTAGCCCCAGCCCGATGCCCTTTACCGCGCTGATGGCAATGCGCACGCCGGTGAAGCTACCTGGTCCGGTAGTGACCGCCAACGCGGTCAGCTGGTTTGGCGTCAGCTCCAGCCGCTGCAGCAAGTCGCGCGCTGTAACCAGGAGATCCTGCGTCTGGCGCCGGCGGCTTTCCCAACTCAGCTCGGCCAATAACCTCCTGTGGTCGAGGTCATACACAGCCAGCGAGGCCACCGCAGTAGCGGTATCGAGCGCCAACAACATGCTCAGCGAGCCTCAACGCGTAACGGGTGACGAAACAGATCATGCATGGAGGCGATTATACCAGAGGAATGGGCCACCTATGCTAAACTCGACCTATCCAATCCACGCAGAAGAGAGGACATGAATGGATGACCGGATTATTATTGGGCGCACACATGTCCATTGCCGGGGGTGTCAGCCAGGCACTGGACCGCGCGGCCAGCGTCGGCAGCAATGCCGTGCAGGTCTTTACGAAGAACAATCGCCAGTGGGCTGGACCGCCCATCGATGAGCAGGACATAGAACGCTGGCGCACGAAAATGCCGGCCCTTGGCATTGTCTATGCCGTGAGTCATGCAAGCTACTTGATCAACCTGGGTAGCCCCAACGACGCGCTGTGGGAGAAGAGCAGAATTGCACACCAGGACGAGATCCGCCGCGCGCACGCCTATGCGATTCCCCATGTCGTCTTGCATCCCGGCGCACATACGGGATCGGGCGCCACGACAGCGATTGATCGTATTGCTGGCGCGCTCAACCGCATCCACGCGGAAACCCCTGAGTACGGGGACACGATTACGTGCCTGGAGATCATGGCCGGCCAGGGCACAGTATTAGGGCGCAATCTGGAACAACTGCGCGCCATCATTGACGGGATCGAAGATAAGGAGCGGGTGGGCGTGTGCCTGGATACCTGCCACGCGTTTGCGGCGGGATATGACATCCGTAGCCAGGCGGGGTATGCCGGCTTTATGGCCGAAGTGGATCGCTGGCTGGGACTGGAGGCAGTCAAGGTTTGGCACTTCAATGACAGCAAGGGTGCGCTGGGCAGCCATGTCGACCGCCACACACATATTGGCGAAGGCGAGATTGGCGTGGAGGGCTTTCGCCATATCCTGAACGACCCGCGCTGGGCTGGCATCGCCATGTTGCTGGAGACCCCCAAAGAAGATACGCTGGAAGAAGACGCAATGAATCTGGCCCGGCTCTGCACGCTGGTGGAGGATCCGGCGCGCATACCGCCAGGGCTGCGGGCGCCAGCTTGAGTGATAGGCGGGCGCGCCTGCTGAACGTCCAATGTAGGCCTGTGCAGTCGATCAACCTGGCACGTCTGATACGCGACCGGCAAGCAGGGCTGCGCCCTTGGCGGCCAACACCATATCCTCCGCTTCTGGTAGACCGCTGACACCCACCGCACCCACCACCTGTCCCTGGTATACGATCGGCACCCCGCCACCCCAAGCAGTGTAGCGCAAATCGCCGAAATTGGTCATAGGAAAATTCTCGGTGCGCGCGGCATCGCCCACCTCTCTGGAAGGCTTCTGTTCGCGCGCGGCCGTGTACGCTTTATTGATGGCGATGTTGATCGACGGCAACTTGCAGCCGTCGGTGCGTAGGAAGGCCAGGAGCTCGCCCTGGCTATCGGCTACGGCAATCGCCGCGCCCTTGCCTTGTTGCTCCAATTCGCGGCGAAGGGCGTCGACAATCTTCATAGCGTCCGTATGGGATAAGTGGTAGCGCTGCAGCATGTGAACACTCCGGAATGCAGGAACGTTATTGGAATGAAAGAGCAAGAGTACGGCGGCTGCGGGTTTGACCTCTACTGTACCATACGCGCTGCCACCATGGCTACGGCAAGGGTATGGAGGTTGTTCCCGAGCTTTCTGACCAAAACACGCCGGCTTCAGCGCCATCCCACTCCTAGTGAATTTACAGCATTGGAGGCTTGACAGGCAGGGGGGGGATAATGCTAGATTGAGCATTGAACCGCCGACCCAGGCGTACTCCCGAACCACCCGATGAGCGCCCTTGATGCTCAACGTTCACTGGTTGCCTTGTTGATAACGTCTGCCATTCTATCTGCCGTTTTCTTTGAGTTGAATCATGCTTGAGGGGTGGGCTTCATGTCCAAATCTGTGGCTGTTTCTATCTTCTTGGTGACTTGGTTGCTGTTATTCGCTGGCTGCCAGGGCTATCCGTTTATCCCAGCCAACCCGCCCCCACCGCCCACCTGTGAGGAATTAACCCAACAGGAGGAGAGCTCGGACAATTTTCCCTTCGAGACCATTGCCAGGAAGTCCGCACAAGGGTATGCACAGTTGTGGCCGGAGGATACGCCTGCACTGTTGGTTCTTACTGGCCCCGATGAGGTTGCCGAGATTGCACCCTATATTCGGAAGGAAACGGACGCGGCCCTGCAAGATGTGGATTTCGATACCTATCTTGTTGTGGCAGCCTTCTCGGGTGTAAAAGGCCACGGCGCCTGGGGTTTCTGC
>JACFMY010000249.1 GCA_019455155.1 Caldilineaceae bacterium
GAGGGTGGTCGCACGGTGGGCGCTGGCGTCATCACCGAGATCATTAAGTAAGCATCGAGCAGGATCGTAGGGCGGGCACACAAATCGGACCCGCTCTACTTTCTGGCGTTTGCTGTCTACTGAAACGCTCTACAGACGAGAGATTGAAATGGCCAAACAGAAGATTCGCATCAAGCTCAAAGCATATGACCACCGGGTGCTCGATGCGTCCGTGCGCCAGATTGTGGATGCGGCCGAGCAGACTGGTGCTCAGGTAGTGGGCCCGGTCCCGCTGCCGACCAGCATCGAGCGCTTCACGGTTATGCGCTCCACCTTCATCGATAAGGACAGCCGTGAGCAGTTTGAAGTTCGTACCCATAAGCGGCTGATCGATGTCGTGGATCCGGGCAGCAAGACCATTGAGAACCTGACCCGGCTGAATCTGCCGGCGGGCGTGGATATTGAGATCAAGCTGTAACGGTAAACGGGATTTTGTGAAACGTGAACTGTGAACGGCAACGAGCAATTGGCCGGTGGCCGTAGCTCGCTGGCGCTTCACGATTCACCTTTCAGCAGGGATGATGTGGCCTGGCGTCTCGTTATGCCAGCCGTCAGTCCCAGGAGGAGAACATGAGAGGAATTCTTGGCAAAAAGGTTGGAATGACACAGCTCTTTGACAAGAGCGGCGAAGTTATTCCGGTCACGATTATCGAGGCAGGACCCTGCTACGTAACCCAAGTAAAGACTGCGGACACCGATGGGTACAATGCTGTCCAGCTTGGGTTCGAGGAGGTGCCGGAGCGCAAGCTGACCAAGGGTCAGCGCGGCCATTTGAACAAGGCTGGGACGCCCAATGTGCGCCGGCTGCGCGAGTTTCGTTACAACAGTGTGCCAGCACTGAGCATTGGTGATGTCGTAAAGGCAGACGTGTTCGAGGAAGGCGAGCTGGTGGATGTCATCGGCACGTCCAAGGGGCGCGGGTTTGCCGGCGCGGTCAAGCGGCACGGTTTTGCCGGCGGGCCCAAGACTCATGGCCAGTCAGACCGTCACCGGGCGACCGGTTCACGCGGCGCCGGAACCACGCCGGGACATACGTTTCCTGGCACCAAGGCTCCGGGCCAGTTTGGCAACGAGCGTGTTACGGTATTGAATCTCAAGGTGGCGCTGGTCGATCCAGAGCGGAACCTGATCGCCGTACGAGGCGCTGTCCCTGGTCCCCGGGGTAGCCTGGTCATCGTGCGCGAGGCTGTGCGCAGGGCAAAGAAGAAGGCGGGCTGATTCGAGCGCGTGCCGACTGACAAGACGAGGAGTAGAAGACTATGCTTTTACCTGTGAAAGACATGAACGGGAAGCAAGTCGGCCAGGTCGAATTGAGCGACGCCGTATTTGCTGCTCCAATCAATACCACAGTTTTGCATCAGGCGCTTGTGCGCCAGTTGGCCAATGCGCGGCTGGGTACGCACGACACCAAGGGTCGCAGCGAGGTCTCGGGCGGCGGCCGCAAGCCATGGCGGCAGAAGGGTACTGGTCGTGCCCGCCAGGGTTCGACGCGTGCGCCCAACTGGGTTGGGGGTGGCACGGTATTTGGTCCGACCCCGCGCAAGTACACCAAGGCGATGCCGAAGAAGATGCAGCGTTCTGCCCTGCGCAGCGCGCTGTCGGCCAAGGCTGCCAATGACCAGATTGTGATCGTGGACAAGGTAGCCATGGACGCGCCGAAGACCAAGGCAGTGGTCAACATGCTCTCGGCACTGGGCATCGACGGCCAGAGTGTGCTGATGGTCCTGGCCGAGAAGAGCATGCCGGTGTGGAAAAGCGCAAACAATCTGCCCCAGGTCAAGTCGCTGTTGAGTGGCTATATTAATGTGCGTGACCTGCTGGGCTGCGACGTGCTGTTACTGACTCAGGACGCCTTGGAGTCCATTGAAATGTGGCTTGGCGCCGACGTGGCAGTGGCGCAAGAAGAGGCGGAGGCGTAATCATGCATGTGTATGAAGTATTGAAACGACCCGTCGTCACAGAAAAGACGATGATTGCCACGGACACCTTCAACAAAGTTACCTTTGAGGTGGATATGCGGGCGAACAAGCTCCAGGTCAAGGAAGCGGTAGAGACCGCGTTTGACGTGGAAGTGCTGGATGTGCACATCATGGTCATGCCGGCTAAGACCGCACGTCGCGGCAACCAGATCCGCATGCGCCAATCTAAATGGAAGAAGGCGATTGTGACCCTGGCGCCGGGTGACAGCATTCAACTGTTCGAAGGCGTGTAACGGGGAGGTACATCGATCATGGCTATCAAGACTTATCGTCCGACTTCACCGGGGCGCCGTAACATGAGCGTCTCGACTTTTGACGAGATTACCAGTACCACGCCTGAACGTTCGTTGTTGGCTCCGCTGCGCAAGAAGGCTGGCCGCAACAACCGGGGTGTGGTGACGATGCGCCACCGGGGCGGCGGTCACAAGCGCCGCTATCGCATCATCGATTTCCGGCGTGACAATTTCGGCGCCAAGGGCCGGGTGGATGCAATCGAATATGACCCGAACCGCAGCGCACGGATTGCGCTGGTTGTGTTTGGGAACGGTGAGCGCCGCTACATATTAGCCCCGCAAGGAATCGGCGTGGGTGACACGGTCATGTCGGGCCCCGACGCGGAAATTCGGCCCGGCAATGCGCTGCCCATTCGCAACATCCCGTTGGGTACGGTGGTGCATAACATTGAGATCTATCCTGGCCGTGGTGGCCAGCTCGTGCGCAGTGCAGGACTGGGTGCGCAGGTGTTGGCCAAGGAAGGCTCCATGGCGCAGGTGCGCCTGCCCAGCGGTGAAGTTCGTTATATCGATATGAACTGTCTGGCGACAATTGGCGTCGTTTCCAACCCGGATCATGCGAACGTCGACCTCGGCAAGGCTGGCCGCAAGCGGTGGATGGGTATACGTCCCACCACGCGCGGTGTCGCCATGGACCCGGGTTCGCATCCGCATGGTGGTGGTGAAGGTCGTTCGCCCATTGGCATGAAGGCGCCCAAGACCCCCTGGGGCAAGCCGGCACTGGGTAAGAAAACACGTCGCAACAAGCGAACGAACAAATATGTTGTGCGCCGCGGTGGCAAGGCGTAGAAGGATAGGAGTGAAGGATGTCGCGTTCACTAAAGAAAGGCCCGTACGTCGATCCGAAGCTGCTGAAGCGCATCGAGGAGATGAATCGCAAGGGCGAGCGCAAGGTTGTGAAGACCTGGTCGCGCGCTTCGACCGTCTTCCCCCAGTTCGTGGGCCACACGCTTGCGGTCCACGATGGCAAGCGCCATGTTCCGGTCTATATCTCCGAAAATATGGTGGGCCACAAACTGGGTGAATTTGCACCGACGCGCTTCTTCCGTGGCCATGTCAAGTCCGAAAAGGCCACCAGGGCCCGTCGTTAACGGGTTTTGGGAAAGAAACGGAGAGCGGAAACATGGAAGTGCGAGCACAGCTGAAATACACAGGCATCAGTGCCCAGAAGAGCCGATTGGTATTGGATGAGGTGCGCGGCAAGCGCGCTGAGGATGCCCTGGCGGTCCTCTCGTACATGCCACAGTCGGCCGCCCGCCTGGTGGCAAAGACCATCAAGAGCGCTCTGGCCAACGCGGTGGAGAACTTCGGCTACGATGCCCAGGAAATGTACATCACGAAGATCTACGCGGACCAGGCGCCGACGCGCAAGTGGCGTCGCTTTGGCGCTCGTGGCCGATTCAAGCCGTGGAAGCGCCGGTCGTCGCACATCACTGTGGTGTTGGAAGAGCGCACCGCAGTCGAGAGCGCGGGCAGCAAGGCGGATAACAAGTAAGGGAGGATCACTTGGGTCGCAAAGTACATCCCACCGGGTTTCGCCTGGGAATTATCAAAGAACATAAGAGTCGCTGGTTCGCCACGGGCAAGCAGTACACCGGGCAGCTGGAAGAGGATCGTTCCATCCGCAGCCTGATCTACAGTGAACTGCCCAAGGCGGGTATTAGCAATGTGGATATCGAGCGGCAGCCCAATCAGGTCCATGTGATCATTGATACGGCTCGCCCTGGTGTCATCATTGGCCGCAAAGGCGCCAGCGTCAACGTGCTGCGCCAGAAGCTGCAGGATATGACCCAGAAGAAGGTCAAGATCGACGTGCGCGAGATCACCAAGCCAGAGCTGGACGCGCGGTTGGTGGCCGAAAGCATTGCCGAGCAGCTCGAGCGCCGCATTAGCTGGAAACGAGCCATGAAGCAGTCCGCCCAAAAGACCATGCGCGCTGGCGGCAAGGGCATCATGGTCACAGTCTCCGGCCGGTTGGGTGGCAGCGACATGGGCCGTGTGGATACCGTCCGGGAAGGCCAGATTCCACGCCATACACTGCGCGCCGATATCGATTACGGTACGGCTGAGGCCAATACGACCTTTGGCGTCATCGGCATCAAAGTATGGGTGTATTTGGGCGAAGTGCTGCCGGGCGAGGAATATCACGCCAAATACGTGGCTGAGGCGAAGTAGGATTGGATGGTTGGTCAGGCGGTTCATGACGTATTTGCCATGAACTGGTCAATGAATCGAGTGAGAAACCAACAGACCAATTCCTGTGTAAAGTCGATATAGTTCTGCAAGTTCATTAGCTCTGGTGGTTGAAGCCATCAGCCCATGATCGGGCAGAAAACGTATCGAAAGCCATAGATGGAGAATTGACTATGTTGATGCCAAAACGTGTAAAGTACCGCAAGCTGCAGCGCGGTCGCCTGCGGGGCAAAGCGCAGCGCGGGAACACGGTGGCATTTGGCACCTTTGGCCTCCAGGCCGTTGAGCGCCAGTATGTCACCAGTCGCCAGATCGAAGCGGCCCGTCGCGCCATCGTGCGCTATGTGCGTCGCGGTGGCAAGATCTGGATCCGTATCTTCCCGAGCCGCCCAGTGACCAAGCGCGCGGCCGAGACCCGCATGGGTTCCGGTAAAGGCAGCGTAGACCATTGGGTCGCTCCGGTGCGCCCAGGCCGGATGATCCTGGAGATCGCCGGTGTGCGTGAGGATCAGGCGCGCGAGGCATTTCGCCTGGCTGCCTCCAAGCTACCCATGAAGACGCAGTTTGTAGCCCGAGAAGAGCACGGCGCCTAGGGAGGAAACCATGAAAGCAAGCGAGCTACGATCCCAGAGCAATGCCGAGCTGGCCAACAAGCTGGACGATGCGTACCAGGAGCTCTTCAATCTGCGCTTCCAGCGGGCCACGGGCAAATTGAGCAATACGGCGCGCTTCCAGCAGGTAAAGCGGGACATTGCCCGCATCAAGACCATCCTGCGCGAGCGTGAGCTGGCGGGTGAATAAGGAGATAAAGGATGCGTGAGCGACGCAGATCGCTGGTTGGCACGGTTACCAGCGACAAGATGGACAAGACCGTGGTTGTTGCAGTTGAGCGCGTCACCCGTCACCCGCTATATGGCAAGGTTGTCCGCCGCAACCAGAAGTACAAGGTTCACGACGAGGGCAACGAGTGCCGGATTGGCGATGTGGTGCGTATTCGGGAATGCCGGCCGATTAGCAAGGATAAGAAGTTCTTCGTAGAAGAGATCCTGCGCCGGGCCGTGGTTGTCGATGAGGCCAACGTCTAATCGCTGAGGAGAAGCGCCATGATTCAGCAGGAAAGCCGGCTCAAAGTGGCCGACAACACGGGAGCCAAAGAGCTCCTGACCATCCGTGTCAAGGGTGGCAGCACCCGGCGCTATGCCCAGATCGGCGATGTGGTGGTGGCCACTGTCAAGTCGGCTAGCCCGACGGGCAATGTGAAAAAGGGAGATGTGGTGCGCGCCGTGATCGTGCGCACGACCCGCCCGCTGCGCCGGTCTGATGGCAGCTACATTCGCTTTGACGAAAATGCCGCCGTTATTATCGATGACAATAAAAACCCGCGTGGCACCCGTATCTTCGGGCCGGTGGCGCGTGAGTTGCGCGAGGGCGGCTACATGAAGATCGTTTCGCTGGCGCCGGAAGTACTGTAGGAGGCCAGATCATGAAAGTTAAGATCAATAAGGGTGATACCGTCGAGATTATCTCGGGCAATGACAAAGGCCACCGCGGCGAGGTGCAGCGGGTAATCCGCAAGAAGCGGCGCGACGGTACCTTCGATCCCAATCGTGTTTATGTGATCGTTGCCGGCGCCAACATCGTGGTCAAGCACCAACGGCCCACAGGCCGCGTCGGCACCCAGACGGGACGCATCGAGAAGGAAGCGCCCATCCATATCAGCAATGTGATGCTGGTGGGCACCGACGGGAAGCCGACCCGCACTGGCTACGAGGTGGCAAAAGACGGTTCGAAAGAGCGTGTCGACCGGCGTAGTGGTAGTCCGCTGCCGAAACCGAAGTAATCTGTGAATGGGAAATGGGAAGTTGTTGGTGGCCCGGTCAGGACCGGTTTTTTGCCAACTCTTCTCCGTTCTCTATTCTCCATTGTCAATTGTTTGGCCTGACCTTTCGCCGGACTCGCCGGCGTCTGCGGGCAAGGAGACATGAGGATGAGTGAGCAAAGCGCATCGCGGCCGGTGCCCCGGTTAAAGAGCCGGTATCATGAAGAGATTGTGCCGGCCATGATGAAGGAATTCGGCTATAAGAATGTGATGCAGGTACCGCGCCTCCAGAAAATCGCCGTGAACATCGGCTTGGGTGAGGCACTGCAGAACAGCAGGGCTTTAGAGGCTGCCGCGGGCGATCTGGCCATTATGACGGGCCAGAAACCGGTGATTACCAAGGCGCGCAACTCCATTGCTACCTTCAAGTTGCGCGAGGGCATGTCCATCGGTGCGAAAGTGACCTTGCGCGGCGCGCGTATGTGGGACTTTCTGGACCGCCTGATCAATGTCGTGTTGCCGCGGCAACGTGACTTCCAGGGGATCTCGCCTGACGCGTTCGACGGTCGCGGTAACTACAGTCTGGGCCTGCGCGAGCAGTTGGTCTTTCCCGAGATCAACTACGACAAGATCGACAAGATCCGCGGCTTGGAAGTGACGATTGTCACGACTGCTCAGACCGACGAGGAAGCGCGGCGGTTGCTGGCGCTGATGAATATGCCGTTCAAAAGATAAGGGGAAGAGCCGTGGCCAAGAAGTCGATTGTTGCCCGGGAAGGCAGGCGAAAATATGCGGTGCGGGTACGCAACCGCTGCAAGATCTGTGGTCGCCCGCGCGGCTATATGCGCCGCTTTGGCCTGTGCCGTATCTGCTTCCGCAGCGAAGCGTTGCGTGGCCATCTGCCGGGTGTCGTGAAGTCGAGCTGGTAATGCGAGAGCAAATGGCCAGCTACCAGGTCGCGTAGACGTCACCGCGCGGACAGATCATTAGCGGTCTGGCGGCGCATGCGTCCCACTGTGCTGGTATGGCTCATTGCTCGGTTGCTAACTACAACTTCGTTGCTAACGTCAGAGGTTGCAAGAGTAACCTGAGGAGAAACGAATGGTAAACGATCCAATTGCCGACATGCTCACGCGTATTCGCAATGCGAGCATGGTGAAGCAAAGACAGGTGGTAATGCCGAGCTCTAGTATCAAGGCAGGCATTGCCCGGATTTTGGCCGATGAAGGCTTTATTGAAGGCTATGGCGTAACTGACGACAAGCCGCAACCGCGGTTAGTGCTGCGGCTCAAATATACGTCGCAGGGGCGCTCTGTCATTTCTGGCCTGGAACGTGTCAGTAAGCCCGGCCGCCGCTTCTATAGCGGTTACAAAGAGATTCCGTGGGTGCGCAGTGGTCTTGGGATCAGTATAGTCTCTACACCCAAGGGGCTCATGACTGGCCGCAAGGCTCGCCGCGCGCGGATCGGCGGCGAGATCCTGTGCAACGTCTGGTAAGTGGGAGGGAGTGATGTCGAGAATTGGAAAAATGCCCATCTCGCTGCCGGCCAAGGTGACTGTGTCGGTAGATAAAGGCAACCTGGTGACCATTACCGGGCCCAAGGGCACGCTCAAACAGCAGTTTGACAAAGACATGCAGGTCACGGTCGAGAACAACCAGATCGTGGTGAAGCGGCCGACTGACCAGCGCCACCATCGTGCCCAACATGGCTTGACGCGTTCTCTACTTGCCAATATGGTAACAGGTGTCACTGTGGGCTTCAGCAAGCGCCTGCAGATCCAGGGCGTTGGCTACCGCGCTGAGAAGCGCGGCAACAACCTGGTGCTGTCCGTTGGCAAGAGCCATCCGGTGGAGTTTGCGCCGCCAACGCCTGACATGGCCTTTGATGTGGACAAGGACGGTCGCGGCTTTGTGGTTTCCGGCATGGACAAAGCAGCCGTTGGCCAGCTCGCCGCGGTCATCCGCGAGGCTCGCCCACCGGAGCCGTATCAGGGTAAGGGCATTCGCTACGAAGGCGAATATGTGCGTCAAAAAGCCGGTAAGGCCGGTAAAGTAGGCAAGAAATAAGGAGTGGGTGAACCATGGCTACTGCAAGTCGTTTCGTTGCACGCCAGCGTCGCCATGCGCGCGTGCGGCGCAAGGTACACGGCACGCCGGCCCGGCCACGTTTGAATGTATTCCGCAGCCTGGAGCACATTTACGTCCAGATTATCGATGATACGACCGGCCAAACATTGGTGGCTGCTTCCACCGTGGATCGCGATCTGCGTGAACAGCTGGCGCCGCTCAACAAGATCGACCAGGCCAAAGCCGTAGGAAAGGTCGTGGCCGAACGCGCTCAGTCTAAGGGCGTGACCAAGGTGGTCTTTGATCGGGGCGGGTATCCGTATCACGGCCGCGTCAAGGCGCTGGCCGATGGCAGCCGCGAGGGCGGCCTGGACTTCTAACACGAAGATGGCTGGGAGAACTGATATGGCGAAGAAGGATAAGAAGAGCAGAGAGCGCGAGAAGGAACGCGAGGAGCGTCGCGACGAGTTCGATGAGCGCGTCGTTCATCTCACCCGCACGGCCAAAGTCGTCAAGGGCGGCCGGCGTTTTGCTTTCCGCGCGGTCGTTGTCGTAGGCGACAGACAGGGCCGCGTAGGAGTGGGAATCGGTAAGGCTCGTGAGGTTCCGGATGCCATTCGCAAGGCCTCTGACCAGGCCAAGAAGGCGATGGTGCCCGTACCCCGCTTGGGTAACACCATTCCTCACGAAGTAACGGCGCGGTTTGGTGCTGGACAGGTCTTGTTGAAGCCTGCGAGCCCTGGCACGGGTGTCATTGCGGGCGGCGGTGTGCGCGCGGTCGTCGAAGCGGCCGGCATCAGTGACATCCTGAGCAAGTCCTTGGGCAGCGATAACATCCTGAATGTCGTACAGGCCACCTTCTCGGCGCTCAAGTCGTTGCGCGATTTCCGGGAAGAAGCTGGCTATCGTGGCGTTGACCCGGCGCACCTGGCTCCGTTCTGGTATAAGGAGGAGCTCCATGCCTAAAAAGAAGGGCGCCAAGATAATCCGTGTTAAGCTAGTGCGCAGCCCGATTGGCTACACTGAGAGCCAGAAACGAACGGTTGAGGCGTTGGGGCTACGCAAGCTGAACCAGGTGGTCGAGAAGC
>JACFMY010000250.1 GCA_019455155.1 Caldilineaceae bacterium
TCACTGATTGGGCATCCCTTTTCAACTCCCTGCCAAAAAAGGCCAAACTCCAGGGGCAGGTATGGTACCTGCCGGCGCGCGATCTGTCCCGTGGCGCCGCCATGGCGCAGATCACGTAGTCATCCCTGCGTGATCTGCGGCGAGGTGGGGGAGATGGTGGTTGGGGCGGGTGTGGTGTGCCGGGTCGGTCTTGTGCTTGGCGATGGTTAGGGGCGCGGACAGCACGGCAGGTGGCGCCTTGGCGGCGTGCGTTATTCTTGGATGAGGGGCAGGTACAGCGCGTGCCCATTGGCGACGGCGCCCGCGGTGCGCGTGTGGATGGTCCCATGCCCATCGTCGATGAGCGCCGTGTTGAGGAGGAGAGTGGGCTCTGTCAGGGTTGAGCTCACCGTCATGGCATAGGAAATGGTGATGCCCACGGGCGGCGAGACCGCGCCGGTCCATGTGAGCGTGTGGCCGTCGAGTGTCCAACTCCCGCCTGTGACCTGCACACTGCCATCGACCAGAAAGGCTTCCGCCGGCAGGGTGTCGGTGACGTAGACCGATAGCAGGGGCGGGCCGGGATTCGCAAGGCCAATGGTATAGGTTAGCATATCGCCTGGTCCAGCAAGCGGCTCGTTGACTGTTTTGTAAGAGCCATCGAGGGTGCCACGCGCGGGCGCGGCCGCTGGCGGGGTGCCCGTGCGCTGGAAATTCCCGCGGCCCGTACCCCACAGGATGCGCGCGCTGGACGAGCCGCCGATTTCGTACGCCACCAGGCCCTTGTTTATCGTCCCGATCAGTAGCTCCAGATCAGGATCGTTGTCGATATTGGCAATGGTGGGCGCGGCCAATGAGCCGCCACGACCATCGCCGCTGTCATAGGGCAGGTCGATTGAGTGGATCAGCTGCCCGTCCCACGAGACGATATAGAGCTTCCCCGGCTGGTTGCTGCCGTTTTCTGTCCACGACGCAAAGATCACCTCCGCCTTGCCGTCGTTCTCCAGGTCGACCGCGATGGGCTCAGAGGCAAAGCGCATGAAGCCATCGCCAGGCTGGGTCACCTCAAACGGCCAGGCGCCGTGCTCGCTCTTGTCCAGCCAATAGGCGTGGACACGGCCATCATAGGAGGGATAGAGGATCTCACGCTTGCCGTCGCCGTCCAGATCGACGACGACTGGATTCGGAACGTTGTTCTCGATGACATTGTAGTCTTCGCTCAGCGGGCCCGCATTGGCGTCTGGAATAGGTATCACGGTCCAGTCGTACGTTGCGTCTTTCCAGCGCGTCCGATCTGCGTTGAGGATAAAGGGCATCTCATACAGGTCAGTATAGGGATCCGTGCCGCAGTTATAGACGTTGCCCACGACGACAGTCTCGAGTGTGCCGTCCCCATTGACATCGGCAATGGTGGGTGGGCTGTTGGCCATGTTGGGGCGGTGCTCGGTGCCACAGTTTGCATAACCCCGCAGGTCCACCGCGTGATCGACGTGCAGCCCAACGCGAGCCCACGGCTTGTTCTGGTTCCCGCTGGCGCCGTAGATGGGGCTGGCGCGCAGGGGAGACCCATCGTCGTGAAACGCGGCGATGTAGTGGGTATCGTTGGGACCGATGATCTCCCCGTCACCGTCTCCGTCCAGATCGGCAAGACCGACGTTCTCGTTGTAGCAGCCAGCCGCGTTACCATTGGTGTCGCTGTCGGTCATCTTGGGCCAGCCACCGCGCAACGCCCCCGTGTGTTCGTAGACGAACCACTGGTCGTCGGACCGGGTCGAACAGACGACGATCTCGAGGTCGCTGTTGTTGTCGAGATCGGCGGTGGCGAGGCTGCGAATCTCCCGGTTTGTGCCAGTCGGGTTGGCGGGCCAGCCGGGCAACGGTGCAAGCCCGACGCCGTAGTCGCTGATCTGGCCGCTGCCATTGGCGGTCACGATCTCCTGCGCGCCATTCTGGTCCAGGTCTGCGACGACAATACCTGGCCACAGCCGCGCGCTGCTCCCTTTGGGCCGGATCCATTTGATTGTGCCGTCAGCACCATTGACCGCCATCAGTGTGTAACCGCCCCAAAACACCTCGACCTGCCCGTCCCGGTCTAGATCGGCTACAGCCGGTGAGGCGTACCAGCCGGTTTCGCAATACCAATCTGGGCAGCGTTGCCATTCCAGCGTGAGGGTCCACTCCGTTGGCTCGTGCGCGCCCGCGGCGCCTAAAGCCACAATGCCCGTAACAAAGGCAATCATTGTCAGGGCGAGGATCACCCCAGGCAAACTGAACAGCGTTTTTCTCATGGATCGGATCGAGTTGGTTCTGGTCGGATGGTTTCGTGTGCGCTCTGCAACGCGCCGCAGATAGTCGCAGCCTGAGGAGCAAAAATGCAATGGGCACTGCCGGGCTCCTGTTGGTTGGCACAGGGTGCCCCCAAGCGCGTCCAGCCAGGCGCTGGACAAATTGTCGCGTGGCCTCGTGGGGCCGTCAACGACCTATGTCCGCCGGATCCCATGCGACATGACCACTGCTAGCGGGCGTTACCTTGCGGCTGGCCGCCGTTGAGCGAAAGGTCATGGATTCAGTTCGTGAAGAATACCGGCAGCCGCAATCCCCTGACGACAGGACCGGGTACTAACGCACAGCAACAATAAGAAAATGGATGACGCCCATGGGCACAGTCACGTCGACTTCATCGCCCACCTTGTGATGCAACAAGCTGCTCCCAAGCGGGCTCTCGTACGAGATGCGACCTGCGTCTGGATCGGACTCCGCCGGGCTGACAATTGTGTAGGTCTCGATTTCGCCATCTGTCTGCAGCACGACGGTCTCGCCGATATCCACGATGGCGTCGTTGTTTCCCGCTTCAACAATTTCACTCTGAGCCAGTAACTCCTCCAGCCGGCGAATCTCGGCATCGAGCACGGCCAGCTCGTTTTCCAGCTGAATGCGCTGTGAGTCTTCGCGCCAGTCGGCGCTACTGCTCACTTCCTGCAGGTTTGCGAGCATTGCTGGCCGTTTCACGGTACGCAGCGTCTCAAGCTGTGCCTGAAGTTTCTCGTAGCCTTCGGCTGTAATCCAAGCTTTGTCATTCATCATTTGGCGGTCTCCCTACTAATAGGGGCGCGCGATGGGCGCTCTACTTGCGATGATCAAGCTCATAGGGCATGGGTTTGGGAAGCGTTTTCCGATATTTCTCTAATAAGTATCGCGCCATTTATCAACAACCGCGCGGCGAAGTGGAACCGGCGCGCCGCCCGGCCCGATCTACATTCCTTGACGAGCCGTTTACCTTTGCTTAATGACCACTAAACTAGCTGATCATCTGGCCGCGCTTTGCTCAATATAGCGGCTGCTTTTGCCAAGAAAGCCCACCTCATCCGGCACGCGCGTACGTGCTGATGCCGTCTATTGGCTGCTCTTCACAATTAGGGAACCCTCGTAAGGAGAAAGCGCTGTGAGTCCACAACATCCGTATCGCTTCCATATTCCAGCTGTGGCAAAAACGATCACTGTACTGGCTGTGTTTGCACTCGTGTTGGCTGCCGCTGGCGCAGGTCCGCTGCTCGCGCAGGATGAAGTGCCGGAACTGGAAGGCGAGACCATCGCCATCTTCGATGCCCCCGACGCTCGCCAGGGGGTGGCCGTCGACGATGGCTATTTCTATGCTGTTGACAACTACCACATCACCAAACATGACAAGGAGACGGGCGAGGCGCTCCTGCAGTGGGACGGTGTGACCGGTGATGGGCCCATCATCCATTTGGACAGCGGTGTTGTTGTGGATGGGAAGCTGTACGCGGCCCATTCCAACTACCCGGTGTGGCCTATGACCAGCTCTGTAGAGGTCTGGGACACCGAGACCATGGAGCATATCGACACCTATAGCTTTGGTATTCAGGTTGGCTCGTTTACCTGGCTCGATCGCTACGACGGCTACTGGTGGGGCGCCTTTGCCAACTACAACCGGGTCCAGGACGGGCCAGCCTATTGCCTATGGTCTCACGGCCAATACGCAGGTGGTGAAGATGGACGACAACTTCACCATTCTCGAACAGTGGACATATCCGGTGGAAATGTTGGACCGGTTTGATCCCATGAGCAATTCAGGCGGCTCCTGGGGACCGGATGGCCGCCTCTATCTTGCCGGACACGACCGCGCCGAAGTATATGTCGTAGAGCTGCCTGACGCTGGCTCGATTCTCAAGTGGGTGGCAACGGTGAAACTGCCCGATTTTGCCGGTCAGGGAATCGCGTGGGATCGCTCGAGCGAGGAACCAGTTCTTTACGGCATTCTGCGCAGTACCCGCCAGGTGGTGCAGATGAGTATTCCGGTTCAGGAGGGTGAGCCCCAGCCCGAGCCCGTCGGCGTTGTGCACGGTCCTGGCGAGTTTGTACAGCGATAGCACGCGCCTGGCGCGCGGGCACGATCTGCTCCACTGCGCGTTGCGCTAGACAACAGCGGATGAGGTGAAGACGTCGCGGAGAGGGCGTTGAGTGCAGCAGCCGGCTCAACGCCCTCTTTTCGTTTTCATGTGCGGGTGCGCATTGAATGCGATTGCCGTGCCTTCAGCCGGATATGCCCTGGGGAAGCCCCGTTGGGCCTAAAGTGTCTGCTGCGCGGATAGCTCACGAAATCCCTGAATCACCAGATCGTTCTGGGCGGGCGTACCCAGAGAAATGCGCACGCAGTTATCGAGCTCCGGATAGGCGGCCATGTCGGAGATGAGGACGTGATGTTGTTTAACCAGGTGGCTAAGCAGCGCCTGTTTGGGATAATCCAGCTGTACCAGCAGGAAGTTGGTGCCGCTGGAGAAGACCCGCACGCCGGGCACACCGCGGAGCGCCGCGGCCAACCGTTCCCGCTCCTTGACCAGGACATCGCGCGCGGCCATAAAGCGATCGTAGTTCTCTAGCGCGACGGTCGCTGTCACCTCGCTAAAGACGCTGAGCGGGAAGACCGTCACGACCTTCTGCAATTCTCGGGCAATGGCCGCGCTGGTCAAGGCGTAACCGACGCGCACGCCGGCCATGGCATAGACCTTGCTGAAGGTACGCACAATCACCACATTGTCCAGGTCCAGCAACGGCGTCAGGTCTTGGTGGCAGAACTCGGCATAGGCAGCATCGATGACCAGCAGACCCGGACACCCAATTGCCAGCTGCCGCAGATCCGCCAGGTCGTAGACCGTGCCCGTGGGGTTATTGGGCGCACAGACGACCACCAACGGCGCCTGGTGCTGCTGGGCGGCCTCGCTGAGCGCGGCGACCGGCAGGGCATAGCCATTCTCGGGTACCAACGGGATTTCAATGCGATTGGCTTCCTGCATCCGTGCATTCAGGCGGTAGAGGAGGAAGGTGGGTGCAGGCATGACGACCGTAGCGCCGGGCTGGAGCGTGGCCGCCATGATGAGCTTGATGAGATCGGCCGAGCCTTCGCTGACCACGATCTGCTCGGCGGGAACGCCCGTGTGCTGGGCCAGCCGGCCAATGAGCTGCCATGGTCGTGAGCCGCGCGGATAGCGGGACCACTCAAGCTGCGCCATGCGCTGCATGACCTCTTCTTTTAGATCGGCGGGAAAGTCAATCGGATTCTCGTTCCACTGCAGCCGGTGCAGGGTGTCGTCGACAAGACCGCGTTCGATAGGCGCCAGAGAACGAATGCCAGATTTGAACCAGCGGGCGTGATCGGTGTTCATGCCGGTTATCTCTTTCTGATCTTGGGTCAATCGCTATACAAGACTGAGGCTTGCGCGGTTGGTTGTTTGGTTACTATATCTTGACAAAAAGGGCGCCCAACAACAAAACACGCAGCACGCAGCGTGCCAGGCAGAGCGCCTCTACACGCTGCGTGCTGCGTATTGGGCATATTCCCCCGGCCTTCAGGGCGCGCTGTGTTACTTCTCCGTCTTGACCTGGATCTGGTAGTCCCCGGTGCGCAGCTTGCTGAAATGGCGCACGAGCACGGCATATTCGCCTGGTCGCAAGAAGCTAATGATGCGGGCGTTGAAACCGGCGCCGCTGTCGTCGTCGGTGCGCACCAATCGTTTGGGGTCGTCAGGCCCATAGAGACCCATGACCAGGTCCTGCTTACCCAGGGTCTCGATGCGGTAGCGCCGGGCCTTCACCACCTGGAAAGTGAAGGTGTCCACCTCGCCCATCTTCCCAATCGACTCTGCCACCGGCTTGCCGTCGATCTCCAGCTCATTCGCCTTCTTCTCGCTGAACGGATCGAGCGTGGCGACAAACTCTTTGTCCACCATTGACAGCGCCGTGTTCCAGCCTACTTCGAAGTTCCCGATGGTGAAGTCATTGGGAATGGGGTAGAGCATGATCGACTCTTTGTCGAAGGCCGAGAACTGCGTCTGTGTGCGGTCGTAGGTCTGGAACAGGTTGACATCTACCTGTTCCTTTGTCCAGTTATTGGGCGGTCCGGCGTAGTAGCGGTAGACGACCGGCTTGTCCCACGGGATATTCCCGGCAGGATTCTGATGCTCATGGATACAGGCCAGCGCGTGGCCAAACTCGTGCGTCACGACCCGCGAATATTCTTCGTCGGGCGTGTCGCGGGTCAGCCAGCCATAGTTCATGGTCGCCTGATTGCGAGGAATTCCCAGCGCGTCTGTGCCAATATACGACCAGGAGCCCCTGCTCTTGAACGAAATCCGGATCTCGGCGTCCGGGTCGTCGCCAAAGGCGAACTTGATGTTGCCGAACTGGCTCCAGATGTGTGCATAGGGCTGCAGCCGCTGCTGGATGACGGGGTCGCCGTCCAGGAAGCGGACGCGCAGGGTCATGCCCGGCTTCCACAGCTTACGGGTTACTGCAGCCAACGCCGCAGGAATGGGCGCGCCAGGGACAAAAGGCAAGGGGTCCATTAAGATGGCATTGGCCGGATTCACCTCTACTGAGCGCCGGCGGGCGCGCACATCACGCGAAGGGGGCAAGATCCGATCGACACAGGCCTTGATATCTTTGAGTGCCATGGGGGCTCCTTTGTTTTTGAAACTGGGGGCGCGCGGGCCAGGGTACGCGCATTATAGACCGGTGCAGGGCTGCTGTCAACGAAGCTGCTGGCGGCAGAATGGCTGATCCTTTGGTCCTTGGTTGACGCATAGGGTACAATACCGCCTATTGGCATCACGCACGACCGGCATCACCTTTTACAAGGATACCCTGTTACAGGGCATAGAGCGAAGGAATGAAATCTCTCATGAGCGGAATCATTTTGCCTGGCAAAGACAACGACAAGAAATCTGGCGGCAGCGGAATTGAGCTGCCCAAGGGTTTCTCGCGCCGGCGCGTGGAGGAGGAGCAGGCGTCCACCCCAGCGCCGGAGGAGCAGCCGCCCATTGTGGAGACACCTCTTACGCCTGAGACTCCTGCCGCGACCGGCGGCCGGCAACGGGGCCGTGGCGCGGATTTACTCTTCCCGCCCACGGGCGCCCAGGTGCAGTGCCCGGCCTGCGGCACTCCGTACACGGTGCCCATCTTTAGCATCATTGATCTGGGCGCCAACCCTGAGCTCGGGCCGGCGCTGCTGGGTGGCCAGATCAATGTGGCGGTCTGTCCAAACTGTGGCACCGGCGGCGCGCTCAATGCGCCACTCATGGTCCACTCGCCGGAGCATTCCTTCCTTGGCGTCTATGTGCCAGCGACTGGTGTGGACGATGTCCAGCGCCAGAAGATCATCGGCGATTTGACCCAGGCGCTCATGCGGCGCCTCCCCACCGAGGCGCGCCGGGGTTACATGTTGCAGCCCAAGGAATATCTGGACTGGAATCGCTTCGTGGAGAAGCTGTGGGAGTTTCAAGGTGTGACGCCGGAGATGTTGCGGCGGCAGCGCGACCAGATGGCCGCGCTCCAAAGCCTCATGCGGCTCGCCGACGACCGCTCTGCGTTGCAGATTGCCCTGGAGCGTCACAAGAGTCTGATCGACCGCCAGTTATTTGCCTTGCTCGAACGGCTGATGATCCTTACCAGCACGCAGGGTGACCAGGAGAGCGCTACCCAGCTCTCTACCCTCCGAACCTATCTGCTGGAAAACACGGAAAGCGGCAAGGAGATCAAGGAGCTCCAGGATCGCGCCACGGCCGCGGTGCGTAACATCAAGCCAGGCGCCTCGCGGGCCGATGTGCTCGCGGCCATGCTTGACGCGTGGCAGGGCAAGGATGGCCGCGAAATAGCCAGCGCGATCGCGATCTCCCTGGCGCCTATGCTGGACTACCAGTTCCTGCTGACAATCGCCGAGCGCCTCGAAACGGAGCAGGATCTTGAGACGCGCGCCCATCTGGAAGCGCTGCGCAATCTGGTGCAGGACATTCAGGAGCAACAGCGGGCTAGCGCCCAGAATGTGGCTGCACAGTCACAGGAAGTGCTGCAGGCGGTATTAGAGTCTACCGATATCGACGCCACGCTGCGCGAATATGCCGACTATATCGACGAGAACTTTCTCGGCGTGTTGGCAGCCAGTATTGAACAGGCTGGGCGATCCAAGGCAACCGCGGCGGCCAGACGGCTGAAAACGATCTACGACAAGGCCGTCTCGATTCTAGAAGAACAGATGGCGCCCGATGTGCGCCTGATCAACCAACTGCTCAACGCGCCCGACGCCGCGGCCCAGCGCAAGTTGCTGGAAAGCAATCGGGACGTGCTTTCTAAGGAGTTTGTTAGCTCGCTGCGAGAACTGGAAAAGGATTTCCGGGACCGCGGCGCAACCGACGTCGCCGACCGCCTTAAGTCCATCCGCGGGCAGGCGGCGCTCATGCTGTAAGTGCGGGGAGCCACCCGGACGCGAGGTCGCACGCTCGCTTGAACGCGTGCCCCGGCACCCTGCCGGTGGTGTTATGCCCGCGTCTGCGAGGTTCCTATCTGTTTGCCATAGACGAGACTGTATGACCACGACTGCACTTGTCGCCGAGATCGTAACGACCGGCACCGAGATCTTGTTGGGCGACATTGTCGACACCAATGCCGCCTGGATTGCCCAACAGCTACGCGAGGCGGGCATCAACCTTTATTATAAGACGACCGTAGGGGACAATGAGCCGCGGCTGCGCGGCGTCATCGAACAGGGTATGGCGCGCAGCGATGCCATCATCGTAACGGGCGGCTTAGGCCCTACTGTGGACGACATTACACGGCAGGCCATCGCCAACGCCACCGGCCGGCCGCTGGTGCTCCATGACGCCGCGCTGCGTACGCTCCAGGAACGGTTTGCCCGCTTTGGCATCGAGATGACCGAGAACAACCGGCAGCAAGCCTATATTCCTGACGGCGCCATATTGATTGAGAATCCTGTAGGCACAGCGCCCGGTTTTATCGTTGAAACCGGGCGCTGTGCCGTTATTGCCGTGCCAGGCGTGCCCCGGGAGATGATGCATCTCATGACCGCCACGGTGCTGCCCTATCTGCGTAACCGGGCCGGCGGTTCTGCCATCATCCGGCGGCGGATCCTGCGTACATTTGGCATCGGCGAAAGCACACTGGATCACCAG
>JACFMY010000251.1:0-5965 GCA_019455155.1 Caldilineaceae bacterium
CTTCGAAAGCTGGCATCTTTGTGGCTCAGTATTTGACCTTCGGAGAACCAAATGACAACCGCAACCAAGGAATTGACGTACGATATTGCCGACATCAAACTGGCCGAACGCGGCCGATTTCGCATGCAATGGGCGGCAAAAGAGATGCCCGTGCTGGACCTGCTGGAGGAACGCTTCAAGAAGGAACAGCCTTTTAAAGGTGTCCGCATCGCCGCGGCCATGCATGTGACTTCTGAGACTGCCAACCTCATGCGCATCCTCATTGCAGGCGGCGCCGAGGCCGCCCTGTGTGCCAGCAACCCGTTGAGCACCCAGGACGATGTCGCCGCCGCACTGGTGGCTTATTACGAAATGCCGGTCTATGCCATCAAGGGCGAGTCCGTTGAACAGTACAACAGCCACCTGAACAGCGTCCTGGACATCAAGCCCAACATCACCATGGATGATGGCATGGACCTGGTAGCCATGCTGCACACAAAGCGCAGCGAGTTGCTGGATCACGTGGTCGGGGGCACCGAAGAGACCACAACCGGCGTTATCCGTCTGCGCGCCATGGCTGCGGCAGGCAAGCTGGCCTTCCCCGTCATTGCCGTCAACGACGCGCAGACGAAGCATTTCTTTGACAATCGCTACGGTACGGGCCAAAGCACAATCGACGGCATCATCCGCGCCACCAATGTCTTGCTGGCCGGCAAGAATTTCGTCGTAGGTGGCTATGGCTGGTGTAGCAAGGGTATCGCGATGCGTGCTCGGGGCATGGGCGCCAATGTCATTGTGACCGAGATCGACCCGCTACGCGCGTTGGAAGCAGTCATGGACGGTTTCCGCGTCATGCCCATGCAGGAAGCAGCGAAGGAAGGGCACATCTTCTGCAGCGCCACCGGCGATATTCATGTCATCGATCGCCACCACATGGAGGTCATGCGCGATGGCGCCATCGTCGCCAATAGTGGTCACTTTGACGTGGAGATCAACCTCAAGGCGTTGAGCCAGATGGCAACCAAGGTCACGCGCGTCCGTGACTTCCTGGACGAGTACGCGCTGGAGGACGGGCGGCGCATCTATGTGGCTGGCGAGGGCCGTCTTGTAAACCTGGCTGCCGCCGAGGGCCATCCCAGCGCGGTGATGGACATGAGCTTCGCCAACCAGGCCCTGGCGGCCGAATATATGCTCAAGCATGGCGCTGAGCTGGCGAACCAGGTCTATGACGTGCCGTTGGCGATTGACCAGGAGATCGCCAGCTTGAAGCTAAAGGCAATGGGTATATCGATCGACACCCTGACGGACGAACAGGCGCGCTATCTCAACGAGTGGAGCCTGGGCACGGGTCACTAATATGTGAAATAGAGCGTGAAAGACCGGGGTTTGCCGAGGGTGGCACCGTAGCGGACAACCCGTTGGGCGAACTCCCTGTTTTTTAGGCTCCGCTTTCTGTAGAATCAGCCAGGAGAACACCCTATGACGACATTTATGACATCACCAAGCCTTCTGTTCACCAGCGAATCGGTGACAGAAGGCCACCCCGATAAGATGTGTGACCAGATCAGCGATGCTGTGCTGGACGCGATCATGGAACAGGATCCCACCGCGCGTGTGGCGTGCGAGACCGCAATCAAGACTGGCTTCGTCATGTGCCTGGGCGAGATCACCACAACCGCGTTTGTGAACTTTGACGATTTGGTGCGCAAGGTCGTCAACGAGATCGGCTTTGACAGCAGCGACAAGGGCTTCGACGGCAACACTTGTGGTGTGCAGATCGCCATCGCAGCCCAAAGCCCCGACATCGCCATGGGCGTGGATCGGGCCCAGGAATTCAAGACCGGCGAGATGGACAGCGAGGAGGACGAGATCGAGGCTGTCGGCGCCGGCGATCAGGGGATGATGTTTGGCTTTGCGTGTGACGAGACGCCCACGCTCATGCCCATGCCCATCTACCTTGCGCACAAGCTAGCCCGCCGCCTCTCAGAAGTGCGCAAGCAGGGCATCCTCCCCTGGCTGCGCCCCGACGGCAAGACGCAGGTAACGGTAGAATATAGCTACGGCAACCCCAAGCGCATCCACACAGTCCTCGTCAGTACCCAGCACGATCCGCACATCTCTCAGAGTGATATTCGCCAGGCCATCATCGAGCACGTCATCGATCCCGTACTCCCCGGCGAATATGTTGACAAAGACCTGCGCATCTTCATCAATCCCACCGGCCGCTTTGTGGTAGGCGGCCCCATGGGCGATGCCGGGCTCACTGGCCGCAAGATTATCGTCGACACCTATGGCGGCATGGGCCGGCATGGCGGCGGCGCGTTTAGCGGCAAAGATTGCACCAAAGTCGATCGCAGCGCGGCCTACGCGGCACGGTGGGTAGCCAAGAATATCGTAGCGGCCGGCCTGGCCACACGCTGCGAGATCCAGCTTGCCTACGCCATCGGCGTGGCCCGACCGTTGAGCGTGAATGTAGAAACCTTTGGCACGGGCCGCATCGCCGATGAAAAGATCGCGCAGCTCATTGAAGAACACTTCGATCTCCGCCCGGGCGCTATCATTCGTGACCTGAAACTGCGCCGGCCCATCTACCGGCAAACAGCCGCCTACGGTCACTTTGGCCGTGACGATATTGACCTGCCCTGGGAAGATACGAGCCGTGCTGCAGCGCTACGTGTGGCTGCCGGTATGCTTGAGCCTATGCAAGCCTAAGCCAACGGCGCGTATGACGAAAGAGAGCAACATCTCTACATCCGTCTCCAATTCTCTCATTGTTGCCAGATGTGAAGACAGATGTGAAGACAGATGTGAAGACAGATGTGGAGATGTTGCTCCGAACAACGTGAGGTCACGGTTCAGAGAAACAGACCATGAAGAAACAAGGGATTTTGAACGCTGAAATCGCCGCTGTCGTCGCGAGCATGGGTCACCTGGACACCATCACCGTAGCCGACGCCGGCCTGCCGATTCCGGCTGGACCCCATCGTATTGACCTGGTAGTCAAGCCCAATCTGCCGCGTTTTCTGGATGTATTGAACGCGGTGCTGGACGAGCTGATCGTCCAGGAGGCTATCATTGCGCTGGAGATGCCGCAGGTCAGCCCGCAACTGTACAACGAGCTGCGTGGTGTATTTGGCGAAATTCCGGTCCGGATGCTGCCGCACACAGAGTTCAAGCCGCAGACCGCGCTGAGCAAGGCGGTGATACGAACAGGCGAGTTTACCCCGTACGCCAACGTTATCCTCGTAGCCGGTGTCGCATTCTAGTCACTGGCTGTTTCCTCAATTTCTCCGTAATGCGGCTTGCAGGTGCAGGTCCAACACCTGCTGCCGCTTAGTGAAACGCATGGGAACAGATCGGGAGTTGCCAACGTTCCCAAAAGGTATGCCTGCTGCCCTCTAGGTGCCTTGGTTTAGAGGTGGGACAGTAGGGAAGTGGGCTGTACGCTTACCCATCAAATATACCGTCGCAGCGCCCATACGTTGCAGAATGCTGAAAATTGGCGTATAACGTCACGATGTGCGCAAAACGGCACGTAATGGCGTGCGCCTTTCGGTTGACTTTATGACACACGACTCACGTTTCCCGGCCTGGGCCTGGTGGATCATTGGCGCGATCACCATCCTGGCTGTGTCGATTTTGATCTTCTCCGTTGTACTTGGCATCCGCGCAGGCCAGCAACAGATAGAGGTGCAGCGGCGCCAGCAGATCGGCATTTCGCTGCAGCGAGCCACAGACCTGCAGGCGGATGGTGAGCTACAGGCCGCGCTCGACGAGTATCAGAAGGTATTGCTGCTGGACCCCAGCAACGAGATCGCTCAGCAGGGAATCAAGAATCTGCTTGCGCTGGCGGCAGCCGGCACGCCGGTGGCCAGCGAGCAAGTTTCGGCTGGGCAGACATCCGGCGCGGCCCCCGCGGCGACGCACGCGTCAACTTCCCCCCTTTCTGTGCCAGCGGCTGCCACGAGGGACGCAGTCGTTGCAGCCGGCCAGGCGTCACCTACCGAAACACCTCAATCTACCCTGGACATCTACTGGGAGAACGCCCAGACCGCAATCAAGGCGGGCAGGTGGCAGGAAGCGCTCAACAACCTCACAATCCTTCAGCAGCTCGACGGCAACTACAAGACCAAGGATGTAAGGGATCAGCTCTTCACAGCCTACGTAAACCTGGCCCTGGAAAAAGACAATATTGACAACCTGGAAGAAGCGCTATTGCTCTACGACAAAGCGCTGGCGTTGCGACCGACGGCGGCTGACATCCACCGTGAGCGCGACTTGATCGATATGTATCTCGAAGTGCTCACATATTCCGATGTGGATTGGGAGCGGACGCTGCCGGTGCTGGAAGAGATTTACTCTGAGGAGCCTGACTACCGCGACGTGGGAGAGCGGCTCCAGGAAGCCTATAGCGCCTATGCCAGGCAGCTGGCCGAGGCTGGCAAGTGGTGTTCTGCGTACGACCAATACAAGGCCGCGCTGTCGCTGGCGACTTCACCCGAGCTGATCCAGCAGCGGGATGACGCGGAGACGCAGTGCAGCCTGGTCGGTGATGCCGGACCTGGCGCTACGCCGGTCACGGCCCGCGCCACGATTACCGGCGACGTCACTGCCGCCGGTGAGCTGGCCACGGATGTCGAGCCAATCAACGGCGAGGGGCCGGCCGGCGGCCGCATCTACTACTCGTCGGTGGATACCGTTACCGGCAAGAATCAGATTATGATGTTGAACCTGGCCAAGAATACACCCGCACAACTGGTGGTCGAGGAAGGGGCCCAGCCCGCCATGCGCGGGGACGGTATGCGCCTGGCCTTCCGCAACGTGCGACGCGATATGGCAGGCCTGAGCAGCTACGATCCGGGCACCGGTCTGTTGCTCCGCTTTAGCCAATATGCTGAGGACAGCCTGCCCAGCTGGAACCCGCTCGATAATCGCATTGTGTTTGCCAGCAATCGGGAAGGAGACCGGCGGTGGCGCATCTATACGATGTGGGCCGATGTCAATGGCGCCACCGATACGCTTGGTTATGGCCAGTCGCCGGCGTGGCATCCAACTGCTGACCAGATCGTATTTCGGGGCTGTGACGAATCAGGGAATCGCTGTGGCCTCTGGACGATGTCGGGCAGTGGCACCAGTGCAGCGCCGCTTACCAATGTCCCGGCTGATGACCGGCCACGCTGGTCGCCCGCGGGTGATTTTGTCGTCTTTATGAGCAATGGCCGTGACGGCAATGTCGAAATCTATCGCGTCGATACGGTAACCCGTGAGATCACCCGCCTGACTGACAACTCAGCGATCGATGCGCTGCCCGTCGTCAGTCCAGATGGCCAGTGGGTAGCGTTCGTTAGCAACCGCGACGGCAGCTGGAAGCTCTATGCCGTTCCTAGCGACGGGGGTCCGGTGCAGTTGATCGGGCCGGTGGCCGGCGACCTGGGCGATTATGCCCAACAGGGTCTGGAGTGGACGAACTGACCAACCAACTGCCCTCCTTTTGACCAGCGCCGAGCTTTCCAGTACAATGGCACTATATAATAACGGGGAGTAGCGCAGTCTGGCAGCGCACAGCGTTTGGGACGCTGGGGTCGTAGGTTCAAATCCTATCTCCCCGACAGGTTGCGGGTATAGCTTAAAGGCAAAGCTCCTGCCTTCCAAGCAGGTGATACGGGTTCGATTCCCGTTACCCGCTCTTACAAGAGTCTAGGGTGCGTTCATGAGGACGCACCCGTTTTTCACCAGCCTTGGCTCTTGCGGATCGGTAGCTCAACGGCAGAGCAGGGGGCTCATAACTCCTTGGTTACAGGTTCGAATCCTGTCCGATCCACCACAGACATCTGATTGCGCCCGGAACGGTACCACATTGGTGTTCTGGGCGTTGTTTTTTCTCCAACCACTTCGTCCAACGCTCCATACACCTGATGAGATCACGCGCCATCTCAAAGTCGCGCCTTGACATTAGAACATATGTTCTATACAATCAAGGGGTAGG
>JACFMY010000251.1:5975-9458 GCA_019455155.1 Caldilineaceae bacterium
AGGAGAAAGCCCGATGAAGATCAGCCGCAGTTGGTTGGAACAACAAGCAGACCATATCGAGGCCATTTTGGCCAAACACAAGGCACCCGGGTTTGTGGTCAGCGGGATCGTGACGCCGCGCTTCATCCAGTTCAAGACAAGGCTGCACCCGGACACAAAAGTCAGCAAGGTGACAGGTCTGGCCGAAGAGATCGCCATGGGTCTGGGTTGCCGCCAGGTGCGGATCGCCCGGCACGGTGCGCTCATTCATATCGAACTTCCTCGCGCCCACCCGACAGCCGTGCGTCTGCTGCCGCTCTCCCAATCACTGCATGCTATACCCGCCTATACCGCTGTGCTAGGCATAGAGGAGTCTGGAGAACCGCTATTGTTACGGTTGACCGCGCCCGATGTCGTGCACGTGTTGATCGCTGGCACGACTGGGAGCGGCAAAACGGGGCTTGCGCGCGGGCTCCTGGCCTCTCTGGCTCTGAACAATCGTCCGGACGACCTCCACTTCCTGCTGATAGATCCGAAGGGGCGCGGCTTTGGGCCCCTGGCGACCTTACCCCATGCCACCCTTGGCGTCATCACAAACCAGGACGACGCCACCCACGCGCTGTTGGGTGCGGTTAAGGAAATGGAACAGCGCGATCGCAGCGGGCGGAACCGGCCCCTGCTGGTCGTAGCAGTAGACGAATTGGCGGATCTCCTGGAAGTCGGCGGGAAACGCGTGGAGAGTGCCTTGACCAGGCTTGCACAACGGGGCCGGGAGGCAGGCATCCACCTGCTTGCCTGTACCCAAAAGCCGACCGCGCAGCTTATTGGCAGCGCCATGCGCGCCAATTTCCCAATCCGCCTGGTGGGCGCGGTGGCAGGTCGAGACGAGGCGCGCTATGCGACCGGTATTCGCGATAGCGGCGCTGAGAAGCTGGAAGGCAAGGGCGACTTTCTCTTGATTGCGCGCGGGGACGCGCTCCGCTTTCAGGCGGCGTGGATCAGCGAGCAGGAATGCCAGAGCATCCAGACGATCTGGCAGCGACAGGGCAAGGACGGACGGTCCGCCGCGGGGTATCCGGCGTGAAGGTGTGATGTCAACTCCTGATTTCAACTGTGGAGGTTGCGACCTATGAAGAGGTTCTTGGGATTGGCTATGCTCGTCGTGATCGGCGTAGCTGTGTGGCGAATCGGCGGGCAACTGAGCGCTGATGCCCTGGGGATGGCCATCGGCGTCGTCTTCGGTGTCCTGGCCGGCATACCTACCGCGTTGCTCGTATTGGCTACAGGGCGGCGACAAGATGCCGCGCGCGCAGAGGCTGAAAGCGAGCGCCGGCGCCAGGATCGATACCTGCCTGCCCCTTATGGGGGCTACCAACCGCCTGTTATCGTGCTCGCAGGCGGACAGACGCCGGTGCAGGCCCAAAACCCGCCGGCCTATGCCCCATATGGCCGGGGAGAGATGCCCACTTGGGACAGCGCCGGGCAGCGCCGCCAGTTTAAGCTTGTAGGGGAACAGGAGGAACTGCTGGATTGAACGCGCTGCCCATGGCATGCGTTTGACCGGTGAATTCCCTCGCCAATGGAGCGATCCCTTCCTTGACAGCGCCAGGGACAAAGAGGCAATAATCCGTCGCGCCTTCTCATGCTTTGGATCCGCATACGGATTACGGTACACTGTCTGTCTCTGGTGCGTTCTGCGGCCGCCGGCGGCCGAAAGGAGGGATATGCTGCACCACCCATTAGTGGCCATGGGCAGTGTCGTGGCAGCTGGATTCTTCTGCCTGTGGTTTGCCTGGAG
This sequence comes from Caldilineaceae bacterium, assembly GCA_019455155.1. Taxonomy (GTDB): domain Bacteria; phylum Chloroflexota; class Anaerolineae; order Caldilineales; family Caldilineaceae; genus JACFMY01. The sequence goes on from JACFMY010000251.1 coordinate 7,753, forward strand.
GATCCGAGTACCTGCTATTCTCCCCCTGTTATTTACCGGCTTCATTGCCGGTCCTTTGTTTGGCCTGATCGATCCCGAGGAGCTGTTGGGCGATCTGTTCACGCCCTTTGTGTCGATTTCGGTCGCAATCATCCTGTTCGAAGGGGCCTTGACGCTCACCTGGAAAGAGGTGCGCAATGTGGCGCATACGGTCCGCAATTTGTTAACCGTTGGGACCGCGGTGACCTGGTTTGGGGGCGCCCTTGCTGCTAACGCGCTGCTCGGTCTGTCGTGGGAGCTTGCCCTCTTATTCGGCGCGCTCATCATCGTAACGGGTCCCACAGTGATTGCGCCGCTGCTGCGCAATGTACGGCCAACGGCTAAGGTGGCTTCCATTCTCAAATGGGAAGGGATCATCATCGATCCCATTGGCGCCTTGATTGCCGTGGTAGTCTTTGAGCTGATCGTGGCGGGGGCCGGCCATAGCTGGCAAGCTGTCGCCATCTCCTTTCTACAGATGGTAGGTGTCGGCACTGTGCTGGGGCTGGGCGCCGGCGGGTTTGTCTATGTGGCCCTCCACCGCTACCTGGTGCCGGATTACCTGCGCGATATCATGGTGCTCTCCGTTGTCATCGTCGCCTTCGTCATTTCGGACCAGCTGGCGCACGAGTCAGGTCTCTTTACGGTGACAGTCATGGGCATCTCGCTGGCCAACACAGATCTGCGTAAGCTGCACGAGGTGCTCTATTTCAAAGAAAAGATCAGTCTCTTACTCATTGCCACGCTCTTTATTCTCTTGGCCGCCAATGTAACGATGGCAGATCTGGCAATGCTGGACTGGCGCAGCCTGGTGCTCTTGGCTGTCATCATGGTGGTCATCCGGCCGGTAGGTGTCTTCCTGAGCTCGCTGGGTAGTAGCCTGTCCCGCAATGAAAGATTGTTTCTTGCCTGGATTGCACCCCGCGGCATTGTGGCCGCCTCCGTCTCCTCGTTGTTCGCCTTCCGCCTGGTAGATTTTGGCGTGGAGGAAGCTCGCATCCTGGCGCCGCTGGTCTTTCTGGTCATTGTGGGAACCGTCTTGCTCCAGGGGATCACGGCGAAACCATTGGCGCGGCGGCTGGGTGTCAGCGAAGCCGATCCACAGGGCTTTCTTATCATGGGCGCCAACTTGTTTGCGCGCGATCTGGGCTGTGTACTCAAACAGGCTGGTTTCACGGTTCGGCTTGTAGATGTCAACCGCAACCATGTGACCGAAGCGCGTCTGCGTGGATTGGACGCGATTCAGGGCAACATTCTGTCTGAGCACCTGGAAACGGACCTGGATCTCTCCGGCATAGGCCGGCTGCTGGCCGTGACCGACAACGACGAGGCGAATGCCCTGGCCTGCCAGCACTTCGAGGACGAGTTTGGCTCTTCCGGCGTGTACCAGCTGCCGCCGCGACTTACGGGCCGCGAGCAGAGCGCGCCCAGTCTTCCCAACCTGGGAAGGCTGCTCTTCTCCAAGGGCGCCACCTACGGGCAGCTCCAACGACTCTTGGACAGTGGGGCGACGATCAAGGCGACGGCCATCACCGAAGTATTCAACTGGGAGGATTTCCGGCGCACATATGGGGCCGACGCATTGCTTCTCATGTCGGTGCGGCGCAAACGGGTGACGGTGGCGTCGGTTGACGCGCCGATGATGCCACAGCCAGGCTGGACGGCCATTAGCCTGGTCAAGAACGGCG
>JACFMY010000252.1 GCA_019455155.1 Caldilineaceae bacterium
CCAGGGAATGCCGAAGAAAGCCTGCTCGTCGAGCTGCAGCGTCAGGGCCATCCTAACTGGCTACCGCCAGAAGAATTAGAGTGGGTTATTCAATGGATCAATGGCGGATCCCCCAAATCGTAATACGCGCGCGCCGGTTGGTCTGGCTAGGGCTGGCTTGCGCTGTCATTGTCTTAGCTCTGCTGTGGGCCCGTCCGGCCGCCGCGCAGGATAGCCTTTCGAATCCGGCTCCGGATGCAGCCTGCAAGCTGTGCCACGTAGGGAAAGACGAAACACTGACGTTACCTTCCGGCGAAGCGCTGGACTTGGGTGTCGATCTGGCAGTTTTGGACCAGTCCGTTCATGGAACGCACGCTGCGGCGCCAGTCTATTGTACGGACTGTCACCGCAGCCGGCAGCGATACCAATATCCCCATGCGCCCAGCCCGGTCCAAACGGAGGCAGAGTTCGCCGCTGATGTTGCCCAAAACTGCCAGCAGTGCCATACGTCAGCGGAGCTCCACAATCCTGGGCATCTTCAAGCGACGGACAAGAGCAATCTGCCCAACTGTGTAAATTGTCACGGCGGGCATGCTGTGGAGCCGGCCAGTACCCTGGCTGGGGACCCTATCGGCACGTGCCAGTCCTGTCACCAATCCTATGCCGATGAACGCGTCCAGAGCGTACATGAAGAGGTGGTGGCCAATCTCGGACCGGACCAATCCTGCCAAACCTGCCACGCCAGCACACCCCAGTCTCCCGACAATCAGTGCAGGACATGCCACAGCTTGCTTGAGCGGGAGTTGGTGCTTGCGTCAGGCGACACCGTTAGCTTGAAAGTCGATCCCACCGATATCGAAAATTCCATGCACGGCTTCCAGGTGATCAGCGGCGTGCAATATACGCCACTGCGTTGCATGGACTGTCATAAGGATCAGGAGTTTTACGGGTTTCCCCATCCTGCGGTCGATGCCGAAACACGACGCAATCTAACCATAGAGCTGCAGCAGATCTGCCAGGATTGCCACGCGGATATCTATGATCGGGCGGCTGATGGTGTCCATGCCCAGCACATTGCCGAGGGCATTCTGGAAGCGGCAACCTGCGCCGACTGCCACGGCAACCACGCGGTCCACGATCCGGATGAACCGCGCGAGCGGGTATCGCAGACCTGTGGCCAATGCCACTCAACGATCAATGAACAGTATGGGGCGAGCGTCCACGGCGCCGCGCTGTTGGGTGAGCACAATCCAGATGTGCCGGTGTGTACCGACTGCCACGGTGTCCACAATATTGAGGATCCAACCACGGCCGCATTCCGCTTGAGCTCACCCAATACGTGTGGCCATTGCCACGCCAATTCGGAGCTCATGGCCAGGTACGGGATCTCGACCGATGTATTCGACACCTACGTGGCCGATTTTCATGGCACGACAGTGACGATCTTCGAACGCCAGTCGCCGGACGCGGAGACCAATAAGGCGGTCTGTTACGACTGTCACGGCATTCATAACATCCTGCCGGCGAGCGACGAGCATTCCCAGGTCATCAAGGAGAATCTGCTGGCCACCTGCCGCCAGTGCCATCCCGACGCAACGGAAAACTTCCCTGATTCCTGGACCAGCCACTTCAAGCCTTCCCTCGAACACAATGCGCTGGTCTATTTCGTCGATCTCTTCTACATGATCGTGATTCCCGCCACTGTGGGTGGTTTCCTGCTTTTCATTGGTACGGATGTATTCCGGCGCGCGCGCGAACGTTTTGGACGGAAGAAAGAGCGATCATGACAGAGCAAAGAACCAGGTATTATCGCTTCGACGAGTGGCAGCGGCTTGAGCATGCAGTGCTGATAGCCAGCTTCACAGTCCTCGCCGTGACGGGGCTGCCGCAGAAGTTCTCTTCCCAGCTGTGGGCCAATCTGATGATTGCCGCCATGGGCGGCATCGAGATGGTGCGCGTGATCCACCGCGTGGCTGCTGTGGTGCTGATTCTGGAGACGATCTACCATTTTGGCGTCGTGACCTACAAGGTCTTCGTCCAGCGGCTTCCCCTGACCATGTTGTTGAGTCTGCAAGATGTCAAGGATGGTCTGTACGCACTGGGCCATAACGTTGGCATCTTCAAGGAACCGCCGAAAATGGGTCGCTACAACTTCGGTGAGAAGGTCGAGTATTGGGCGGTGATTTGGGGGACGCTTGTCATGGTGCTGACCGGCTTCATCCTCTGGAACCCCATTGCAACCTCCACGTTTCTTCCTGGCCAGGTCATACCGGCGTCAAAGGCAGCGCACGGCGGCGAGGCGTTGCTGGCGGTGCTGTCGATCGTAACGTGGCATGTTTACAACGTGCACATCAAACAGTTCAACCGCAGTATGTTCACGGGATACATATCTCGCCACGAAATGGAAGAAGAGCACGCGATTGAGTTGGCGGAGATTGAGGCCCATGTGGAGCCTCCACCCCAAGACCCGGAACGCTTCAGCAAACGTGTGCGGGTGTTTGTGCCTGTCGCCGTGATCATCACGGCCGTCATGTTGACGGGCCTCTACATGTTTGTCACCTACGAACAGACGGCCATTACAACCGTGCCACGGCAGCAGATAGAGGTGTTTGTGCCGCAAACGCCGGCTGTGCAGCCCGCTCCATAGACAGGTTGGGGCGTCTGCCGATGCCGGCCAGGCTGGCATGATGTATGCGCGGCGAAAGTCGTCAGGTTTGGGAATCAGCTCGGGAGCCGGCGCTGTGCCGGAAAGAGTGGAAGCAAACTGATGGCCTACGGTTTGCTTAACACTTGTCCGGCAGCCATCGCCAGTGTATCGCGCATGGGGGAACAGCCGACACTGCTTGCGTGCAAGCGCGAAGTAGTGTAGGATTGTAACATCCATCACAATTCCACCAAGCTTTCGAGTCCTGATTGCAGATAGGCCAACTTAAGCCAAGATTACTGCAGAGCAAGTCTCACGTCTGCGCAGAGGGGAGGTGCCGCTGGTAAAGATGCCACAATCAGGAATTCCAAGTTGACTCTTAGCCCGTAACTGGGACAAACCAAGACAAATTTGAAAGGAGGGGTGAACTGAGTGAGAAAACATATGTTTCTCATCTGTGGGGCGCTCGTAGCAGTGCTTGCGTTGACCCTTGCGTTTGGAACGGCAAGCGCCGCACCCCCTGCACAGGAGGCTGGGGATACTGAACCACCACCCGTGACCGTTCCGTTCCTGGAAGCTTGGCAGTCATCGGGACATGCCGATGCCACGGCCGAGGCGTTCATCCATTGGGACGAAGAGGATCCACCGGAGGTGCCGACCCAGTGTGCCAAGTGCCACAGCAGCGTCGGCTACCAGGACTTCCTTGGCGCCGACGGCAGTGAACCGGGCGTTGTGGATGTGGCCGCGCCGATAGGCACCCTGGTCGACTGTGTGGCCTGCCACAACGATGTGACTGTGACCAAGGACAGCGTAACCATGCCTTCAGGTTTGGTTCTCGAACACCTGGGGGATGAGTCGCGCTGCATGGAGTGCCACCAGGGCCGTGAGTCCAAAGTCAGTGTCGACCAGGCGATTGCCGAGGTGGGCGTCGATGAGGATACGGTCAGTGACCAGCTCGGCTTCAGGAACATTCACTACTATGCGGCCGCCGCCACCAAGTACGGCACGCTGGCCAAGGGTGGTTACGAGTATGATGGCAAGAGCTATGACGGGTTCTTCGCCCATGTGGATGGGTATGTAACCTGCATTGACTGCCACAACCCGCACACGCTTGAGCTCAAGCTGGAAGGCTGCAAGGAGTGTCATGAGAATGACGACCTGACGCTGGCTAGCGCCGACGATGTCAAGAACATCCGCATGGCCGGGTCCCTCGAAGACTACAACGGCAACGGCGACGTCACCGAAGGCATCTACTACGAGCTCCAGGGTCTGCAGGAGATTCTGCTCGGCAGCATCCAGGCGTATGCCAGCGAAGTTGCTGGCGCGCCGATCGTCTACTCCAGTGCGAGCTACCCGTACTTCTTCATCGATACCAACGCCAACGGTACCACTGAAGAAGAGGAAGCCGCGTTCCCCAACAGGTACGTTACATGGACCCCGCGCCTGCTCAAGGCCGCGTACAACTATCAGGTCTCCTTCAAAGATCCGGGCACCTTTGCCCATGGCGGCAAGTACATCATCGAGTTGCTCTACGACTCGATTGAGGACTTGAACACCGCCATCGCAGAACCCGTTGATATGATGGCCCTGCGGCGAATCGACTCAGGACACTTTGCCGGCTCGGAAGAGGCGTTCCGCCACTGGGACGCAGACGGTGAAGTTCCAGGCAGCTGTGCCCGATGTCACAGTGCAGGCGGTCTGCCGCAGTTCCTGAAGGAAGGTGTCACGGTGGCCCAGCCATTGGCGAATGGCTTCCAGTGCGCCACCTGCCACAATGATCTGAATGAGTACACGCGCTACGAGTTTACGCAGGTCAAATTCCCCAGCGGCTTGACGGTCAGCAGCGACGTGTCTGACACGAACCTGTGCATGCAATGCCACCAGGGTCGGGAGTCCGGCGCTAGTGTCGACCGGCTGATTGGCAGCGCTGAACCGGACGAGCAGGCCGAGGGCTTGCGTTTCCTCAATCCCCACTACTTCGCGGCCGGCGCAACCCGCTACGGCACCGAAGCCAATGGAGCTTATGAGTACGCAGGCAAGGAGTATCTCGGTTTCTTCGAGCATGTGGACGAGGCCGTCAACTGCACGGACTGCCATGACACGCACAGGCAGCAGGTGAAGTGGGATACGTGTGTCGAATGCCACGAAGAAGTTGAGGAGTACGAGGATATCCAGAATATCCGTTACAACTACGCGGACTATGATGGCAACGGCGACGACGAGGAAGGTCTGTACTTCGAGCTCCAGAGCATGCGCGATGCCCTCTACGCGGCGTTGCAGGCCTACGCGGCCGAGGATCTGGGTACACCAATCGTCTACGTCGGTACCAACTATCCGTACTTCTTCAACGACCTCAACGGCAACGGCGAAGGGGATCCGGACGAAATCTCCCGTGACAACGCATTCACCGGTTGGACACCGCGCCTCCTCCGAGGTGCCTACAACTACCAGTATGCGAGCAAGGATCCTGGCGCGTTCGCACACAATGGTCTCTATATCGTCCAGACACTGTATGACAGCCTGGAGGACTTGGGCGCCGATGTGTCGGCGATGGAGCGGCCGTAAGCGCGTCGAGCCGGGCACCATCGCCCTGATCAACCTGGCCAGTCAACTCTGTACTGGATAGGGTAACTCCCTACAACAACAGCGCCCTGAGCGTACACGCTCAGGGCGCTGTTCATTTCTAGCCGTGCGTTCAAGGCAACGTTTGACGTTACCACAAGCCGTGGCATTTGTGCCCTGGTCACTTGACCAGTCTCCGAACTGCACAATTGACCGTCGCAATTCTCCCCGTGTGCCCGAGGTACAGGTACAGGTTTAACTCTATCATGAGTGTGCCCCAGACCCGGTATCGAGTGTGAAGTTAGCCTATATTTTGCAGCGTCGTATTTGTACTTTTCATTTGCAGCTGACCGGTATCTGCTGCACAGATGATTGGAAGGTCACCGGCATCAGACCTATCGATTCCTGCGCACAGGTGAAGTGAACGGCATACGTTTGGTGTCAGGCGTGCCATCCGGCGCCAGTAGTGTAGTCGATCGCTATATCACCAAACAGCGTAATCGGCACGGACGCACCTTCCGACGTAAACAACTGCTGCAGATAGTTACCTCGAGTATCACGTGTCTCCAAGGCATGGTTGTAGACGCGCCTTGGCGTATCTGGTTTGCGTCAACGCAAGCATGAGACACGGATTGGCGCTCTTGTTTGGACGCATGGAGAAAGCGTACTGCCAATGAACAGGTTCGCTCGATCTCTAGCATGGACAGGGCTCGGCGTTTTGCTCGGGCTCGTTGTCTTCTCCACTGCCTGGCCAGCCCACGCTTATCCAGAATATACGACTCGCACGGGCCAACAATGCACAACGTGCCATGTTAGCCCTGCCGGTGGTGGTCCGCGTACATTGCGAGGTCTCCTTTGGACCGCAGAGGGCAAGCCAGATGTGGTACCGCCCCTGCCAGGCGGCGAGGCAGAAGCCGGAGCTGAGTTGGACGGGGCAACGCTCTACAACCAGTTTGAGTGCTCGCGTTGCCACGGCATCGTCGGAGAAGGTGGTGTGGCAGCAGCCCTAAACCAGACGGAGTGGCCCGAAGACGAGCTAATCGACATCATTCGCAACGGCCGGGACGCCATGAACGGATATCCCCCCGAGACGCTCCTCGATGAGGAGCTCCAGGCGCTGATTCCCTATGTCCAAGCCATCGGTCGCGGCGAAGTGGAGTCAACGATAGTTCTGTACAAACGGCAACTGCCGCCGCCCAGGCTGAGCTGTAGTGACGCAGCCCAGCCCGCCACACGAACAGATTGTGGCGGCAATTGAGGAGCACCATGCCATGCCGATTACCCGACGTGACTTTCTCAAAGCTGCTGGCGGTCTGACCATTACTGCGGCCCTGAGCGCTGCCTTGGGGCAGCGGGGCGCCAATATTGACAGTATTCATGCGGCGGTCGCGGCATTTGACGCCCATCAGACCGCGACCGCGGCGAGTGCGACGACGCTGGCTGTGGAACGGATTGTTCCTTCCGTTTGCCTGCTGTGCCCCAGCGGCTGTGGCCTCTGGGCGCGTGTGGTGGATGGCAGATTGGTCAAGCTCGAGGGCAGCCCGCTTCATCCCATCAATCTCGGTACGCTCTGCCCCAAAGGCCAATCTGGTCCAGAGTTGCTCTATAATCCAGACCGCATTCAGGGGCCGCTGCGCCGGGTTGGCGCGCGCGGGGAAGGAAACTGGGAGGCGATCTCCTGGGAGAGTGCCCTGTCTCTGGTAGCCCACCGGCTCTCCACGCTGCGTGAGAGCGGCCATCCGGAGCGTCTGGCTTTTTTGTATGGCGAGACGCGCGGCCAGATGCGCGATCTGATCACCCACTTCACCCAGGCAATCGGCTCCCCAAACGCCATTTCCCATGATAGCCTGAACATCGAGGCAGCCAAGCTCGCGCATCTGCTTACCCAGGGCATCTACGATTTGCTGGCCTACGACATGGAGAACGCCAACTACGTGGTCTCCTTTGGTTCCAGTTTTCTAGAGGCCAGCCGCGTTCCCCAGCGCTTCATTTCCGGTTATGCGTTCATCCGCCGCGGACGGCCGCAGCGGGGCAAGATCGTTGTCGTTGACCCGCGGCAGGGAATCACGGGCGCCAAAGCCGATGAGTGGATTCCTATCCGGCCGGGTACCGATGCGGCCCTGGCGCTCGGTATGGCCAACGTGATCATCTCGGCGGGCCTGGTGGACCGGGAGTTTGTCGAGGGCTATTCATTTGGCTATGAAGATTGGGACGACGAGCAAGGTGTGCGTCACAAGGGGTTTAAGTCCCTGGTGCTGGAGCAATACACCCCTTCTGCCGTTGCCGAGATCACGGGCGTGCCGGCGGATATCATCGCCCGCGTTGCTGGCGAGTTTGCCACCAACCGGCCGGCCGTCGCCCTGGTGCCGGCCAAGGGCGGTCTCCTCAACGGCAGCGCAAATGGGCTCTTTACGGCCATGGCTATCCATGCCCTGAACGCGCTGGTCGGCAGCGTCGAGGCCCCAGGCGGTGTGCTCGTCCAACACTATCCGAGCTGCCCTGGCTGGCCCGAGCTGCCTCCGGATCCCGTGGCGGCACGAGGACGCCAGGCGGAACGGGTAGATGGCGCCGGAACACAGTTTCCCCTCGCTCGCCATGCGTACCAGGCCGTCGCCGACCGCATCCTGGCGGGCCACCCTGTCGAAGTCCTCATGCTCTACGATGCCAACCCCATGTATGAGTGTCCCAATGGGCCGGGCCGGTGGGCCAAGGCATTTGAGCAGGTCGATACCATCGTTTCTTTCAGTTCTTTCCTGGACGAGACAACGCAGTACGCTGACTTGGTGCTGCCCGACCATACCTTTCTGGAACGCTGGCAGGACGATTTCATGGAGGGGCTTGGCTACCCGGGTGTTGCGCTGCGCCAGCCTGTCGTGGAACCGGTCTACGACACACGCAACGCCGGTGATGTTCTCATCGAGCTGGCCCAGCGCGTAGGTGGCTGGGTGGCCACAGCATTCCCCTGGCCCGATTTTGTGAGTTTGTTAAAGGAGCAACTCCAGGACGTTGGCGTTGGCTGGGATACCCTGACTGAGCTTGGGCTTTGGGTGCAGCCCCCCTACAACTTCGCCAATCGAGGCAGCGATCCCTGGATCAGCGACGTGATCGGGCGCGATCGCCAACTGGCCCCGCGCGACGGACACTTCGATTTCTTCAGCCGCGAGCTCTACTGTCTGCTACGCGATCGGCAGGAGGCCGATCTGCAGCGTCTGGGGATTCAGGCGCGGGGCGACGAGCTCTTTTTGCCGCACTACGAACCCGTATCCTTCCCGGATGACGAACACGAATATCCTTTGTTGCTCAACGTGATTACGTTGATGAGCCTGGGTGCACACAGCGCCAACGCCAATCTGCCTACACTCCAGGAGATCAGCGGCATGACGGTGGGTGAGACATGGGATAGTTGGCTGGAGATGAATCCCGAAGCGGCGCACGAGCGGCATCTCGAAGACAAGGACCGTGTTTGGGTCGAGAGCGCGCATGGCAAGGTGCAGACCAAGGTGCGCCTGGTGCCGGGCTTGCGCCCTGATGTGGTGAATCTGCCTTACAACCAGGGCCATCGAGCAGTGGGGCGCTGGGCGCAGAACCGGGGCGTGAACGGTTTGGAGCTGCTCGGGCCGGCGAGCGAGCCGCTGACAGGGCTGGCAGCCTTTACCAATACGCGAGTCAAGGTATATCGCGCGTGAGCAAGGAGCCGGACAAATGACACGTTGGGCAATGGTCATCGATCTTGATAAGTGTGTTGCGTGCCAGGGTTGCAGCATTGCCTGCCGCCAGGAGAACAATACGCCAGCCTCGTCACCAGAGGATGCGGCCAAGGGGCATGCCCAGCGTTGGAACGATGTATTTCCATATCCTGTCAACGAGGTCGAAGCGTTTGGCGAGTATCCGAATGTGACGACACGTTATATGACGCGTCCCTGTATGCATTGCAACAACCCACCCTGCACCAAGGTCTGTCCAGTCCAGGCCACCTACAAAGATGAAGAGGGTATCGTGCGCCAGGACTACAACCGTTGTATCGGCTGCCGCTTCTGCACGGTTGCGTGTCCCTACGGTGTGCGTGACTTTAACTGGGAAGAACCAGAATGGAGCCCGGAACTGGCGCGGCACATCAATCCTGACGTCGTTTCAGTCAACGGCAGCCTGGAAGGGCCCGCCATACGGCCCAAAGGTGTCGTGGAGAAATGTACCTTCTGTATCCATCGCCTTTTTAAGGCCAAAGAGAAGGCCGTGGCTGAGGAT
>JACFMY010000253.1:0-3275 GCA_019455155.1 Caldilineaceae bacterium
TAGAGACGAATCAGGAGCGCCTCATCACCACACGCCGCCATCCTGCAAAGCTTGTCGTAGTCGGCCTGCCGCCGCACGACATGCTGTTGGATCAGTGTCTGGACCGTTTCGGGCAGCAACTCCTGTTGTGCCTGCTGGTAGCGGCGCAGCGCCACGTTCTCACCGCGCACGCATTCATCCAACACCACGCGGGCAATGTTGTCGCGGCCCAGGGTCAAGCCGGCCTTCAGGTCAATCCATCCGCGATGAAACGCGGCCATGGGATCGGGCTGTTCCATGGCCGCGCCGCCCCAAAGCTCGATTTCGGCGCGCAACTCTGTGGCAGACGCGGCGCGCTGCCGCGCGAATTCCCTCAGTACATACTTGACGCCAGGTTCTCGCGCGTGTTCAGCCGCAGTTTCGAAGCCCAGCTCGCTGGCCTCATTGAGGCGCACGAGGTGACTGAGGGCAGCGATGATTTCCTGGTTCAACGTGGCCATTTCCTGCTCCTTCTCGTCTTAGACAAGGATCGCTTTATCCCCACGAGATACCCGCACTCGGCGTTGAGCGCACCGGAGGCAACACAGCCATTCGCCGTTGACAGGACGTGTGTACGCTAGCCAAACTGTACCACGGATTTGGCGGATCTGGCAGGATGGTGCGGACATTCAGCAAAAACCGCGGGCGCGATAGCATGAACTGACGCCAAACGCCATCCAAATCCGTCGCATCCGCCAAATCCGTGGTCAGTGGAATGCTCACTCAACCGGCACTGCCGGTGTTCAGAATCAGGCCTGGAACGTATTGGGCGCCAGGATCGGCGCGGGGCAGTTCACGACGAAGCCATTGGGGTGCGAGTCAGGCACGCCGTTGAACTGCTGCAGCTCGCCAGAGGCCACGAGCTCACGAATCTCAGCCGAGTTCGTCAGGACCCGGACGTTGCTCTCATCGTTCCAGACCACGGTGAAGTGATCCCAGAAGGGGCTCCACGCCGGCTCGCCCGCCTTGTTGTCGAAGATGGCCGGCTGGAAGCCCATGACGCCTGGGCCGCTGATACCGTTGCCAAAGACCCAAATCTCATCGGTGCCGCCCTTCTCCTTTAGCTGCTGGGTTGGCGCCGAGGCCGGGATGTTCATCATGGGCGCCATGGGCACGGCGGAGGTATCGGTGAGAATGTAGCGGCTGCCAGGATAGCATTGGTGCAGCTTCATGGTCACGGTCATGGCTTCCAGATCGGGCGGGGCAAAGAGCTGGCCGCCTGGCAGCACCTCCTTGAGCTCCGGATCCACGGTAAGGCCGCCCCCGGTCCACTGGATTAGAGGATAGTTTACAAAGAGGTTGGTCTCTGCGAGGGTGGCGCCGCCATCCTGCACGGCCTGCTCGATGTCCGCTTCTGACAATAGTTCCAGGCTGCTGTCACTGACCGCGACGTCCACGATCCGGAAGAGGGAGCTGTAGTTCTCATCGCCTGGGATCATGGAGATCACCGGCATCCTATCGCCCTCGAAGCGATAGAGCTTATTGACGTTCTCGATAGTAAGGGCGACGTTGAGCAGAGGCACATAGACCAGGCCAACTTCCTCCGCAAAGGCTGGGTCAGACGCGTCCGTGCGGATGTGGTAGACGGCTTCGCCGTTATGCCAGACCTGGTGCAGCCGGAATGTGACTGAGCCGTACGGGCCCTCCCAGCCCTGGGGCGTCAGGCTGTACTCTAACACATCGCGGACCATGACCGTAACCTCTTCGGCTGCCGTCTCCGCGGCCGCGGCGGGTACCGGGGTCGGTTCCGCGGTTGGTGTGGCTGGGGGAAGGGTAGCCGCGGGCGCAGCCGCACAGGCTGCCAGGAATACGGCGCCGCTCCCGAGAGCGCCCCAACGTAAAAACTGCCGGCGCGAAAGGCCGCTTTGCGTCGTTGTGTGTGACATACGCTGTCCTCCTTATTCTGTCACAAAGATGATGGGTCCGTAAATACAGGGAAACGGTATGGGGCACAGCGCGTCTGGCCGGCTGGGCGGCGTAGGCGGATCATTTGACATTGGAGGGCGAACAATGTCACAATCACGGCCGCGCGCGAGATGGCCTGACAACGCCATGCGCTGCGCTGTACAAGCGCCCACGCATCCTTTGGTCGGGAGATCGTGGGCGCTTGCAATTGGACTCATGATAGGTTACATCGCTTGTTGCGTGCGTAACCAACCCTACACGGAAAGGCTGCTGGTCCTGCCGTACGCGGATCGGTCCACCGAAACTGGACAAATTGCCGGGTGCAAAAAGGTTTTTTCCTGCCATAATGAGGAGAAGCTACGCAGCTGACACCACGCCCCCAGGCAGACATGGGAGGTGCTGCCAGGAATCCGGAGGAACCACCTTCTCTTGACCATAGGGTGAAGAGCCGGTGTGCGTTTGCTCATAACGCCCATCTCACTGCCCACCGCCGTATTCGCCCCAACCAGGAAAGGATGGAGATCCGATGGATCGACGTATTGTGCTGTGTCTCTGTATGGTTCTGGCAGCCGGCCTGGTTGCCGTAGATGTGGCCCGGGCTGCGCCGCCTGCCCAGACGGATGCAACGGTTCTTTATTTCGAGGATTTTTCCGACCCCACGAGCGGCTGGGGTAAGTCCGCCAATGCCAGCCGCGCCCGCTATTATCGCGACGGCGAGTACCGGCTGGAGATCAAACAGCCGGACAGCTCCTCCTGGTACGCGTATCCAGCAGAGGATTTTACCGACTTCACCCTAGAGGTGGATGCGCGCCTGGTTACGGGCCCTCCCACCGCGCGCTATGGCGTGATCTTCCGCTGGCAGGACAACGATAACTTCTACTACTTGCGCATCAACGACCAGGGGGAGTACCAGCTGCGTAAGCGGCTGGACGGGGAATGGCAGGATGTGGCCGGGATGGAGTGGACGGCGTCTCCCCATCTGAAGAGCGCCGGCGGGTCCAACCGTCTTATGGTGACGGCTGCAGGATCTTCGATCACTGTGGCCGCCAATGGCAAGGTGCTTACCACCGTGGAAGACGCGTCGATCGATGCAGGACGGGCCGGCATCATCGCGCTGGCGCCGGAAGGCGTCGATTTTGTTGCCGTCGCCTTCGACAACTTCCAGATCTCTACACCGGTGCCGTTGCCCCCTGCCCCGCTGCCAGACATCGGCGGAAATGGTGGGACACGTCCGTCGCCTCGCCCCAACGGCGAACTGCTCTTTGCCGACGACTTTGCCGGCGATGGAGCGGCGCCCCGCGCGCGGTTCGGCGAACAATTCATGCGCTTTGTCACGGGGAACGGCCAGGGGG
>JACFMY010000253.1:3285-9428 GCA_019455155.1 Caldilineaceae bacterium
GTGTTACCTGTCATGTACGCGATCCCGCCGCTGGCAGATTTCTACGCTGAATTCGATTTCCAGGCGTCAGCCAGCCAGATCGACAGCGCCTATGGGCTGATCTTTCGCGGCGACGACACGGCGGGCGGGCTCGACGCCTACTACGCGCTGCGTCTCGACCCTGGGGACGCGCAGGCGTCGCTCAATGCCTGGAAGGATGGCGTGTGGGCGAGCAAACAGGGGTTTGAACTGCCCAACGGGCTGTTGGTGTTGGATGGCAGCAACCACGTGCGCGTGGAAGCGGTAGGCAGCGAGTTTCGAGTCTTTGCCAATGGCGAGCTTGCCTTCGCTGTCATTGACACGACCCTGCCAGACCCTGGTCAGGTCGGCCTCTTTCTCGTCGCGTCAGGTAATCTGAAACAGGGCGATGAAGATATTGTGTACTTCGACAACCTGCGTATCTACGCCCCGGCGCCTGTCACGCCGGATCCGGCGCCGGAGGCGACGGTGACAGAAGGGGCTACGCCAGCTGGCACACCGGCCGCCGCAACCCCAGAAGCTGACGTCACCGCGCCGGCCGTGGTTGCGACGGAACCAGCTCCGGCCACGCCCGCAGCGCCAGGCGTCACTGTGGTGCTGCGTGATGGCTTTGATGACTCTGCATCGGGCTGGGAAGTGGGCGACTACGATGGCGGCGTGGTGGGCTACGGGGATGGGTACTATTTCATCACTGCCGACCTGGAAGATGAGGTCATGTGGGGCGAAGCGGGCCGGTGGTTCAGCGGCATTGCTGTGGAATTTGACGTCACTGCGGTACGCGGCCCGGAAAACGATCTGGTCGGCTACGGCATGAAATGCGGGATTCCAGGCGACGATCGCGAAGTGCAGGGCTATGGGGTCTTTGTGAGCGCCGATGGCGAGTATGCCCTGTTCCGCATCATCAAGAAGCCCGAGGGCGAGATTGGCAACAACTACGAGCCGCTGGTGGACTGGACCGCGTCCGCGGCGATTAAGCAGGGCTATGTGACCAACCATCTGCGCATCGAGTGCACGGGAAATGCGTTGGTGCTCTATATCAACGACGAGCTGGTAGATGTGGCCCAGGTTGAAGGCGAGATTGAGGGCGACATCGCCCTGGCAGCTGTGAGCTTTACGGAGGAAACGGCCGAAGTCCATTTCGAGGACCTCGTCATCTACCTGGCCGGCGGCATGGTCCCGCCGGCTCCCACCGCACCGGCCGCGCCGCTCCCCGTAACCACAGAGGTGGAGGCGGTCGTGGCGGCCGACGCCCTCAATGTACGGGGCGGACCGGGCGCTGGATACGCCCGGGTTGGCAGCGTAGCCGCCGGTGACCGGCTGCCGGTGCTAGGACGCGATGCCCGGTGCAGCTGGCTCTATGTACGCACGCCGGCCGGTAACGGGTGGGTGAGCGGCACCTACATTGACCTGACAGCCAGCTGCGACCTTGTTCCAATCAAGGAGATTGCAGCTGCGCCGGCTCCTGTCGCGACACCGGCCGCGCCGCAGCCTGTTGCCGCCCCGCCCGCCAGCGGCGTGATTGCTGACTTTGAGCGATTCGGCACCTGGCGCCGGGGAGATGAGAGCTGGGCTACCTTTACCCAGTCGGGGGAAGAGGTGCACGGCGGCAGTTTCAGCGGCAAGCTGGCCTATGATTTCCCGGCCAACGCGCCGGAGGGTCGTAACTATGTCGTGTTTCTCAACCGCATGCCAATTGGCGGCCAGCCCGCGACACTCCGTATTTGGGTATACGGCGACGGCTCCAAGAGCTTTCTGAACGTGTGGGTCAAAGATGCGACGGGCCAGATCTGGCAATTCACCTTTGGCCAGATCCAGCACACGGGCTGGCGCGAGATGAGTGCGCCGCTCAATCCGGCGCTCGATTGGCCGGTACAGCCAATTGGCGGCAGCGCCACCGCGCTGACCTATCCATTGGCCCTTGAGGCATTGGTATTGGATTATCCAGAGAATCGTGCGGCCAGCGGCGTCATCTATCTCGATGATCTCACCGCACGGTAGGAGAGATCGGAGGAATGCCAGTTGTTCGCTGGCTGCCTTCGGCTGGGACCCTACCTGGCGCGTCGCGAACCGCGAGCGCGCGTAGGTGAGAAGCGTGGGGTAATTGGGCGGCAGTGTTTGGGTGTCGAGGAGGGCTGCCGCCTATCCGATGGCCTGCAGCGCGCGGCGCAGCGCGTGGTATTCTTCGCGGCATTCACCACAGTGGTCCAGGTGCTCCTGCATGCGGGGCATCAGGGCGGCCACATCCTTGCCGCTCAGTTCCAATTCAGCAAACTGCTCCATCTGCGCAAAGAACTCGTCGCAGTCGATTTCGTCTGGACGGGTTTCCATTACCATAGCGATGAAGCGATCCAGGCGTGGCTGCGTGCCAGCGTCCGGTTTGCCGTTTGCCAGGCCTCCTCGCGTCCCGTCTCCGAGCCCCATCCAGCGCAGGAGCCGTTCATACCAATTGTTCATTGTCTGGTTGCCCCATAAACGAACTGGCTGTCCACTATGTCTGAAACGCCTCGAGGATCTCGTCGATCTGGAGACCCGAGGCGAGCAGCTCTTGCTTGAGCCGGCTGCGGGCATCGTGGAGCAGCTTGTACAGTGCGTTGCGATTGGTGCCCATACGCCGTGCGATCTCCTCCATGGGGACCCCGTGCACGACCGCCATGACCAGTGCAAAGCGCTGCCGTTCCGTGAGCTTCTCCGTGATCGTCCGCCGTACGATGCCTAGCAGCATGTTGCGTACTGCCTGCTGTTCTGGGCTGACCGTAGAATCTGCCAGCAAGGCCGCCATCAGCTCGCCGGATAACCCTTCTGTGCCGCTGGCCATTCCCTCCAACGACCAGTCCTGCCAGCGCTTGCGACGCAGCTCCGAGTAGGCGACGCGCACCGAGATCTTTTGCGCCCATGTAGCAAAGCGGCTCTTCCCGCGGAAGCTGTCCAGGTCGCCCAATATCTTGATCAGAGCCTCTTGGACGAAGTCCTCCAGATCAGCGTCAACCACCTTGCTCGTACCGGCTAGCGCACCCCGGAGCCCCCGGAGCAACAGGCTGCGTAGGTCCTCCAGCGCGGCCTCGCGAGCCTGGCCTTGAAGTGCTGTAATCCACTGTTCGTTCGTACGGTCGGTCACGGCGCTTATCTGAACGGTTGATTCTTCTGCCGGACCGGCATTATAACAGAGACCGCCGAACTTGCCATCCTGTGGTGGCCACGCTGGCGTATGTATCCTGTACTACTTTGGACGCCATGAAGACACTGAATCTTACCGTCAGGCTGTATTCTCCTCACAACGAAACTCAACGCGCGAGTAAGCGTAAGAATCTGGCGGACTGTGGCGTCTAAATGTGGGGCGAGCAGCGCACGGCTGGATCTTAACCTGAGATGTACTGGGAGGTATGTACGATGACGCAGCAAGTAGAAGTACGCGAGGCGCTACCAGAGAAGGGTGTGCGCCGGCGAGGGAATCGGACCTTTTACCATGCGCTCGCCTTTGTCGTCGGTTTTAGTGTTGTTTTTGTTTTGCTGGGCCTTGCTGCTGGCCTTTTGGGCCAAGGTCTAAGCCGGTATCTGCCTCTTATCCAACGCGTGGGCGCCCTTCTTCTAGTGGTATTTGCGCTGACCACGCTTGGCGTCTTCCGCCGCCTGGTAGCCTATATCAGCGGCCACAGTGACCTGGAGCAGAATCGCCTGGCTGCGGTCACGGTATCGGCACTGCGCTTCTTTGACTCATTGCTGTATACGGAGAAGCGGGTCACGGGTATGCACCAGGTGAACCGTGGCTGGGGCTATTTCAGTAGCATTTTTATGGGCATGAGTTTCAGCGCGGGCTGGGTGCCCTGTGTCGGGCCGATTCTGGCCAGCATACTGTTCATCGCCAGTGACAGCGCCACCGCGACGACTGGCGCTTTCCTCCTCTTCTTCTATAGCCTCGGTCTTGGGATTCCCTTTCTGATCACGGGCGCGGCGTTTGGGCGTGCCACGAGCCTATTGCACAGGCTCAACCGCCACGCCGGGATTGTTAGCATTGTCAGCGGGCTGTTCCTGCTCTACGTGGCCTATGTGCTCTGGTTCGACCAGCTGTCGTTGTTGGCTGGGAACTTCGCCTTCTTGAATGCCGCCGTGTATCAGATGGAAGAAGCGGTGACGGGCAGCCTGGGTCTATCCGGCCAGGTCAGCGCGCTGGGCAGCAGTGTCATCCTTGGCGCGCCGCTGGCGGTCTTTGCCGGGCTCATCAGCTTTCTCAGCCCGTGCGTCCTTCCCTTGATTCCGGCCTATATCGGGTATCTGAGCGGTACGTCGATGAGCGAAACGCGGTAGGGGCGAAAAATTTTTCGCCCCTACCGGTGTGCGATGGGATTGTGGCCATGCGGCCCAGGTGTGTGGTGGGTGTGGGTTGGGTGGTGACCTGTGCGGGTGGGTGCGCGTCGGGGCGAAAGATGTTTCGCCCCGACCGGTGTGCGATGGGATTGTGGCCATGCGGCCCAGGTGTGTGGTGGGTGTGGGTTGGGTGGTGACCTGTGCGGGTGGGTGCGCGTCGGGGCGAAAGATGTTTCGCCCCGACCGGTGTGCGGCGGGATGGGCATGCGGCCCAGGTGTGTGACGCGAGATTGTCGCTTATCTCCTATCGTCCCGAAATGCCGGATTCTCGCGATCCTCGGACCAACGCGCCGGGTTGGTCAGTATATAGTCGCGGATACGCTGCAGAGACGCTTCATTGCGGATGATGTGTTCGTAATAATTGCGCTGCCAGACGGTGTACACGTTGGTGTTTTGCCGGAACCATTTGGTGACGCCGATCTTATACCCCCGGACGATGGAACCGATGGTTTTGGATGGGGAGCGCAGGGGCGCGCGCGGTAGGGGCGAAAAATTTTTCGCCCCTACGTTGCCGGTGATCATAATAATTCCATGGACGTGGTTGGGCATGACCACGAACGCGTCCAACTCAACATGGGGAAAATGCTCGGGTATGGCCAGCCAGCACTGTGTTGCTACGTGGCCGGCGCCGTTTAGATGCATTTCGCCCATCCGGATCTCGCCAAAGAGGCAAGCGCGTTCATGGGTGCAGATGGTCAGGTAATATGCGCCGGGTTGGGCATAGTCGTAGCCCTGCAGGCGAAGGGTGCGCCGCTGGCGGCGCCCAGGATTATGTGTGTGCGCTCCTGTCATGACTAGTGATAATCACAGAGGTTGGTGGGATCATTTGGCGCGCTGCGAAAGCGACGGCCATCTCGGAGGTCAGTGGATTCGCCATGGTGATTACCTGTGGCACTTTTGATCTGGACCAATGGCTGATGATTCGGAGCTGGTAGAAAGGCTCGGTTCGCCAGGGTAGCGATTCACCCTCTGCCTCCCTATCCGGCTGCATTCTACCGCAGCCAAGCCGGCTGGACAACCCTCTTTTCGCTTACTGGGGCTTGTCAATAGCCATATGTTCCCCATTCAGGGCAGCCAGTCGCACAAAAACTCGGATCCAAAAGACGACTCTTCCTGCTACAATACGCGAATCGGAACAGCATTGTCATGGGTGAAGGGTATCGATGAGCTGACAGGAGGGATCAAATGGAATTTGTCGTTTATCTTGTACGCCTGATTCACATCTTTTTTGCCATATTCTGGGTAGGCACGACGCTCTTTATGGTGCTTTTCCTTGAGCCAACCATCCGCGCGTTGGGACCGGACGGGGGCAAGGTGATGCGGCAGTTGCTGGGCGGCACGCGCTTCACGTTGGCCATTGCGGCAGCCGGCTGGCTGGTCGTGCTCTCCGGCCTCGTCATGTATTTGCCGGCGACAGGCTTCAACGTCGCGGTCATGTTTAGCCAGCGGTTGCCGCTAACGATCGGCTCCATCGCGGGCATTGCCGCTGGCGTCATTGGCACGACGATACAGGGCCGCGCGTCGGCAAAGCTCCAGGCATTGGGGCAGCAGATCGCCGCCCAAGGGGGACCGCCTAAGGCCATGCAGACAAGCGAGATGCAGAAGCTTCAGGCCACGATCCGCCAGGGCAGCGTGTGGACCGCGGTGCTCATGGTGATAGCTGTATTGGGAATGACGTGGTGACGGAGCTTATCGCGCTCGGGACGTAAGAACGCATAGCAGGCGAATAGGGCGACAGTCGCTTAGGCAAAGACTGTCGCCCT
>JACFMY010000254.1 GCA_019455155.1 Caldilineaceae bacterium
GGTAAAGCAGTGGATTCGTACACTTTCAGCCCAGGAAGGCAAAACCGTCGTGCTGACCACCCACCAGCTCGATATGGCCCAGGAACTGTGCGATCGGGTCGCCATCATCCGCAACGGTGAGCTGATGACGGACCAGCCCACCTACGAGCTGCTTCGTCTCTTCCAGGGTGAGTACTACGAGATCGTGATCGGCGGATCCGTCGATCCGGCACACTATAACGGCCGGCTTGCTCACCTGACTGGCTTCCACTGCACACAAGAAAACGGTCATTCCGTCTTTGCCGGTCCCATCCGGAACCAGGACGAGCTCGTGGCGATCATCGGTGAGGTCCATGCGCTCGATCTGCCGCTTGTATCCGTGCAGAAGTCCGAGCCGTCGCTGGAGGAAGTCTTTGTGCGCCTGTTGGAGGCTGAGCATCAGAAAGAAGGTGCGCCATGACCAGTGCCCTCCTGGCAACATGGAATGAGGTATGGAAGGGGCTCATCATCCGCTGGAGCTACAAGTTCAGCATCCTGATGGAGCTGCTGATGATCGTCTTCATCTTCATTGGCATTACCTTCTTCATGGGTGGCGGTACGTTCAACGCCAGCGTCATGGGGCCATCGCTGGTGGGTTACATTGTCTGGTTTTACGCCCTGATTGCCATCGCCAACATGAGCTGGGGACTGCGCGAGGAGACCCAGACGGGCACGCTCGAGCAGCTCTATATGAGTCCCCATCCCATTGGGCTGTTGCTGGTGGGCCGCACATTTGCCACCCTGGTCGTGACGACGGCAGAGGTCCTGATTGCTGGCACGCTCCTGGTGTTGATCCTGCGGGTACCGTTGCCGTTTGACTGGGCCGCAATCCCCATTGGCCTGCTCACATTGGCTGGACTCTACGGCTTCGGCTTCGTCATCGGTGGCGCCACCCTGCTCTTCAAACAGGTGGAATCCATGGCCAACCTCTTCCAGAATATCCTGCTCTTTCTCAACGGTGCACTGCTGCCCGTCGACCGGTTACCGCCGTGGCTGGAAAGCATCGCGCTGACCTTGCCCAGCACCGTGGGCATCATTGTCCTGCGCAGGGTGCTCTTCGACGGCGCCACATTGCTGGATGTGTGGCAGGACGGCAGCCTGCCCATGTTGCTGGTCAACTCGGCCGCCTACTGCATCGGCGGATTGGCAGTGTATCTGTGGTGTGAACGTGTCGCCCGCACCAAGGGGTTACTTGGCCAATATTGATCGATTGCTGGCACGACAAGCCGGCTCTTGCTAAACGTATTTGAACATGAGGGAGATATACGATGCCAACAAGTGAAGAACGGAAGATGATTCTGCAGATGGTAGAAGAAGGCCGGATCTCGCCGGAAGACGGTGCGCGGCTGCTGGCCGCGATTGGCCAATCAGAGGAGGTCGAGGAAAGTGAAGATAGCCAGGTGACAGCTGGCGGCCGCTTCCTGCGCGTGCAGGTGACCGACAAAATGACTGGCCAGAAGAAAGTCAGCGTGACGCTGCCCATCGGGCTGGTGACTTTTGGCCTACGTTTTATCCCGGCTAGCTCGGGCATTGATGTCGACGCGCTGCGTGCCGCCATTGCCGATGGCCAGGCAGGGCGCATCGTCGACGTCGTGGATGAGAAAGAAGGCAACCACGTTGAGATCTTTGTTGAGTAATACAGACCGGTGACCGGACCGCGGCTAGCAGCTGTGCGCCGGTGACAATCACATAGTGGCATATATTTGTGCACACGCGGGCGCGGCTTGCCTTGGAGCTGCGCCCGCGGCTCTATCAGCCTCCCGTCTCCCCAGCGTCAGCGCCCGGTCAGTCCCGTTCCCAGAATTTTCTTGTATAATGAGAAACACAAAGGGGTGGTGCGCAGGTTCCACCATTGATGGTTGACCATTCGCAGTAGAAAAGGGCGACGAAACCGCTCGCAACCATTCTACAAAGTTTGTGAGGTGTCGCCATGACAGAGTATTTAGTTTGGGTTTGGGTAGCCCTGGCACTCATTTTTTTGATTGCCGAGCTCTTTACGACCGGTTTCTTTCTCATCTGTTTTGGAGTTGGCGCGGCAGCCTCGGCGGTGCTGGCCTTCTTTAACGTCGACCCGTTCGTCCAGCTCTTTGCCTTCATCGTTATTTCTGGCGTTGCTGTCCTGTTGACACGACCAATCGCACGCCGGTTCAATGAGCGCGGGCAAAACTTCGTGGGCAGTGACAGGGTCCTGGGTCAGACCGCCATCGTATTGACGCCGATCAATCCGGCTGAAGGCAGCGGCATGGTCCGGGTCAAGACGGAAGAGTGGCGCGCGATTTCAGAAAGCGGTCAACCGATTCCCAAAGATGTCATCGTAGAGGTGCTGCGGATTGATGGGACGCGGCTTGTGGTGCGCCCCAGCCAGCCCCAAACGTTGACCAAGTGACGGCGCGTCGTCGCCAGTCGCTCATAACCCCATGACAGGAGGCTCTATGCAGATCGCGCTTGTGATCACCGTTCTAGCCCTGTTTTTGATTCTTGTCTTCTTGCTGGCGGCCATGGGCATCCGCATCGTCTCGCCCTATGAAAAGGGCGTGATCGAGCGCTTGGGTCGCTACCACAACACCGCGCAGCCCGGTCTGACCTTCATCATTCCGTTTGTGGATACCATGCGCAAGGTCGACATGCGCGAGCAGGTAGTGGACGTTCAGCCCCAGGAGGTTATCACCAAAGACAATGTCGTGGTGACAGTCGACGCGATTGTCTACTACGAAGCTACCGATCCGGTGAAGCTGACTTACAACGTCGCGGACTTCTACAGTGCGGCGACCAAGCTGGCCCAAACTAACCTCCGTAATGTCATCGGTGAGACGGAGCTGGACCAGGCCTTGACGTCCCGCGAAATGATCAATGCCAAGCTACGCGCCGTACTCGACGATGCTACGGACAAATGGGGTGTGCGCGTCGTCCGGGTGGAGATCAAACGCATCGACCCGCCAGCTGACGTCACCAACGCCATGCACCGGCAGATGAAGGCCGAACGCGATAAGCGGGCCCAGATTCTCGACGCCGAAGGCACTCGCCAGGCGCGCATCCTTCAGGCCGAAGGTGAAGCGGAAGCAATTCGCCGCGTGGCCGATGCGCAACGGTACAAGTTGGAAGTGGAGGCTACCGGCCAGGGGAAGGCTATCGATACCGTTTTCACCGCTATCCGTGATGCGAACCCAGACGAGCGGGTCATTGCCATCCAATACCTGGAGGCGCTGAAGGTCGTCTCCGACGGCCGATCCTCGAAGCTCTTTATTCCATATGAGGCGACAGCTATTCTCGGCGCACTGGGCACGATCCAGGATGTCTTTACGAAATCGCCCACCGGGGACGGTGCGAATTCCGGGGGTGACGCGGGCGTAGCCAGCAAAGGTACTCCCCGCAAGGGGGCAGGCAGTAGCGGCTCCGCTCCCTCCACGGGCATGACACCGCCCGGGCTTCCCTAAATGCACTATTACCTGTAGCGCTCCGGCGCGCAGTCTATCCCATCTTCTTCTCACTGTCCGGGCACGAGCGTTCGTGCCCGGACGCCCTTAAATCCCGCGCCACAGAGAATACCCGCCAGCGAATTGAGCCCTTCAGCGGATAAGGCGGAGGCGCAAATGGCTGGCCAGCTCGTATGCGCGCGCAATGTCCGCGGCAGCGACCGTCTGGGCCAAGTCGCCGCGCACGTGCGCAGGCGGCAGATACTGGGTGAGCAAGCTCACTTCTACGCCCGGCCATGCGGATAACCATTGCAAAGCGGGTTGTGTACAGCAGTCAAAATGGCCCGGCATCAGCAGATGGCGCACAATGACCCGTGCTCCGGCGGCTATCACCCGCTCAATGCAGGCGGTCACCACTGCCCAATAATCAGGCATGCCGCCGATCCGCTCGCCACAGCCCGCGGGGCCAGGCGCAGGACCGAACTTCAGGTCGGGGAGATAGATATCGATTGCGCCGTCCAGCAGCCCGAGTGCCGCAGGTGTAAGATAGAAATTGCTGTTGAATACAGCTGGCACGGTGCGGCGGCTCCCCAGCTCGGCCAGTGTGGAGAGGATAAAGGGAATGTGCGGCGTTGGGTCGCCCCCAATAAAGCAGAGTGAGCGCGCACCTTCGGCCTGGCGCCGCAGCACGCGCGCCGCCAGCTGTGCAGCGGTCACTGCAACCCCGTAGGTCGGCCGGAAGGCAAAGCGGGCGGCGGTACAGAAGGTGCACGTCGCGGTACAACCGCTAAAGAAGATGGCATGGGCCGGTCGCAGCACCTCTTCCTCGCCCAGATGGAGCATCTCGCTTGCGATATAGCTCACGGGGCCGACGCGACAGACACCGGTAGCCGTGGCGCGCTGCGGACCACAGTGAAATGGACAAAGGTGGCAGTCAGCCAGGTGGGCGGCCGCCTCTGCCTGCCGTATGGCCAGTCGCGTAGTCAGATCCTGCATCTGCCCCACTCTTCGCCCGCAGCGCCGCGGCCCTGTTTCCAGGCCGCGAGTGCACAACCCAAGGTAGCTATCACAGCCCCAGCATACCTCGTACCCGTTCGATAGCAGTGACGCGCCGCGTATGCACCACCCGCTCACCCTCTTCACTCCGTTCCACAACCACGACCGCGCCGCTCATCATGGAACCTTCGCCGAAATAGATGTCGAAACGGAGGTTGCTGCTGCACACCCAGCGATAGTAGGGAGCCAGCTGCGCCACCGCTGTGTGTTTGGCCCAGGGTTGCTGGGCAATCGTCGCCGGCGCGCCTGACTTGGCGACTGTCGCGCATGTGTCACAGAGCCCCGAGGCCCGCACACATTCCCTGCAATATTCCTGGCCACACTGGGCACAGACCCGCAAATGTGTGTCGCAGTAGAGCCGATCACAGATCGCGCATGGCTGCCGGCAGGTTGGGCAGACGAGCTCCTGGCCGATGGCACAGACTTCGATGTCACGATTGCAGACCGTGTGGCCGCAACTCTCCAACTTGATCCCGTGTGCGGCGCAGACGGCCCGTTCGCAGCATGTGCAACGGGGAACGCAGTTCGCGCAGCCCTCCGTACCGCAGACCGCACAGCTGGCCAGGCTGGGCGCGATCTCGTGACAGGCAGGGCACTCAACCGCACACTGCTGGCAGTAGGAACGGCGATCGACTGGGCTTACCAGGTAGAAGCCAGGGCCAACCGCACGGCCACAGCTGGCACAGGTCACGAGACAGTTGGCGCAAAAGCGCTGGCCGCTGGCGCTACAGAGGCCAGCATGGGCCGTATATTGCTGGCAGCCGGGGCAACGAATTGCACAGCTGGCGCAAATCAGCTCAGGCTCCCCATCTGGCCCCGCGACACAGTCGAGCCGCAGATGGCTGCGACACTGGCGCACGCCACAGACTGCACATTCGGTCTGGCAGGCGTGGCAGACATTGTCGCCACAGACCGGGCAGGCGCCAATATGCTCGCTGCACGCGCGCTCGCCGCAGGCCCAGCACATCTGCCCACAGCCGTCACAGTTGGCGCGGCCACAGACCGGACAAGGGACGACGCCACATTGGGCACACACGATCCCCTGGCAGGTCGCACATTGGCGAATACAATCATCACACGTGACATGTCCGTGCAGGTCCAGCGCGACCGTTGCCGTCTGCTGGCCGCAGGCATGGCAGGCAGGCCGGCGCAATGTGCCGCGATAGCGATCCTGTACCACCTCGATATCAGTGTGAAACTGGCCATCGGTGAGCGTGATTGTAGCCACAGCCGTGGGGATAGCCAGCGCCACATAGCTGATGAGCTCGACCTGTACGCGCAGGCGGTGATTCTCCACTTCCTCGGCAATCTTGCGCTGCAGGTCGTCTTCGAGCATGCGCCGGCGCTCGCCCGTGGGGTCGTGGGTATCGTAGATCTCCTCGATCTGCATCTGGTAGTAGGTGGTAAGCCGGTTGAGGGTCTTGTAGAGCCGGGGCAAGATTTCGGCCTCATGGCCCACGCAGCGCAGATCAGCGTGATAAATGGCATATTTGCGCGCGGTTTCAGCCAGGTGAACAAGCTGGGTCACTGGCGGCAGTTTGGGCGGCAGCAGCTGCCCATCAGGGTTCATCTCAGGGGGCATTGGCTCGGCATCAGCCAGCAACTGGGCCAGATCGACGGCATCGTTTGCCGCTGGCGTCTCTTCGCGCAGCGGCAGGCGCCGGCCTTCATCATCGATCAAAACTGTATGGAGCTCCTGGCGTTTGTCGTCGGCGCGATAGGTGATGCGCCAGGTAAAGGCAAAGAGATAACGATTCTGCTCCTGCATGCGTAGCTGGCCAATGCTGGCATTGACGGGCTTCACAGCCGTCATCAATGTCTCGCCACTGGTATGGCGCTTGGGCAACTGCTGTACAGTAAAGGCGCTGCGCCGCTCAAGCCAGCTAAGCATGCGGTCAAAAACTCGGCTGCCGTGGGCAACCAGCTCTTCACCTACGGTCAGCTCCCGGTTATGAAAACAAAGGGAGAGCGAATTGGCGTCAAAATGCGCGGCCAGCTCAGGGGTAAGACGAACAGCCAGTCGCTCCTTGCCGCGGGGATCGGGTTCGTGGACCGTGGCGCCGAATAAACGGAAAAACTCGCTGGTGAAGGAGTATAATGCGTGATCAGCGGGCGGCGCGACAGCCCGGCCATGTTTGCGAGTCATGGGGCCATTATACTCCGCTTTCGTGCAATGTGAAGGTTGTACGCGTTTCGTTGTTATGCAAAGTTATGGTACCATGCCTAAAATCAGCCCAATTGCGCAGCGACTGCTCCAGCACTGCGCATCTTCTGCCGAGCCGCACTGCCCACGATCATCGCTGCCGGGCACCGGACAGCCAACTGCGCCGGGAGATTGAGAATGCACGATCACATTCAGCAGTACTTGTTGTATCTCGAGGTAGAAGAGGAAGCTTCGGACAACACCATTGCCGCATATCGTAACGATCTGAGCCAACTCTATCTCTTTTTGTCACGCCACAAGACACCTTTAGGAGAGAAAATCACGACCTGGCGTGAGGTGGACGAAGTCGCGGTTCAGAATTATCTCCTGGATTTGAAAAAGCGTGACTACGCTTCATCGACTGTCGCGCGCAAGGTTGCGGCAATCAAAAGCTTTTTTGATTACATGGTTAGCCACGGTCACATTGATGTTGACCCCGCGGCGGCTTTGGAGTCGCCCAAAGTAAAGAAGCATCTGCCACATGCCATCAGCCACGAAGATGTGGAAAGGCTGTTGGCCGCGCCCGCCCGGGCCAAGACGCCCCAGGCGCTGCGCGATGTGGCACTCCTGGAAACGCTCTACGCCACCGGCGTACGCGTGACGGAGCTGGTGAACCTCAACGTCTACGACGCCGATTTACCCCATAAGCGGCTCATCTGTGCCGGCAGCCGGCGCAGCCGCGTCGCGCCCCTGGATGCCCGTGCCCTGGCCGCGCTCACGCGCTATCTTGAGGAAGGCCGCCACCGGCTCGTTGTGGACCCCAATGAAGACGCGCTGTTCCTCAACCACCGTGGACAACGGCTGACCCGCCAGGGCCTGTGGTTGATCATCAAACGGTATGTCAAAGAGGTTGGTATCAAAGAACAGGTAACGCCGCACACGCTGCGTCACAGTTTTGCTACGCACATGCTCAACCGCGGTGCGGGGCTGCGTGAGGTACAGGAACGATTGGGCCACGCCAGCCTGAGCACCACACAGGTCTACAAGCAAGTAACCAACGAAACACCCTCTGAACTCATTATCGACGACAAGCCAGTGGACAAGGACCAGTAATCGCGCTCGTTTCCAGTCCAGGGCGCGCCTGAGAGGCAGCGTCCTGGCTTTTTGTTTTTGGTGCATGCAAACCGGCTGCATCTAGACAAGTATCCCTATGAAACTGGATCTTTCAGGTCGAATTGCCATTGTGACTGGGGCCAGCCGGCTGGTGGGCATTGGTGCAGCCATCGCGCGCACACTGGCCGCGGCCGGCGCGGACATCTTTCTTACCTACTTCCAGCCCTACGATGCTTCGATGCCCTGGGGCAGCGGGGAGCGTGAGCCGGAAACCTTGTTATCAGAGCTGCGTGCGCTGGGCGTGCGCGCCTACGGCCTGGAAGCCAATCTCAGCCAGCCCCAAGTGCCCACACGGATCATGGAAGCTGTGCAGGGGCTGTTGGGTATGCCGTCAATCCTGGTCAACAACGCCACCCATTCTGAGCAGGGTGACATCGATCAACTCGATGCCGACCAACTAGATCGCCACTACGCAGTAAACCTGCGCGGTACCACGCTCCTGTGCAAGGAGTTCGTCCGCCAGTGGCAGGGCACGCGCGGGGGCCGTATCATCAATATTTCCTCCGGCCAGGGGGTGACCCCCATGCCCGGCGAGCTGGCCTATGCCGTCACTAAGGGCGCCATCGAGGCACTCACCGTCAGCCTGGCCGCAGGAGTGAAGGGCCGCGGCATCACCGTGAATGCCATCGACCCTGGCGCAACTGATACGGGCTGGATGGATGATGAGCTCAAGGCTGCCATCGCCAACCAGACCTATCTGGGCCGCATTGGCCTGCCGGCCGATGCCGCGAATCTTGTCTGTTTCCTGGCCTCAGATCAAGGTGAATGGATTACGGGGCAGATCCTCCATTCGCGCGGCGGATCTTGAGGGGTAGCGGCGAAGCGACCAGGACAAGGAAGCGCTGCGGCATTGGTGGATGGAGGTAGAAAACCACCACGACGCCATGAACTCCATGGACACGAAGGATTTCATGGCGTTGGCCGCAGAGATAGTTCAGAGCGTGACAACCCTGAAGAAAATACGCCGGAGAACAAGAGCCGTATCCGGCGTATTCCTTTTTAGGTCAGCGCGATTCAGGAAACCGTTATGGCACAGCCCTGTGCCTGGTTTCATAGACCGGGTGCCTAGCTTTCTGCACAGCTAGCATCGGGCAACGGCGCGTGCGTCGCACGAATACCACGTTGGCGATGCAACATCCCCTCGCCCCAGAACCACAGCAGCGCCATCCAAATCACAGTGAAGCCCAGAAGCTTCGTCTGGCTAAAGGGTTCGTGGAAGACAAAGAGCCCTACCATGAACTGCAACGTCGGCGCGACATATTGGAGAATCCCCAATAGCGACAGGGGAATCCGGCGCGCGGCCGAGGCAAACCAGAAGAGCGGCACGACAGTCGCCACTCCAGTGGACAGCAGGAGCAGATCCATCCCCGTGCCAAAATGGCCAATTCCGCCGGCGCCCTGCGTTTCCCTGAACAGCAGCAACGCCAGCGCTGGCAGAAACATAAACGCTGTCTCGAGGGCCAGGCCGTGAAGCGCGTTGAGCCGAGCCCGCTTTTTGAGCAACCCGTAGAAGCCAAAGGTCAGGGCCAACACCAACGCTATCCAGGGCAGCTGGCCGTAACTGATGGTCAAGAAGAGCACGCCAGCCGTTGCGAT
>JACFMY010000255.1 GCA_019455155.1 Caldilineaceae bacterium
GAGGAAATCAATACGGCGTTCCTGCAAGTGAGGCCAGACGATTCGCTAGCAGAGTGAGGCTCACCTCCGTTTCTTGCTCTGGCCGCCACAACCGGCGGCCACTTTTTTTGCCGGATCCGGCCGGCTGATTGTATCTTTCAACATCAAATGTCAATCCTGTAACGATCCTACCTATAGCCCAACACTATGCAATCATACGATTTCGACCGTGTAGTTGACCGCCGTGATAGTGACAGCGCCAAATGGTCATACTTTGGCGATGATGTGCTGCCCATGTGGGTAGCTGACATGGACTTTGCTTCGCCGCCAGCCGTGATCGAGGCGCTGCAGGCGCGCGTCAGTCATGGCGTCTTTGGCTACGGCATGGAGTCCAAACGGTTGCGCGAGCTGTTGGTGTCGCGCCTGGAGCGGCTCTATGGCTGGGCCGTGGCGCCCGAAGAGATCGTCTTTCTACCCGGCCTGGTCAGCGGGCTGAACGTGGTGAGCAGGGCCATCGGTGATCGGGGAGACGGCGTGCTCGTCAACACTCCGGTCTACGGGCCGTTCCTCACCGCGCCCACCAACCAGTTTCGCGAGTTGCACGTGGCGCCACTCTGCGAAGAGCAACGCGGCGGCCACCTGTACTATAGCGTGGATTTCGACGGCTTTCGGGCAGCCATCCGGCCCAATACGCGGCTCTTCATGCTCTGTAATCCTCATAACCCGATTGGCCGTGCCTATACGCGCGGCGAGCTTGAGCAGATGGCGTCGCTCTGTGCGGAGCACGATCTGGTTATCTGCGCCGACGAGATCCACTGCGACTTGATGATGAACGGCGCCCGCCATATCCCCATGGCCAGCCTGTCGCCTGAGATCAGCCAGCGTACCATCACCCTCATGGCGCCGAGCAAGACCTTCAACATGCCTGGGTTAGGCGCCAGCTTTGCCATCGTCCAGAACCCTGAGCTGCGCAAACGCGTGGAGCAGGCCATGGCCGGCATCGTGCCCCACGTCAACGTATTGGGCATCGCCGCGGCCGAGGCGGCCTACGCGCACGGAGCAGAATGGCTGGAGGCTCTGTTGGCCTATCTGACTGCGAACCGCGATGCGGCCGTGCAGTTCTTGAGCGAGCGGCTGCCATCCCTGCGCTGTACCCTGCCCGAGGCGACCTATCTCCTCTGGCTGGACTGTCGCGAAGCGGGTATCGAGGGCAAGCCGGCCGACTTCTTCCAGCAGCATGCCCAGGTGGCCGTGAATGACGGCGCGTGGTTTGGTCAAGGCGGCGCCGGCTTCGTGCGGCTCAACTACGGCTGCCCGCGCAGCACGCTGATGGAAGGTCTGGAGCGGATCGAACGCGCGTTGGCTGCTAAGTAATTGCCCACTGCCTATTGCCTGGCTGGTAGCGGGCGCTCCGCTCATCTCCACAGCCAGGCAATAGGGCCCTGGAAGTGCCACTCAGATTTAGCCCACTTGCCCATCGTGTAGGCATGTTTGTATTGCATGCAGGTTTCCTGGGTGCAGCCAAGAGCAGTGTCTCCCATCACCCATCGCCCCTCCTCAAGCCATCTGCTCCCGCTATGAAATAGCGATAATTCGCCACGCTTGACATAGTGCGCCACTCACCATAAGCTATAGATAGCAACGCAGTTGCCCGGCTTACCCTCGTTGCGAAAGGCACACCGCAGCTTCACAATGACCGCTACTGCTCGTTACCTCCCCACCTACCGCCAAACCGAACTGCGCCATATCTGTCGCCTTGCCAGCCGGGGCGAAAGCCTCTGCTTCGTTGGCATCGCCGGCACCGGCAAGTCCAACGTCGTCAAGGTCCTCAACCGCCACCGGGAGTTCAAAGAGCAGTACCTAGGACCCGCGGTCGATACCATCCACTTTCCCTTTGTGGACGCCACAACGTGGAAACAGACGCCGGCCAGCCTCTGGCAGCTCATGTGGGAAGCCCTGCAAAAGGCAACTGGCCATCTGCCCCCGCCGGAATCCGATTTCAAAATCATCGTACTCACCGAAGAAGAACGGTTGCGGCGCCGCCTCCACGACCATATCAACCATGTGTGCCAGCATCTCCAGCATCAAGTCATGTTTATTCTCGATGACTTCGACGAAGCCCTGACGGCCGGCCCCCTGCACATGCTGGAACAACTCAATGCCTTCCGCAGCGACGACAACCGGGAACGGCTCAGCTTCCTCCTCTTTACGAAGCGGCTGCCCCATGTGCTCGGCCGCCACCATGAGCTGGCCACGCGCTCCAAGTTCTACGATCTCTTCCGCATGAACATCTACGCGCTGGAGCCCTACAGGCGCGAGGACGCCCAGCACATGTTGCGCCACCTGAACCGCCAAAGCCAACCGCCGCTGGAGACGACGGACCTGGTCCAGATCATCTGGTTGGCCGGTGGTCATGCGCGGCTGCTGAAGGTCGTCTTCGAAACGTGGCTCAAAGACCCGCCGGAAAACGCAAATCTGGTGAGCCACTTTGCCAGCCAGGTCGACGTCCAGGAGGAGTGCCGGCGGGTGCTGCGCGGGCTCCATGGCCAGGAACAGGAAGTCGCCCTGCGTGTGGCCACAGGTCACGTGCGCCGGGACGACCACCTCACCATCGACCATCTCGTCCGCCGCGGACTGCTTACGTACGATGGCAGCGCAACTTGGTTTAGCCCGCTCTGGGGCGAGTTTCTGCGTATGACTGCAGCCCAATAGAAGAGAAGGGATGCCATGGACCTTATTCAACTCTGCCTTGTGCCCGGCGCCATCACCCTTGTGGTGATCCTGGCCGGCTTACTGGCCCTGCGCGTCGCTGGCGTCAAGGTCAAGATCGTACCAGAGGGCAAGCAGATCGTTATTTACCGGCTCGGCCGCTTTCAGCGCATTGCCGGACCGGGCGTGGCGGTCCTCAACCGTTTCGAGACCGTTGCCCAGACGATCAACACCCGCAGCGAACAGGTCAGCCACAGAACCAGCACCAACTATTTTATGCATGGTGTACCATTTAATTGGACTCTGACCTTTTGGAGCCATACGGACCTGGTACGCGCCGCCAACGGTCAGCGCCAGCGCCTGGTGGAGTTGGCCCAATATAGCGACGGCGAGCGCCGCGAACACCTGCGTGGCAAGCTACACGAAGCTATGTACAAGTATGTACCCCGTATCGCCCGCGAACATAAGCTGTCAGAGAAGCCGACCGTCGTTGAGCAGCTACTGCCGGTTCTGCCCGGCATGCCCGAGTGTGAACGCTTGCTGGAGCTCGTCGCTGGTGAGCTGGAGAGGACACTGCCCACTGTCGGAATCTATCTGGACACGCAGCATCCGGTTACCATTAGTGCCGTACACGTCGGGCAAGAGGTCCTGGATAGTTTCAGCCGCGGTCGAGTCTGGCGCATGTTACGCGAGCAGATGCCGGACGTCCCGAACGAGCTTTTGCTGCAGGCATTCTCGGCCATCGAGGGCTTTGACATCCACACCGCCCGCCTATATCTGGAAAACAAGGGCGCATCCGTGCGCGAGGTACGCATGGAAGAGGGCCACATAAGCGGCGTCAAAGTGAGGCCAGAGCCCTCCATCGAGGCAGAAGAAGAACAGCCCTATGAGGAAGACCAGCCAACAGCCATCCCTTCGAGCTTTGGCCACGATGGTCCCCTGACACGCGAAGATCTGAGCGTACTCAAGCGCCTGCCCCGAGACAATGCCCGGCGCGCCGCTGGCTGATTCGATGGAATCAAAGTATATGTCACATAGAAAGGCACAATATTATGTTAATAGTTCATGTGGACGTACATGTCAAACCGGAGGCCGTCGAGGCGTTCAAGACCGCGACGATCGAAAACGCGCGCAACAGCGTGCAGGAGCCGGGGATCGCCCGCTTCGATGTCATTCAGGATATGGACGACGCGACCCACTTCGTATTGGTAGAGGTCTATCGCACACCGGAAGACCCGGCCAGACACAAAGAAACCCAGCACTACGCGACCTGGCGTGATACGGTAGCGCCCATGATGGCGCGGCCGCGCACCAGCGTGAAATACGCGAATATCTATCCTGAAGATGGGGGATGGTAGCCTCCCGGCCCCCAGTTATCTGCCATGCCAGACTTCTTTGCAGAACGAAACTTCATCGGCACCGACCATTCAGCCCTACATCAGAATGCGCGCCTGGCCGTGCATGTGGCCCTTTTCCTGGGCGATACACAAGATCGCGACGGAAGCTGGCCCGGCAGCCACCTGGCCCAGCGGCTCCGCTACACCTGCCACGCCTTGGAAGCGCTCCAGCTGCTAGGCGCCTACGCGTTCCCGGCGGTCATCGACCGGGGACAACACTGGCTCATCAATCTGGCGGAAGAGATCAGCGATGCCGCCGATGAATGGACCACCGTACGCCTGCACCCAAGCCGCTTCAAGACGCTGGCGAAGCTCCGCGCCCTCGGCGACGCACAGGTCCAGCAGGAGCTAGTCGAAGCCTGCAAGCGCGTCAACGATCAGGGGCAGCTGTCCAACATCATCCAGGACCCAATGTTGGGCTCAATCATTCTCTCCGACTGCCTGCTCGAGCTGTCCAACGGTGAGGTGTCGCCGGCCTTGCGCCAGGAGGTGCTGGAGCGGACACTGCCGGCCATTGAGACGGCGCTTGCGCAATGGTGTGAGAAGCCCAACCGCAGCGAGGACGCCCCCCGTTACATTGACACGATCGGCAGCGCCTCCTATGCCTTTGACATTCTCCTGCGCACGGGACGTAGCCAAATAGGCAGCCCGTACTGCACCGCAGTTCGCAATGAGATCCTGAACACGCTCGCGTCGGCCCAAACCATGGGCACGGTGTCCAAGGATCTTCTCTATTCAGCCATCCAGGCGGGGCTCCATTTTCGCCATGATGAACAGGTGCGGAATGTGGTTGAAGCATTCTTCGACAACCTGCGTTTTCGCTATGACGACAACCAGATCCAACGCCAGGATCGCAACGACGAGCTGCAACCCCTTGTGCTGCGGGCGCTCCTCACCTATGGCGACCAGGAGTTCTCGGCTTACCTGGAGGGCATGTTATGGAATAACATGCACGAGCGCATCAATCAGGATCGAGTCCGGCAAGAGAAGGAACAGCGACAACGCTTTGAGGAGCTCATTCGCCGCCGTACACAGATCAGAATCTCTCAGGTAACGGAACTGAGCGGCGGTCTGACGGACGCACGGGTGTTTCGGGTTGACTATGACCTCGATCCCTACCAGATTCACGATGAAAACGGCGCTAATGGCCCTCGCTTCAGCGTGCACTCAATCGTTGTAAAGACCGGAAGCCGGGCCCGCCTGAACGATTCTGTCCAGCGCTATATGGATTTACGTAGCGATGTGCGCCACTACTTCGCCCAACACACACAACAGCCTGAAATCGTGGAAACCGGCCCCTTCGCGCCCGCCTATCTGATCCTGGAGGATCTCAGCCCACAATACCGCACGCTGCGCGAGATCTTTTCCGAGATCGACCGCCACTCGCTGTCGGCTGAGGCACGCGAGACGATTCAACACTGCACCAAGACGATAGTCCAGAGCCTCTTCGGCCTGTATACCAAGACGCAACGGCGCTCCGGCGATGTGGTCGGCCTGCAGATATCACGCCTCTATCTAAGTCGCCTGGACCGGTCGCTGATCGACATGTGCAAACCGGGCAAGGTAGGCCGCGTAAAAGATTTCCTGTCTGGATTCTGGCTGCGCGACAAACGCTTCGACTCCATTGAAACCTACCAGGCGCGGCTGTATCACCATCGCGATATGCTCCGGCCACCCTGCCTGATGCTCATGCATGGCGATTGTCATGGCCGCAATATCATGCTGGACAGCGGGCACGAGCACATGAAGCTTATCGACCTGGATAAGCTCGATGCGTTCGGTGACTACATCATGGATTTTGCGCTGCTGATCGAGGATATGGCGCTCTTCCGGCGGTTATTCGACAAAGAGTACCGGCACTACCTGCGCACCGAACAGATTGAGCTCCCTGTGGACCGGGTAGCCATCGACTATCCGCCCTTCGTGACCGAGCTGGGGCTGCTCTTCCAAGAGCTCCTGCTGCAACATGTGGACGCGTATGCCCAGGAGCTGAACGATACCCATTACCGGGTTCGGCTCTGGCTGGCCATCGCGCTCTACCTGCTGCGGCTGGTAGAGAAAGAGTCGGATGCTCCCCACGCGATTGTGGTTTATGTGGAAGCGGTCAAACTGCTAGATGCGCTGGTCGAGTATCTAGACCGGGGCAAGGCTTTGCCGCCCATTCCCATTGAAAAAGAGCACCCAAAACCAGCCGATGTGGCCCAGATCGTGCAGGCTGGTCCAGCCGACGCCGAGCTCGCCGAATTCCACCAGTTGGTGATGAACCTGCAGACCCAAAGCGCGGAGCCTATTCGCTACGATGTACGCTCCGACGGCCGCAGCATCCGTTACTTCTTCGGAAGAGAACGGGAGCCATTTGCCATCCTTGACGGCAAACGACGCCCTCCGGGTGTGCTGCTCACCTGCCCCGTCACCGTGCTGGAAGCTGCACCGGGCTACGTACAATCCATCCGTACGGCCGGCGCCTTTCACTCCGTGATTCGCCCGCCAGACAACTATTCGCTGGAAACGGTTCGCCAACTGTTGGAGAAGGCCGTGCGCCACCTTCTGAATTGACCCGGTCCTGGACCAACGTGCGCCGCCCCAGAGGGTCAATCGCCCGGGCTTGTTTGGGGCGAATCCCCCTGGTTCAAAGACCCGCGGATCACGACAAAGGCCACGGCAGCCGCCGCGATGTAGACCGTCGCCGTACCCAGGAATACGCCACGAAAACCCGTCCACGCCGCCAATGCCGCCGCGATCATAGGCGCGACGATGCGCGCGGAGGCCTGCACACTGTTATCCAGCCCGTAGGTGACGCCCTGATTGCCGGCCGGCGACCACAGGTTCATTAGCGCCGCCACAGACGGCACGAGACCCCCAACCGCGATGCCGCTCAGCGTCTGGAGCAGAATCAACTGCCACGGCGCGGTTACAAATGCCTGGGGCACGAAAAGCACCGAAGCCAGTAGCGCCGAGGCGAGCAAGATGCGCACATGGCCAATCTTGTCTCCCAGTCTACCCAGGTAGACGGCGCTGACCGCACTGGTGAAAGCCGACGCGCCGATGACCACCCCGGTCAACGCCGCGGCGCCGCTTTCCTGGCCGTGATTCAATGCCAGCACAAACAGGGCCATGATGGGCATCGTGATGGTGGAGCCGAGGCTGCGTAGAAAGGTCAGGCTGTACAGACCCGCCATACCGGGCGAAGTAAAGAGGACGCGATAGCTGGCCCAGAATCCGAGGCGCTGGCTTTTCTCGACCGGATGGAAATCCTCTCTGACCAGGAACACAACGGCAAGGCCGGCCAGACCCAGCAGTGCACCTGTTATCCAGAAGCTCTCGCGGAAACCAAAGGCTTCGCCAATGAGTCCGCCGATCACGGGGCCGCCGGCCACGCCGCCCCAGCGCGCCATGTTGATCAGTCCCAACGCCGTGCCCATTTGCCGCTTGGGTGTCTGGGACGCTACCAGCGCGTTGGCGGCCGCCACCACTCCCGTCACTGCCCCCTGTAGGGTACGCAGCAGCACCAGTTGTTCGACGTTTTGTGCAAAGCCCATGGCTGCCAGGAGCACAGCGCCGCCCAATGTCGCTCGCTCCAACATGAGCTTGCGCCCGCTGCGGTCGGCGACAGCACCCCATATGGGAGAGGCGATGGTCATCGTAACCGCCTGGGCTGAAAAAACCATTCCTGACCAGAACTCTACGCTGCCGCCGGTGACCGAGCCCAGCTCGCGAACATAAAGGGGAAGAAATGGAAAGATCAGGCTGAAGCCGACCGTGGAAAGTAGCTGCACAAAGAAAAGTACAATCAGATTCCGTCGCCAGGGGACATGAGACATCGTAGCGTTAACTTGGCTCCTTTTGCGTTTCCATGCATCTGTTGTTCCGCTATTGCTGGCCTATCCACTGGGAGGCGAAGGCTGCCAAAAGCGCCAATGTTGAGTTATAGATGGCGTGCGTAATCATAGCGGTCGTGGTGTTGTAGCGAATGCGAATGATCCCCAACACCCCACCCAGGAGCGCGACGATCAGCGTTGAAAGTGTAATCCCGTAGTTGCTATGCAACAAAGCGAAGAGCAATGCCGTTACCACAATTCCCAAACGCGGTTGGGCCGCACCACGAAATACGGCTTCCTCACCAATCGCGGCTGCCAAGCCAATTGACAAGATGCCGAGCGGGTTGCCAAAGAGCGGGCCGATTAGCTGCTCGGCAAGTGACTCTACATCCTGATCAAAGCCGGCGCCAACCGCGCGCGCACCCGCTTCCACGACAATAACAACCGGCACCAGCACCAGGGCCCACCCGATGCCGATCAGCAGCTGCCGCCGGGTCGGTAATACAATACCCAGACGCACCATGACCTCCCCCCAGGAACGGCGGGTTAGCCAGCCCGCGCCGATAAAGGCCAGCAAAACCAGCATCAGGGCCTGGGTCCACAACACCGGCAGCGTGATCGGCGGCTGGCCGGTCACTTCAGTCCGTTGGGCAATCTGGGTCGAGAGGTTGTTCAGACCGATACCCAAGGTCAGCGCCAGGTTGATCGGCACAAACATGGTCATGGAGAGGCTCACCGCGTGTACCGGATTGGCAGGATCAATGGCCAGCAGCCGGCCAGCTACTGTGCGGACCGGCTTCAACAGCAGCACCAGGCCGCAGAGCGCGGGGATCAGGGCCCCCCAACCCAGCCAGTTCCAGGAGTCGATCTTCATGCCTGTCATGGTCTCGAACTGCGCCAGCAGATCGGGCTGGCTCTGCGCCCGGGCCAATACGATGAGGAATGCCAGCCCGATCAAGGCAAAGAACAGATGCAGCACGCCGACCATCGCGTAGGCCAACAGCGCTGGCGGCAGGTATGGCATCTCCCGCTCGCGCAGCCGCTGGGAGAGATTGGCGGCAAACATGATGACAATGAACGGCAGGAACTGAATGATCATTCCGATGGTCTCGAACATCGCGTACTGGTCTCCTGATAAGTGGCGGGCCGAATGGGGGGTGACGCCGGGTTTCGCTGATCGCGGCGAGAACAGGCCATGTAATCGCTGGTCTAGTAATCGCTGGTCTAGTAATCGCTGGTGTAGTCTAACGCCAACCCATCCGCCATACAAACAGACCGCGCTGGCAACGTTGCTCCGTGTCCCATGCGCTGCCGGGTGGACCGGGCAAACCGCTCCTTGTGCCAGCCTGTCGCCACGGCGCCCGCGCCGCCAGCATATTGGGCGCAGGTCAAGCGGAAGGTAGCCACCGCCAAAGCAGCTACGAACGGTACTGCAGTGACTGTAGCAAGGATGGTGAGAAGGTAGTAAACTAGCAGCAAGAGCGCGATG
>JACFMY010000256.1 GCA_019455155.1 Caldilineaceae bacterium
AATCGCCATTGGCCACAACGGCGCAATCAGCCAGAGATTTTGTAGCGCCTGCGCCACTTGCCCGGGCGCCAACGCCTGGGCCGGAGTCCAGAAGAGCTGGCTGTCGCCGGCAAAACCCTGTCCCGCCAGCAGCGGCGACGGTATGCCCAGGGCCCAGAACAACAGCACGGTCGCCACAGGCACAACGCTGCCAGCTGCCACAAGGGCCAGCAGCTGCCGTGGCCACTGGCGGCCGCGCACCAGCAGGAGGAGTGCGGGCGCCACGAAAGCTGATTGGGGGTGAAAACTGACCGCGACGCCGGCCACAAGGCCCGCGAGCCACAGCGGCGCCTGCCCCTGTAGCACGCCGGCCCCCAAAACCACTGTGGTGAACGCCAGGGCCGTAGACCAGCTATAATTTTCCACATGGCCAAACCAGAGCAGGCTGGCTCCCGTGGCCAGCAGCCCAACGCGGTAGACAAACCGCCGCGCCCCCTGTTCCGCCAGCCAGGCGGACACAACCCACACGGCAGCGACGTAGAGACCGCCGGCTACGACACTCATGAGCGCCACTGCACTATCGGGCTGCAGACCAATGGGGCGTACAGCCGCGGCCAGCAGATGCTCGAAGAAGCTATCCAGCGGTTCCTTCCAGACGTAGGGGTCGCTCTGCAGCGTCTCTGTCGACAACAGCGCCACCTTGTATAGTGCGTCGCCGTGCCAGGTATGCTCACGAAGAAACCAGAAGAGCGGCAGCGCGATCAGGACGGCCAGCCATGGCGGGCACCACAGCTTGCCCAACGGCGCCCACCAGCCGTAGAGCGGCGGCAACGCTGCTACCACGACCAGAGCGGCCGCCAGCCAGCGCAGCCCAACGGGCACATAGACCAAGAATGAGAATGCCCACCAGGAACGCAGGCCGAGCGTCCAGCCCCCGGCAGTAATCAGCAAAGCAGCGGCCGCCAGGGCAATAAGCACAACGGCGATCTTGTCGAAGCGGCTGGGACGGGTTTCGAGCATCATCAGGCTAGTTTACCCCATAGTGAAGGAAGTGGCGCAGTTAGACACGGCCACAACGTGCTGCAGGCAACGGGCCCAGGCCAGCACGTTCTCGCGTCGAGCCTTGACCTGCGGCATCTTTCGCCCGCATAGCATCAAACGGCGCTTATGTTTGGCTGATTCAGTGCGCTGCGCTAGAGTACAGCGTGAGGCCTACGCCTCAATAGCGTGGAACTGTGCAGCGATCCGTAGCTTTGAAAGGGATTCATGCTGAAGACGTCGCGTATGCGGGCCTGGCAGTGGCTCCTTCTGGTAGCCGCCTTGACGCTGTTTGCCGCCCAGGCCGGCTGGAGTTCCACGCAGAAATCGGCAGCCTTCGACGAGCAGTATCACCTGGCCGCGGGGTACAGTTACCTGCGTACCGGTGACTTCCGCCTGGCAACCAATCACCCGCCGCTGGCCGGACTGCTGGCCGCGCTGCCCTTGCTGGCAGACAACAACATTGTCCTGCCGGCTGAGCACCCCGCCTGGGAAGCCAGTGACCGCTTCCTCTTCTCCGACGTCTTTCTTTGGGAATCAAACCTTGATCCACAGGGCATCTTGTTGCGCGCGCGGTGGCCCATCACTGTTCTGGGCGTGCTGCTCGTAGCCTGCCTCTTCTTTGCCGCGCGCCAGATGCTTGGCGCGCGCGCCGGTTGGCTGGTCCTGTTGTTGGCCACGTTTGAGCCGAACCTGATTGCCCATGCCCGTTTTGTCACAACGGATCTGGCACTCACACTGTTCATATTCGTAGGCGCCTGGTGGTGGTGGCGGTGGCTTGTCCAGCCGCGGTGGCACAACCTGGTTGTGGCCGGCCTGGCGGCAGGTCTTGCCATGGGCACCAAATACAACGGCGCCATGATCTGGCCGATCCTGCTGTTTGTCGCGCTCATCCTGCCTGTACTTCCCGGCTACGCCGGGATCCGAAAACGCCTGTGGAGCCTTCCTGCGGCCGGCCTGGCCGCGCTGGTCGTGCTCTGGCTTCTATACCACCTGGACGTGGGCCCGGTTTCGTTCCTCCCTGGCTGGCTCATCTTGCCGGCCCCCTACTACTGGCAGTGGTTCTGGAACACGGTATTTCGCATTCTCGAGCTACAGGGTGCGCGCGTCGATTTCTTTTTTGGAGAGGCCTCGAACCAGGGTTGGTGGCATTACTTCTTTGTTGCGTCTGCCGTGAAGCTGACGCTGCCTACGCTCCTATTGGCTTTTGCCGGTCTAGTCCTGCTCGTCCGGCGGCGGGCAGCACGCCAGCTGGCCATACTGTGGATTCCACCGCTCTTTTTTCTGCTCCTGGGCGCCACACAAGTTCTCAATATCGGCTTTCGCCACATGTTGGCGGCGGTTCCGTTCATTCTGCTGTTGGCCGCCTATGTGGCCGAGGCGCTTCCCTGGCTGTACGCGCCTGCAAGGCGCAGCGTCATTGCCGGCGCGCTGCTCCTCTTCTGGGTTCTGGCCGACACCGGCCGCATCGCCCCGCACTATGAGTCCCATTTCA
This sequence comes from Caldilineaceae bacterium, assembly GCA_019455155.1. Classification (GTDB taxonomy): domain Bacteria; phylum Chloroflexota; class Anaerolineae; order Caldilineales; family Caldilineaceae; genus JACFMY01. Next base: position 2,513 of record JACFMY010000256.1, read on the forward strand.
ACCAACTGGCCGGTCCCTGGCAGAATTGGAGCAATATCCTGGTCGATTCCAACCTTGACTGGGGACAGGATCTGCCCGCGTTGCGACGTACCATGGAGGAGTTGGGCATTGAGACCGTGAACCTGGCCTACTTTGGCAAGGCGACGCCTGAAACGTACGGGATCCGCTACCGGCCGTTGCCCAGCTACCTACGGTTCATGGAAGGACGTGAAATCAGCGCGTTCAACCCATATACACCTGAGCCAGGCTGGTATGCCATCAGCGCCACTGAGCTGCGTGCCGGCACCCTGCAGCCCGAGACAGTGGACCTCTACCGGGTTTTTCGTACAATGGAGCCCGTCGCACGCGCCGGCTATTCCATCTACCTGTACAATCTGGACTATCCTGCCGGCACAGAGGTGGTGCGGCCGGCTGTGCTCAACGAGCCCCTGTGGACCAAATCGCCGGCAGAGCTCGGTCTTGGCGACGGCCAGCGCGGCGCCGTGAAGTGGCTGGAAACCACTGACTCGACCATCTATCCCCAAGGCGTCGGGTTTGTGGCGCCGGTGGACCCACCTTTCCAGCCGGTCAACGCTGATTTCGGCGGCGTCTTTACCTTGCTGGGCTACAGTCAGGATCGCCCCTCGATTGAGCCTGGCCAGGTGCTGCACCTGACACTCTATTGGCAAGCCGGCGACCGGCCCATGCCCCAGCCGGCTCCCACCCGCGGTGCGCCCCTCTCGGCCTTTGTCCACGTTGTCGATGGCGACCCAGCGGCCAAGGTCGCCGAATATGACAGCTGGAATGTGGCCCTGCGTGGTCTTGAGCCCGGCGATATCATCGCGCAACAGGTGGTTCTCGGCTTCGCCGATGGCGTCGCGCCCAAGCGCTATGACATGCTGGTTGGGCTCTATTCCCCCCAGGACTGGTCGCGGTTGACCGTGGAGACTAGCCAGGGAACGGTGGTTTCTGTGCGGGCGGGGACGGTAGAAGTACAACAATAAATGGCTGGCTTCGGCTATTTCCTGCACAAATTTAGGAGATTCATTGATGGAATATCGAAACTTGGGAAAGACCGGATTGAAGGTTTCGGAAATCTGCCTGGGCACCATGCAGTGGGGATGGACGGCCGACGAGGCGACGAGCCAAACGGTGATGGATGCCTTTGTCGCGGCCGGCGGGAACTTCATCGATACGGCCGATCTCTACAGCCACTGGGCGCCCGGCACCGCCGGCGGCGTGAGCGAGGAGATCATTGGTCGCTGGATGAAGGACAGAGGGAACCGGGACCAGATCGTACTGGCTACCAAAGTCCGCGGCCGCATGTGGGAAGGCCCCAACGGCGAAGGGTTGAGCCGGGTGCATATCATGAAGGCGTGCGAGGACAGCCTGCGCCGTCTTCAAACGGACTATCTAGACCTCTACCAAACACATTGGTACGACGAAACGACGCCCATTGACGAGACCATGGAGGCGCTGGACACTCTAGTGCGCCAGGGCAAGGTGCGCTATGTAGGCTGCAGCAACTATCCAGCCTGGCGCCTGGTGGAAGCGTTGTGGGTCAGCGACAAGTACCACATCGTCCGGTACGACGCCATCCAGCCGCATTACAACCTGGTGCACCGGGCCGAGTTCGAACGCGAGCTCAAGGACGTCTGCACTGCCTTTGGATTGGGCGTTATCCCCTACAGCCCGTTGGCCGGCGGCTTTCTCACCGGCAAATATCGCCGCGAGGCCGTGCCCCAATCCGCACGCGCCGAAGGGGTCAAGAACCGCTACCTGAACGAAAAGGGGTTTGCCGTGCTGGAAAAGCTCGACGCCATTGCCGCGGCCCGCGGGCTCAGCGTGACCCAGACCTCATTAGCCTGGCAGCTGAACCTGCCTTACGTAACGGCCCCCATCATCGGTGCCAATAGCGTTGCCCAGCTGAGCGAGAGCCTCGGCGCGTGCGGCGTGAAGCTGACGGCCGACGAAATGGCTAGTCTTGACGAAGCCAGCAGTTGGGCTCAGTGAGCATGCAGCTCAGGATATGGTGCAGAGGTATCGGTCGAGTAGGTCGAATGGCGGCAAGATAATTAGATAGCCGCTGGCGCCTGATTCCTGTCCAATTTAGCGGGCGCGTCGGTCAAGCGGTCAGCGAGCAAGCCTGTTCCCGGCATCGCCCTTCAGGCGATACGCTGCAGTATGGAGCCTAGGGCTGTCAGTGATTATCGCGCAGAGGATCAGCCTTCCTTGCGTTGTAGAGAGTGCGTGGTGCGGGGCAGACACGTTAGCCCGCCGCGGGCATCACTGCATCCAAGAGTTCACTTGTGGGGCAGCCCTTGAGCAGAAAGGCATCGGCTCCAGCCAGTAGGACGGCTGAGCGATCGGTAGCATACATGGTCAGTACCACGACCCTGACAGCTGGCCATCGGCTCTTGATCGTCCGAATCGCGGCTAAACCATCCAGCTTCGACCCAGAAATTGACACTCGATTCGCAGAATCATGTGTGGGAAGGTCCAGAACCACGACGTCCGGAAGGAGCGCTTGCACCTGTTCCACCGCTTGCTGACCATCATCGGCTTCCCCGACGATCTCAATTTGGATCTCAGTGCGGCTGGGCGTACTCCAGCGCAGCGCCGTGAGCAGCGCCTCCAGGCTCTGCCTGACTCGCGGCTGGTCGTCCGCGATGAGCAGGCGTATACAAGCTACGCTGTTCCCTGAACTCCCCGTGATATTTCCTGTGGGCTGGCTCATCAGATGGTCCCGAGGCTCATATGGCGCTCAGTTGGGCAGCTTCCGGTACGGTGAATAGGGCTTGCACATCGGATTCGGCATTGAACCTCACTGCCCTCCCCTTCTTCGTAGCATAGCAGAAGGGTGCGGCCCAAACATCAGCGCAAGCGCCAGGTTTTCGCAGCGAAAGGGATGTGCTCTGGGACATCCTTCGCGACGATTGTTGCAAGATATTTGATGTAGGCTTAACCCTAGCCAAGCACGACCCTTACCTGATGACACTGAGAATCGTCCACCAACGGAATCACGCCGTTCGGCGCGTCGGCGCCGTCCAGCATGATTTGGCGCACACCGCGACTGACGCCCTCCGGATTGTCAACCTGGATCGCGTAGGTCGTCCCTCCATATCGATAGGTCATGGAATAACCCGTCCACTGCTTGGGGACGCATGGGTTCAGACGTAGGTTCTGTCCAGTGCGCTGAAGCCCAAGAATCGCTTCGATGCCCAGGCGATACATCCAGCCGGCAGAGCCGGTGTACCAGGTCCAGCCGCCGCGTCCCACATGGGGTGCCACGCTGTACACATCGGCCGAAATCACATAGGGCTCGACTTTATAGCGCGCCGCTTTCTTCCGCGTATCGGCCCGGTAGATCGGATTAAGCAACCGAAAGAGTGCGGAGGCCTGGTCGCCATCGCCCAATTCAGCCAGCGCCCAGACCGACCAGAGCGCGGCATGGGTGTACTGTCCACCATTCTCGCGGATGCCCGGCAAGTAGCCCTTGATATAGCCAGGGTCGTGGGTCGTCTTGTCAAAAGGCGGCGTTAAGAGCAGGATCAAGCCGTCATCCCGCTTTACTAACAGATCCACCACCGCCCGCATGGCCCGTGTGGCGCGGGCGGAATCCGCCGCGCGCGATAACACGCTCCACGATTGGGCAATGGAGTCGATCTCGCACTCAATGTTTTGTGCCGAACCAAGCGGTGTGCCGTCGTCGTAATAGGCGCGACGATACCAGTCGCCGTCCCAGCCGTTGGCTTCCAGCGCGGCGCCCACTGCGTCCGCCTGCTGTCGATAGATTGAGGCCTGCGCCTGGTCGCCTCGATCCATGCACAGGGCGGCGAAGTTGGTCAGCGTGGCGTGTAGGAACCAGCCCAGCCAGATGCTTTCTCCCTTGCCTTCGATCCCGACACGGTTCATACCGTCGTTCCAGTCACCGCCGCCTATCAGGGGGATGCCATGCCGGCCCGCTGTCGTAGCTTTGTGCAACGCACGACAGCAATGTTCATATAACGTGAATGTCTCGCTGGTCGGTGCATAGTGAGCGTAGCATTCTTCCTCATCGTCGGCCAGTGGTTCGCCTTGGAGATACGGCGCCTCTGCGTCAAGAATGCCAGCATCGCCGGTGGCGGCGACGTAATGGGCGGTGACATAGGGCAGCCACAAGAGATCGTCGCTGATGCGCGTCCGTACGCCTTGATTTCCTGGCGGATGCCACCAGTGGAGCACGTCGCCTGCCTCAAACTGGTGGCGCGCCGCTTGCAGAATCTGCTCACGCGTTAGTTCGGGCCGGGCATGGATTAGGGCCATGGCGTCCTGCAACTGATCGCGGAAGCCATACGCGCCGCTCGACTGGTACAGCGCAGAGCGTCCCCACATCCGACACGCCAGCGTCTGGTAGAGCAGCCATTGATTGAGCAGCAGATTCATGGCCGGATCAGGCGTCTCAACCGTAACTGTGCCCAGGATCTGCGCCCACATTGCCTGCGTCGCCAGCCAGGCTGCATCCACCTCTTGTAGATTCTGAAACCGCTGTATCAACATCTTCGCGGCTTGCCGATCCGCACCTTGCCCGATCAGAAAGCAGACCTCTTCTTGTGCGCCTGGAGCCAAGTCAATGTGGAGCTGCAGGGCGGCACATGGATCAGAACCGGCCTCGACACGGTTGTTTAGACCGAAACGTTCCAGGGCCGCGGGGCGAACCAGCGATCCTAGGCGGCCAAGAAATTCGGCGCGGTCTGCTGTCAATCCGTGCGGTTGTTTGCTGGCTGCCACAAAGGCGACCCGTTGGCCAAACTCGGCACTGTAACCGTTGCGCGCCAGCAAGGCGTAATTATCTTCTGCGTATTCCGATACGACATGGCTTTGTGTGTCAGCCCGATCCACGCCCAGCACCCATTCCGCAAAGTAGGTGGCTGTGAATCGTCTCTGCCGCAAACTGCTGTTTACCAGCCGCAACTGCACCACCTTGACCGGCGCATCCGGTGCGACAAAGATCCGCACCCGCTGTTGCACGCCGTGGCTGTTGTGCTCAAAGATAGAGTAGCCGGCCCCGTGACGCACCAGATAGGGTGCGGCGGCGGGCGCAGGCTGTGGCGTGGGCGACCAGACCTCGGCGGTCTCTTCATCACGCAGATAGATAGCCTCCGCCGGCATGTCGGAGACCGGATCGTTGCGCCAACTGGTCAGCCGGTTCTCGCCACTGTTAATGGCCCATGTGTAGCCTGCTCCGGTCTCCGAGACCAGGCAACCAAAGTCGGCGTTGGCGATGACGTTGATCCAGGGTGCGGGCGTCATTTCGTCGGGGCGCAGAAAAACGACGTACTCGTCCTTGGCGTTAAAGCCACCCAAGCCGTTGTCGAACTGGAGATCCGTGGGATAGGTGAGAGGCGGCGCGGAATCCCGCAGCGGATCGGCGAACAGCGTCGGCTCAAAGACGGGCAAGGATGGCTGATGGCGCTGAAGCCCAGACATCTGTTCCGCTAAGGGGCCATTTGCGCTGTCGAGCACAACGCGGGCTACGGTATAGAGTAGCATTCGATCTGCCTCACCCATCTGATCTTCACGCAACACAAAGAGGCCGCCACGCTGATTCAGCCAACTGTTGCTGTCGGTGCGCTGAATCATCCGGTGGATAAGATCCCGCATGGACTGCCCATAGTTCGTCGTCTGGCGATTGAAGATCACTAGGTCGATGTTTAGACCGCGGCGACGCCAATAGGTATGCGCCCGCAGCAGATCCTGGAGCAATTCCACCCCTGTCTCATCGTTCATGCGCAAGAGCAGGATGGGGTAGTCACCGGAGATGCCAAACGGCCATAACCCAGATTGTCCCCTGCGGTTAGCGTTGAGCGTAGCTGAGTCCGCCCGCCGCGCGGTATGGGGATAGAGCAATAGTGACAGCAACTGTTGCGTCTGCTGCAGCATGTGCGTCGTCATCTCCAACTGACGCAGTTCCCGTTCCGCATCCGTCTGGGCGCGGGTAAACGCACGGCCGACGGTGGTCCAGGCGCGATAACGCTGTGCGAGATCAAGCGCGGCCTGGCGAGTTGGGGCGGCCAACGTTACGGTTGCGATCTGTACCGTGGCGCGTGCGGGCAGTTCGATCTCTTGACCCAATACCATAATCGGGTCGAGCGTGGCGCCGATCCTCCCTACAGCTTCCGCGGAATCAGTCGCGGCTCCTGTTAGCGCCGTGGGGGCCCGCGCCGTGCGCCCCCGGCCCAGGAACGCCGCTCGATCACTCTCATGGGTTCGGCGGCCCCAAACTTCCTTTGCAACGTTCCGCGGCCGCACAAGCATGTGGATCATGAATTGAGGTTCTTCTTTAGCAGAGCGAGGTCGTCGCGCAAAAAGCAGGGCGTTAAGATCGGCGAGATATTCACTCTCCACAAAGAGCTTGGCAAAGGCGGGATGGCGCTGATCAGCGGCGGCGGGGGCTAGTGCCACTTCACCATATGTGGTCAAGCGCAGGCGGCGGCGTTGATCGCTCTCATTTATCAGAGTGATTCGTCGCACCTCCACATCATCATCGGGCGCAACGCTGATCTCCGTGTGGAGGGAAATGTCCTGCTCACGACGACGAAAACTGGCCATGTGGGGGAAGAAGAGCACCTCTTCGTGATCGGGTGCGCCAGCCAGCGGTTGCCGGGTAGCCGACCAAAGCACGTTGCGTTCCAGATCCTGCACGTAGAGCCAGCACCCCCAGTTGTCCAATGTCGTATCGGCGCGCCAGCGGGTGAGTGCCAGGTCGTGCCAACGACTGTAACCACCGCCTGCGTTGCTGATCAACAGTCCATAATGCCCGTTAGACAGATAGTGCACCATCGGCATGGGTGTCTCCACA
>JACFMY010000257.1:0-1905 GCA_019455155.1 Caldilineaceae bacterium
AGAAGGGACGAACCACGACGCCGGTGCCCGACAATCTGAAGAACGTCACCCTGACCTAAGCGAATTGTATGGAGCGCTGTGTCCAACCTGCCGGCCAGAGCTGGATCGACCGGGCGGCCGGCAGGTTGGAAATCCCCCGGCAGCCTGACCATCAACAGGTGAGAAAGCAACATGAGCACGTCAGACCTGGCCGAACGGACCGAACAGGTGATTGCGCGGCGGCAGGGCGTCCTGCATACATTTGAGGAGTCGCGGTATTTTGCCGTCGCGCTGATTGCCCCAATTCTGCTCTTCTTTATTGCACTCAATGTCATTCCGACCATGTGGATGATCGGGATGAGCTTTTATGACTACTCGCTGACATCGGCGGCGGCGCCGTCCTTCATTGGCGCCCAGAACTATAGCCGGATCATGAACGACGCCGATCTGTGGAGCGCGTTTGGACGGACCTTTGTCTTTGTGGTGCTGGCCGTGGGGATCGAGACCGCGCTGGGTATTGCGCTGGGCTTCCTCTTCTGGGGCAGCACGCAGATGCCGGGCCGCCGCGTGGCGTTGACGCTCCTCTTCGTGCCCATGGTGCTGACACCGGTAGCGAGCGGGCTCTTCTGGCGGCTGATCTATGAGCCAACCTTCGGCGTCGCCAACTACCTGATGCAGAACGTGCTTGGCTTCAAGGTCGACTTCTTGACCAATATCAACTGGGCTTTTGGCGCGGTGCTCTTTGTGGACATCTGGATGTGGACACCGTTCATGATCTTGATGACGCTGGCCGCGTTGGGCTCGGTGCCCAAGGCCGAGCTGGAGGCCGCGGAGGTGGATCGCCTATCATGGTGGCAGCGGCTCGTCCATGTCATCTTGCCCCACGGCAAGTTCATCTTGATGCTGGGTATCCTGCTGCGCACCATCGACGCGTACAAGACGACGGACCTGGTCTTTCTCATGACCAATGGCGGTCCTGGTAACATCACAGAGCTCATTGGCTTGAAGCTCTACCGCTATGCCTTTGCCAGTCTCAATATCGGCTTCTCATCTGCCATCGCGCTGATTCTGCTCCTCATCGCGATCGCGTTTACATCGATCTATCTGTATGTATTGAACCTGCGTTCCCGACGCGAGGCCTGAAGCGAGGTACCCCATGCAAACGAGCGCCGCGAAACGACGTATCTATTACACCCTACTCTGGCTGGTTGCGATCCTCTTTTTCCTACCGGTCTTCTGGATCGTGCTGGCCGCGTTGAAGACGCCCAGCGACATTCTGGCGGTGCCGCCGAAGTTATTCTTCGCACCCACCCTCAGCAATATCACTGCCATGCTGGCGGAGTCGAACACGATTCCCTACTTCATCAACAGCCTGGTGCTCTCCATCATATCGGTGCTGATCGCGCTGGTCGTCTCCTTTCTGGCGGCCTATGCTTTCTCTCGTTATCGCTTCCGGGCCACCAACTTCCTCATGTTTCTGCTGTTGTCGACGCGCATGGTGCCGGCCGCAGCCTCCGTGGTGCCCATCTTTCAGATGTACAATGCGTTCCAATGGCGCAACACGGTTGGCGTCTTGATGCTCTATACCATGTTTAGTATCCCGTTCTCGCTCTGGATCTTGAAGGGGTTCATCGACGGCGTTTCGCCCCGTTACGATGAGACCGGCTTTGTCAACGGCGCCTCGCGGCTGCACGTCATGTTCCGGGTGGTGCTGCCACAGGTGCGGCCCGGCCTGATCGCCGCCTTCATCTTCAACCTGATCTTCGTGTGGAACGAGTTTCTGTTCAACTTCGTGCTGGGCGGCCAGGGCACCCAGATGATTCCCTACGCGCTGGCTGTAGGGTTGGTCAATGCGGGTGGCAGCGTCGACTGGGCCTTTGTCGCATCCATGTCCACCGCCTATGTGTTGCTGCCGGTGATCATGAT
>JACFMY010000257.1:1915-9209 GCA_019455155.1 Caldilineaceae bacterium
CTCTTCCAGAAGTACCTGCTGGTAGGAATGACATTTGGCACTGTGCGTGGGGAGGTGTAGTGTGAACAGCGCCCGGCGACCCTTTGCCTCCGTGGCCCAGGCCGTGCTTGTGCTCTGGATGCTTGCCAGCTTTATTCTGATTGGGCAGCAGGTTAACATGCAGCTCTACCAGATTGGTCTGCTATCTCTGGTTGTCTCGACGCTGAGCCAGATCGCGTTCGGCAACATCGCGCCCTCGGCGAATCTACGCCGATCGCTACGTATATACTTGTGGATTATGCTCGTCGTTGTCGTGCTCTTCGGCGTCAGTATTGTCCTGGCGCCCTGGCTCGCATCGTTGGGACGGTGACCATCCAGTTCGGCGTCTGGAAGCCAGTCAATCCATGTCGCCGTATCCAAAATCGCAATTGTGGCAAGCTACTATGAGTGCTATCGAACTACGTAATCTCGCCAAGGGCTACGGTCGTAATGCCGTGCTGCGAGATGTGAACCTGACCGTGGAACCGGGCAGCTTCCTGGTCGTCTTTGGCCTACCCGTGTCGGGCAAGTCAGTCCTTGTGCGGCTGCTTACCGGTCTCGAAACACCCGATGCCGGCCAGATCTTGCTGCGAGGCGTCGACGTGACACACAGCAGCGCCGGCGATCGCAATATTGGGTATGTACCGCAATCCTTTGCCTTATATCCCCATTTCACCGTCAGCGAGAACATCTCGTATCCCCTTGACTTGGCCAAAGTACCCAAAGCCGAGAGCGAAGCGGAGGTGCAACGTGCGGCGAGTCTGCTGGGCATCCAGGATCTGCTCGACCGTAGGCCAGATCAGCTGAGCGGCGGCCAAAAGCAGCGCGTGGCGATTGCACGGGGGCTCGTCAAGCGTACGGATATCTACGTGCTAGATGATCCCTTGGTGGGTCTGGACTTCAAGCTGCGCGAGCGTCTCATCGACGATCTCAAGCGTACCCAAGAGCTGCTCAAAGTGACCTTTGTGTACACGACCTCCGACGCGGTCGAGTCGATGATGCTGGCCAGCTCCATTGCTGTGTTGGATGGCGGCGAAATCGTGGAGGTCGGCTCGCCTGAGCAGCTCTATCTGCAGCCGCAGACCGCGCAGACCATGAGGAATGTCGCCTTTCCACAGGCCAACTTCATGAGTGGCAAGCTCGTACGCGAGGATCGAGGTCTCGTGGTTGATACGTCGATATTTCAGAGTGCCCTACAAACAGACCATCGTGACCTGGCCGCTGGAGCGGAGGTACAGGTGGGTATCCGGCCCGAGCATTTGCGGCTTGGCAAGAGTTTTCCTGCCGGCGTCATGACCCACCCTGCCAAAGTGCTCTTGAGCGAGGATCTGGGCGGCGAGGAGATCGTCTATTTGGATGTGGGCGGCGTTCAGTTGGCAACAGTCCTACGCAGTGACGACCAGTCACAGCAACATGTGGAAATCGACCAGATGGTTTCCGTCGGTGTGCTGCCGTCTGACCTGATCGTGTTTCTCGACGGAAGACGGGTCGGTAACGGCGCCGCCATCTGATCTCGCTGTGCGGGCACAGGAGCCGCCTGACTGCCAGTCTTTGTTCGCGTGGCGTCTCCGCGTGCCCCAGCCTTGCCGGGCTGCATGCCTTTGACTGCATCAATCTTTGCTTTTTGAGGAGGGGTAGGCTTGTGTTGGATATCCGTGTCGAAATGTTGCGCAAGGAGTTTGGCCAGGTTGTTGCCGTCGATGATCTGACGATGACCTTTGAAGCGGGCACCACGACCTGCCTGTTGGGGCCGTCCGGCTGTGGAAAGACGACCCTCATGCGCATGATAGCCGGTCTGGAAGTACCGACGCGGGGCCAAGTCTTTTTTGGTGACGAGGATGTAACCAGGCTGTCGACCCGGCAGCGCAATATCGGCATGGTCTTCCAATACCCGGTTGTCTACCGGGGCAGCAGTGTGCGTGAGAATATTGAGCTGCCGCTGCGGGTGGAGAAGCTGACCAAGGCGGAACGGGCGCGGCGCGTCGACGAAGTCATGGATCTGCTGGAGATGCGCGCGGCAGCGGACGCAGATATCGAGACGCTGGACAACGGCACGCGCCAGAAAGTTGCCGTCGCCCGCGCGGTGGCGCGCCAGCCCCGGATCATTCTCTTCGACGAGCCGCTCACCAATGTCGATCTCTCATCCAAGCTTCAGCTCAAACGTGCGCTGAAAGAGCTGGTGACCCGGCTGCAGCAGACTATCATCTACGTGACCCATGACCAAACCGAGGCAATGACGCTGGCGGACCGGATTGCGCTCATGCAGGATGGACGCATCGTCCAGAATGCTGCCCCGCGCGAGCTGTACGATCGCCCCAACGACGTCTTTGGCGGCTGGTTTCTCGGCAATCCGGGCATGAATTTCGTCGCCGACTTTGTGACGGATCTCGACAGCTCTGGCGTGGGCAAGAGCCCGCTGTTTCCTAAGCCCATCAGGCTGACGGGCATGCAGGGCGGCGATCGTTTCACCCTTGGCATCCGGCCCGAACACGTCCGCGTCAGCTCGGAGCCACTGACGAATGGTGTACCATGCACCGTGACTGGCAGCGCGATCGTGGTGGGCGGCCAGTACCTGCTCACTGTGCAGGCGGGCGACCAGCTGATCAAGGCCAAAGTGCCCGCCGCAACGGGCCGTGCTATCACACAGAAGGCGTGGCTGGAGCTCCCGCCAGAACGGATCACGCTCTTTGGCGCGGACGGCCATAAGCCCGAAGTGTCCCTACAGCTTGTTTGATGCTATCCGCGCCTGATAGGACGCAAACCGGTCAGCGGTTGTGTGGCGCCGCCGCGTGCTGCGCGCATACAGTGCTGGCCGTCCCGCAAACCATGACGCATGTCGCCACAAGAAGGGTAGAAGATGACCAGACTCTACAACGATCCAGCCAACTTCCGCGAAGAATTGATTGAAGGATTTGTGGCCGCATATGGCCGCTATGTACGACGCGTGGCCAACGCCTCCGGGGTAATGGCAATTGACGCGCCGCGCGGCGATCGGGTCAGCGTGATCGTTGGCGGCGGTTCGGGGCACTATCCGGCGTTCTGCGGCTACGTGGGGCCAGGCCTGGCCACCGCGGCCGTCATGGGCAACGTCTTTGCCGCGCCGTCGGGGGAACAGGTCTACCGCGTCACCAAGGCTGCGACCGGACAACGGGGCGTGCTTTACTGTTACGGCAACTACAGCGGCGACGTGCTCAACTTCGATATGGCGGAGGCGCGCTGCCAGGCCGAGGGAATCGATGTGCGTACCGTGCGCGTGACGGATGACGTTGCTTCCGCGCCTAAGGGTCAGGAGGAGGACCGCCGCGGCATCGCGGGCGATTTCTTCGTTTTCAAGATTGCAGGCGCCAGCGCTGCGCGCGGCGACAGCCTGGAAGAGGTGGAACGGCTGGCGCACAAGGCCAATGCCCATACCCGTTCGTTTGGCGTGGCCTTTGGCGGCTGTACGCTCCCTGGCCAGGACGCGCCCCTGTTCACGGTGGAGGCCGGCAACATGGAGCTCGGTCTGGGCGTCCACGGCGAGCCGGGCGTCAGCAGCAGCCATATGCGCCCGGCCAGCGAAGTGGCGGCGATGCTGCTGTCCACACTTCTGGCCGATGCTCCCGCTGGCATTGGCGGCCGGGCCGCGGTCTTGCTCAATGGTCTGGGCAGTACCCAGTATGAGGAATTGTTTGTCCTCTTCAAGGATATCGTTGCGGCTCTGAAGGCAGCTGGAATCGAGCCTTACCGGCCCGTGGTCGGTGAGTTCGTCACTTCTCTCGACATGGCCGGCTGTTCCTTGACCCTGCTCTGGCTGGATGAGGAGCTGCAGAAGCTGCTGGATGCACCATGTTCATCGCCGGCCTATACGCAGCTCTGATAAGACGGGAAAGGTAGCGAGGCAACCATGGCTGGTGAAGCAAGGGCCGAACAGGTTGTGCGCCTGAGTCTGCAAAAGGCGCTCGATCTCATCAGTGCCAATGAGCAGGAATTGGGTCGTCTCGACGCTGCAGCGGGTGACGGCGACCACGGCGCGGCCATGGTGCGCGGCCTGCGCGCGGCGGTGGCGGCCATCGACGGCGCGGAGAGCGCCACGCCGGGCGAGCTGTTGGTGCAGGCCGGGATGGCCTTTGCCGACGCTGGCGGGGGCGCTTCCGGCGCGCTCTTTGGCTCCGCCATCGCAACACTGGGCCAGCAACTGGGCCCAGGCCCTTACAACAGCGCCACGGTGGCTGCGGCGTTGCAGGCTGTGCTGAAAACCGTTTCCACGATGGGCAAGGCAAAGCCCGGCGACAAGACCATGATCGATGCACTGGCCCCGTTTGTGGAAGCCATAGGCGAGGCCACTGACATGGACCAGGAGCTTGCCGACGCGTGGCGAACTGCGCTGCCCGCCGCGGAAGCCGGCGCCAAGGCGACAGCCTCGATGGTGGCCCGCAGGGGCCGGTCGGCCAGGTTGGGCGACCGCAGTCTAGGGCACCAGGACCCTGGATCCGTGTCCATGGTCTATCTGCTGCGCGCGGCCAGCGACGCGCTCACGGAGCTGTGTGGCAGCCAGTGAGCAGGTGAAAGGGATCGGGCCAACAGGTATGGCCCACACGCATAACTGAGGTCAGCGCGCGAATCGTGCCGTGACAAGTGCTCCGCGCGGTGAGGGAGGGCTTTACTCAATGGGGCGCCGCCTCTCCCAAGGGCTAGGCAGCGCCCCGCTCTTTTACAAAGATGGCGCCAATCCGTTAGAGCAGCATTCGCGCCGGCTCTTCCAGCAACTGCTTGAGATCGGCCAAAAACGCGGCCGCGATCGCGCCATCGACTGCCCGGTGGTCAGCCGACAGCGTTACTTCCATTGCCGGTCGTGGGTTAAAGCTCTCGCCATTCCATACCGGCTGCATTTGGGTGCGGCCGACGGCCAGAATGGCCACCTGGGGCGGGTTGATAATGGCCGTAAAGTGGTTGATGGGGTACATCCCCAGGTTGGAAATGGTAAAGGTCGCTCCGGTCACCTCGTCAGGCGACAGGGCCCCTTCCCGTGCGCGCCGCGCCAGGTCACTGATCTGCGTGGCCAGTGCGACCAGCCCCAACCCCTGGGCCCCGCGCACCACCGGCACGATCAGGCCGTCGGGCAGCGCCACCGCGATACCCAGGTCGATCTGCTGGTGTTCGGTGAGCAGCAGCGAGCTGCCATCCTCGCGCAGCCAGGCATTCAGCCGCGGATGGCGCGCCAGCGCGGCTGCGGTTGCACGCGCCATAAGCACAGTTGGCGTCAGACGGGCGCCAGCCGCCTCGACCTCCGCACCCAGCTGCGACCGGAGCTGTTCCGCCTGGGTCATTTCGATGGTAGTGGACAGGAAGATGTGGGGTACTGTACGCCAGCTTTGGGCCAGGCGTGTCGCAATTACCTGGCGCTTGCCGCGTAGTGGCTCACCGCCTGCCGCCGCGGCCGGCGGTGTCGCGACAGCGGGCGCTTTGGCAGCGGTTAGCGTTCGTTCTACGTCGGCGGCCTGAACCCGCCCGGCAGGCCCTGTGCCGGACACCATCTGAAGTGAAACGCCCGCGTCGCGTGCCAGGCGCCGCGCGGCCGGAGTCGCACGCACTTTGCCGGCAAGCTCGGCTGTCGCTGGCCGCTGGGCCATGGCCTGCTGCACATCGGCCTTGAGGATCCGCCCGGCCGGCCCGCTGCCGCTGATCGCACCCAGATCGACGCCGGTGGCGGCAGCCATGCGCTGGGCGACCGGGCTCGCCTTTACGGCATCGGCGCCCGGCGCACGCGGCGCCTCCGGCTGCTCCCCAAGCTGCGCCACGCCAGAGGTGGGTGCGGGCGTCGCCGGCAACGCTTCGCCCGGCTCTACAATATGGGCAATGACCGTGGTTACCGGCACGGTGATGTCGGGACCGTAGAGGATGCCGCGCAGCACGCCCGAGGCCGGCGCTTCCACCTCCATGTCTACTTTGTCCGTCTGCACCTCGAGCAGAATGTCGCCCTTTTCAACGACATCGCCGTCCTGTTTGAGCCAGCGAATGATGGTGCCGTCTTCCTGGGCCATGCCAAACTTGGGCATGATGACAGGTGTGGCCATGCTATCTTGCCTCCCTCACCAGCTGGCGGGCACTGGCCACAATATCCTCGACCTGGGGTACCATACGCCGTTCCAGCTCCCGGTTGTACGGCACCGGGATATCCAGCCCTGCCAGCCGGCGGATGGGTGCATCCAGATAGTCGAAGGCCTGGGACTCGGCAATGACGGCCGCCAGCTCGCCGCCGAAACCGCCGGTCTTGCACGCTTCGTGGACGATAAGGACCCGGCCCGTCTTGACGACCGATTGGATGATGGGATCCGCGTCCAGCGGCTTGAGCGTGCGTGGATCGACGACCTCCACCTCGATGCCCTCGGCGGCAAGCCGCTCCGCAGCGTCCAGGGCACGCGCGACCATGAGCGAGGTAGCAACGATCGTCAGGTCGCGGCCTGCCCGTTTGATCTCACTCTTGCTGATGGGAACTGTATAGTAGCCGTCGGCAACGGGCCCCTTGGTCCGGTAGAGTAGCTTGTGCTCCACAAAGATAACCGGGTTCGGGTCCTCGATGGCGACCAACAGGAGCCCTTTGGCGTCGGCCGGGGTGCTAGGCATCACAACTTTGAGTCCGGGGACATGGACAAACCAATTCTCCAGGCTTTGGGAGTGTTGGGCTGCCGCGCCCGTGCCAGCGCCGGCAGGCGTGCGCAGTACAAACGGCACGGTGACTTTGCCCCCCAACATAAAGCGCAGCTTGGCTGCCTGGAGCACGAGCTGTTCCATGGAGAGGGTGATAAAGTCCATGAACTGGATCTCGACGATTGGTCGCATGCCGGTGAGGGCCGCGCCGGTCGCCAACCCCGCAATGCCTGCCTCAGAAATCGGCGTATCGATCACCCGTTCCGGGCCAAATTTCTGGAACAACCCGTCGCTCACGCCAAAGGCGCCGCCGTAGATGCCCACATCCTCGCCGGCCAGGAACACGCGCTCGTCCCGTTCCAGTGCCATCTCCATCGCCTCGCGGATAGCCTCCGCATAGGTCAGCTCCCGGCTCATGCATAGACTCCTTCTAAGATGGTGTTGGGGTCCGGCTCGGCGCAGCTTTTGGCAAAGTCGATCGATGTGCGCATCTCCTCCTCTACCTTTGCTGCCAGTTGCGCCTGCTCGGCTTCATCCAGCAGTCCGGCTTCCGTCAAGCGCGCGGCCAGGCGGCCAATGGGATCGCGGTCCTGCCACTCCTTGACTTCCTCTTTGGTGCGATAGCGTTGCTTATCGCTCTTGGAGTGGC
>JACFMY010000258.1 GCA_019455155.1 Caldilineaceae bacterium
GTAGAGAAAACATTGTTCACCTTCTGGTTGTTAATGAGCGAGCATCATGTCCGTTATCGAAGACATGACCGACGATTCTTCGTCATGCTGATCATATCACTCTTATCGAAGGATATAATCCGACAAGTGATCGATCACTTAGTAAAGTAGTGGTTATTGGTCATGTGCCACCGGCTGGCAGCGCAATCATCGGCAAGATCGGGGTCCTGCAATGAACGAAGGAAATTCCCTGAAAGAAATGGAGGCTAATAGCCCGAACTTCACTTCCTCCGGTGAAGGAGTTTGGCCAGGATTCTCAGCTGTCTGATGAAGTGGTCAATCGTGGCATGTGGCATGTGGGATGCGGGGCGGGCATAGCGTTTGGAGGCCGCTTTGGCGGCAAATTCGGCAATGTGTACGCGCGGTACGAACCCCAAAAGCGGATGACCTCCAAACCGCCTCATTGGACTCGGTCCAGCTACGCCCTTTACGCCCCGCACGACTTTCGCACGATCAAATCCGCTTCCAATACGACCTGCTGGATTGGCCGCTCCGGGTTTTGCATACGCGCGAGCAACAGTTCTGCCGCCGCAGTGCCGATGTAGAAGGGGTGCTGGTTCACCATGCTCAGTGGCGGGTTGTACGCACTGGCCCACAGCATCTCGTCGAAACCTAACAATGCCACCTCCTCTGGGATCTGCTCCTTGCGCTCCTGCAGGGCCATCAACGCCGCAATGGTGGCCTCGTTGTTAACGGTCATCAGTGCCAGCGGTCGCGGCGCGCGGTCCAACAGCCGATTCACCGCCGTATAGGAGCCGCCGATGTTCCAGTCGCCCTGTTCGATCCAGATAGAGTCTTCACCGATGCCGGCCGCGGCCAACGCGTCGAGCATGCCAGCCTGCCGTTCGCGGGCCGTCATGTAACTGAGGGGCCCACCAATCAGGCCAAAGGAGCGGTGGCCGAGATCAATCATGTGCTTGGTCGCCTGGTACATGGCTGCCCGGTTATTGATCAGCACGCAATCCAGAGAAAGCCCATCTGGCAAATGGTCGAAACATACGACAGGTACCTTGTTCTGCAGCAGTGGCAGAACTTGCGCTGCGTCGAGCTGAAATGAGCAATGATACCACTCACCTGCTCCTCCAACATCAATTCGATGTTGATCTGTTCGTAGGCCGCATCGTTGTTTGAGTTACCCACCACAAGCGCGATTTGCCTCGAGATAAGTTGCTGCTCTACGCCCTTGAGCACGTCTGTGAAGAATGGGTTCTGGATATTGGAGACCAGGAAGCCTACCCGCTGCACTGAGCGAGCAGATCGTAATGTACGTGCCGAGCGGCTGGCTCGATAGCCTAATGCCTGAATTGCCGCTTCGACCCGCGCAACCAACTCTGGGCTTACGGATTCCGGGCGATTGAGCACGCGTGACACGGTTGCGGTCGAAACCTCTGCCATGTTTGCGACCTCGTGCATTGTCGCCCGCGCCTCTGGATTCCTTTTTGTCATCACTCTCACCTCGAATCGATTCACATGCAGTGCCGGAGATTATCTCAAAGATCCATTGAATTGCTCAAGCACAAGAAGGCTGTCGAGCACAATCATCACCTCCCAAATGACTTCTGCTTAACCATTGACAGAGAAATTTGCCTGTGCTATCTTTGTAATTATATTGTAATCCTTTTCTGTCTATTTTCAAACGTCTGTTTTCTCCAGAGTGTTCGGTGCAGAACCATTCGAGTTCTTCGCCGGATTGCAAGTTATTCTTCGCCAACAAACAAAGGAGTATCAACATGACGCAGCGGTTCTTTCGTTTGTGGATAGTGCTTGTGATAGGTGTGGTTCTCGTGGCCTGCGCGGCGCCAGCGGCCGCGCCTAGCGCCGAACAGCCCACTGGCGCTGCTCGCGCCGGGGAAAAGCAAGTCCTTGACCTCTGGTTCAACAGCGATGATCTCTTCAACCAGTACAATGAGAAGATCATCGCGAGCTTCGAAGCGGCTAATCCCGACATTGACATCGTCTATAGTCCCTATCCAAACGAAGCCTATAAAACCACTTTACAGGTGGCCATTGGTTCCGATGATCCGCCAGACATCTTTTTCAACTGGGCAGGCGACGACACCGGTCGCTATGTACGCGAGGGCCATCTTCTCGACCTCACCGCCTATGCCGCGCAGTACAATTGGGGCGACCAGCTGTCACCGGCTATGCTTGCTGCATTCTCTGTCGCCGATGAGGTCTATGGCGTGCCGTACAGCCAGGAGGCGAAGTACTTCTACTATCACATAGACCTCTTTGACGAGATGGGTTTGACCGTTCCCACCACCTTTGACGAACTCCTTGCGCTCTGCACAAAGGTTAGCGACGCAGGTATGCCCGCCCTGGCGTTCGGCAATCAAGAACGGTGGGAAGGCGTGCACTATATGAGCATCTTTAACCAGAAGGTTGTGGGCGAGGATACGCTGGCAGCCGACTATTCCCTTTCCAATGATGCCGACACACTCTTCGCTGATCCCAACTATGCAGAAGCGTTCAGGCGCCTGCAAGCGATGCAGGCAGCCGGCTGCTTTGGCAACGCTATCAATTCTACGACGCCTGACGCCGCCTTGATCCAGTTCGTCAACAAGCAGACACCCATGTACTACCAGGGCACCTGGATCATGGGCTCACTCAAGGACAACGGCCTAGAGGGGCAATACGGTATGTTCCGCATGCCACCGATGACGGACGACACCGTTAAGGGTAACCAGAACTATGTGCTGGCCGGCCCGGTCGGGCTTGAGATCTCCATCAAGACACCGTACCCGGATGCCGCGGCTAAGTTCCTGGATTTTTATATCTCAAAGGAATCCCAGATGGCGCTGTTGGTGGACACGAACCACATCCCTGTGCGCGCTGACGCGGTTGATCGAGCGAAAGCCGCGTCGAGTGTGGTGGCCGTTGTCGACGACCTGGCCGCCGCTGAAGGCACCGCCTTCTGGCTGGATGTGGTGCTCGAGAACAGCATCTCAGAGGTGTACCTGAACTCGATCCAGGAAGTTCTGGCTGGCACCAAGACTCCAGAAGAGGCCATGCAGGCGGTACGCGAGCAGGCCCTCAAGGTTAAGGCAGAGATAGACCAGTAGCATAGATTCCAGGCCCGACCAAGACGAGGGCCTATGAACGAATCGCCGGTCGGGTGACCGGCGGTTCGTTCACCGGAGCCGATTTCCATGACCAACTCGTCGCTGGTTTACAATCGCCGTAACGGAACGCAGCGCAGGCGTCGTCGCACCAGCTCACGCCAACGTCGCGAGTGGCGCGACGGCTACCTGCTCGTTGCGCCGGCGCTGGTTCTGTTCGTCCTGCTCGTCGTCTATCCCATGTTCAACACGGTCTACCTGTCACTCTTCAATTATGGTTTGACCGATGCCCGCATCCGTTTCATTGGCATCAACAACTTCATTGAGTTGACAGGCGATGGGGTCTTCTGGCGCTCGCTGCGCAACAACTTCACCATCCTTGTCGTCTCTGTCGTGGTGCAGGTTGGGCTAGGAATCATCCTGGCCGCGTTGATTGATCGGGGCATTCGTTGGGGCAAAGGCGTTGCCCGCACGCTAAATTTCGCACCGGTAGTCATGTCTGCTGTTGCTGTTGGTATCCTTTGGCAGCTCATCTATGACCCGACTGTCGGGCTTGCCAATCGCTTCGTCAATCTTTTGGGTCTCGATCCACCGTCACAGGGCTGGCTTGGCGACCCGCGTCTCGTCATCTATTCGATCCTCGTCGTTGCCTGTTGGCAATATACCGGCTACGTCATGATCATCGTTTTGGCCGGGATCCAGTCTGTGTCGCAAGAACTCTATGAAGCTGCGGCAATCGACGGGGCAACGGAGATCCAGAAATTCTTCAGTGTCACCTTGCCTTCCATCCGCAACGTGATCATTGCCGTTGTCCTCATCACGATGATCGGCGCGATGAAAGTCTTCGACCTGGTCTATATCCTTACGCGCGGTGGGCCCGCCAATGCCAGCCAGGTCATGGGCACCTACATCTACTACAACGCGTTTACCATCAACCGGGCGGGCTACGCAAGCGCCATCAGCGTTGTGCTGCTCGGTTTTGCCCTGATCCTTGGCTTTCTGCAGCTGCGCCTGAGCTATCGTCCATCGGAGGAAGCATGAGACTGCGATTCTCTACGGTCCTGGTCTATCTGCTGGTCGGCGGCTACACCTTGCTCGTGGCCCTGCCCATCGTCTGGATGTTTCTCTCGTCGACCAAGACAGTACGCGAGCTGTTCAGTTCGCCCTTTGCCCTGCCAGAGGAGCCGCAATGGTCCAATTTTGTCAAGGCTTGGGATAGCGGCATCTCCCACTATCTGGCGAACTCGCTCCTGGTAACGACACTCTCAGTCGTGCTCATCGTGTTGGTCAGTGCCTTGGCCGCGTACGCGCTGGCGCGCATCAACTTTCCGGGACGCGTCGTCATCTATCTGATGCTGATAGCCGGCTTCGCGATTCCAGTCCATACCGTACTGGTGCCTCTCTACCGCAGTCTCAACACCGCGGGATTGCTCAACACCTACGCTGGCCTCATCTTGCCCTATGTCGCGTTCGGCATCCCGTTTTCTGTCCTGCTCCTCTATGCATTCTTTCTGGAATTCCCCGCAGAAATTGAAGATGCCGCACGCATCGACGGCTGCAACATCTGGCAGCTGGTACTGCGCGTGGTAATGCCCCTTTCCATGCCCGCGCTGGTGAGCGTGGTCGTCTTTCAGGCAGTCTTTCTCTGGAACGAGTTTTCGCTGGCGCTGATCGTGACCCGAGACGACGCGTTGCGTACGATTCCGCTGGGATTGACCAAGTTCCAGGGCCAGTGGTCGACCAACTGGACGCTCATGCTCGCATCGCTGTCCATGGCCACGCTTCCAGTGTTGGTTCTTTTCGTCGCATTGCAGCGCCACTTCATTCGCAGTCTTGTGGGTTTTTCCAAGTAGCCGATCTATCGCCGGACAATTCGCTGGCTCCAGTTCTACTTATTGTTTACGAGGCCATTATGAATGCCCAACCGATCCGCTTTCGTCATATCCATCTGGATTTCCATACCTCACCCGCCTGCACGGACGTGGGTGCGGACTTCGACGCTGACCTCTTTGCCCGCACATTGCAGGAGGCAAAGGTCAACGCCATCAATATCTTCGCCAAATGCCATCATGGCTATTCCTACTACCCCACCAAAGTCGGTACTGTCCATCCCGGACTCAAGAGCGGCGACTTGCTTGGCGAACAGATCGAGGCGCTCCATCGTGCTGGCATTGTCTGCCCGATCTACCTTACTGTCATGTGGGATGAGCTGGCCGGCGAGCAACACCCGGAGTGGGTGATCGTCAACAAAGATGGCCGTGTTGCTTCGCGCGCGCCGCTTTCCAACGCCTGGGGCTGGACGACGCTGGACGTCTCTTCAGACTATGCCGGCTATTTGATGGATCAGGTCACGGAATTGGCCGGCCTGTACGAGGTCGATGGGTTCTGGTTCGATATCTGTTTTCCGCGCCCAAATTACTCGCCTTGGGGCCAGGCACAGATGCGCGCCGCGGGTGTGCCGTTGGACGATGACGAGGCCGTATGGGCCTTTGCGCGGCACAAGCAAGAGCGCTTCTTCGACAAAATGACCCGTCACGTAAAGGCGCTCGTGCCCGAGGCTACAATCTTCTACAATGGCACCATCAGCCGGGACATGCGCCGCATCGCCCCCTATGCAACCCACTTTGAAGTGGAGAGCCTGCCCACCTCCGGGACATGGGGCTACCTACACTATCCTGTGATGGCGCGCCAGGCCCGTACGTACGGCAAGCCCATGATTGGCATGACGGGTCGCTTTCACACGTCATGGGGCGACTTCGGCGGGATCAAGACCACCGGCCAGCTGCTCTATGAATGCGCGACGGTGATTGCGGCGGGCGGCCGCGTCTGCGTGGGTGACCAACTCCATCCACGCGGCGTCCTCGATCCGGCGGTCTACCGGCTTGTGGGTGATGTCTATGCCAGGATCGAAGCGCTGGAACCGTGGCTTGTTGGCGCGGCGCCGGCGGCCGAAGCGGCGGTGCTGGCAACCGGCCCATTGGAGGAGGAGCTCAATGGGATCGGCACACAGAGCCCCGACACTGAAGGCGCCATCCAGATGTTCATTGAATTAGGCATCCAGTGCGATCTGGTCGATTGCGAAGCTGACCTGTCTGGCTATCGCCTCGTCGTCTTGCCGGACGGGACGAAGGTAGATAGCGGCCTGAAAACAAAACTTGATGCGTTTGTGGCTGCTGGCGGCGCGCTGATCTTCAGCGGCACCGCTGCGCTGGCAGCTGATGGCCACGCCTTTGTCCTGGAGCACGCGCCGGTGCGCTACATCGAGCCCGCCCCGACGACGCCAAGCTACTTACGCCCGGTCGACATCGCCGCAAGCGGGAGCGACTTGGCCGCCGACTACGACTACGCGTTCTACGGCCAGGCACATGTTGTGGAGCCGCTACCGGGTGCTACGGCCTACGGCGACCTGCGCCGCGCCTATTTCAGCCGGACGTGGGAAACATTTATGGGCCACCAACATGCGCCCGTCGATCGTTCACTGGGTGCGCCAGTCGCCGTGCGGAACGGCGCCGTGCTCTATCTGGCCGCGCCGCTCTTCGCAGGCTACAAGAAATGGGATTACTTCGCCTACCGCGCGATGGTGGCCGGTTTGCTGGACGGTCTACTGTCCCAACGCTTGCTCTATCCGCAAGGGCCCGGCTGGGTTGAATACACCTTGCACACACAGGAGCCTGCGGTGGACCACGGGCGCCGGAAGATCGTCCACGTGATCGCGTACCAGCCGCGACGAAGTTTGCAGCCCATTGCCCACGTCGATCAGGCCTGGACAGTAGCCGGTTTAGGTGTCAAGGTCCGCTGTGAGAAGAAGCCAAAGCGCGTCTATCTTGCGCCCGACGAGGGCGAGCTGGCCTACTCGTTTGAGGAAGGCTATGTTTCAGTTGAACTTCCGCCGTTGAACGTCTATGCTGTGGTCGTGATCGAGGAGTAGTCGACTGGGCTTTGTACTGGTAAGCAGCGACGCTACGACGCCGGCGTCGTAGCGTCGTATTCTTCGCCGGACTGCTATTTGTGATCTACTACCTTCTCAACGCAGATGCGGAGTCCGCCTCTCCGGCCGTCCCCGTAAGCGAATGGCTGTTCCCGCTGGCGTGGGTGAGTGTTGTGCAGGCTGTGGGGCTGGCCTATTCCTGGAGAAGGGCCGGCAGCGAAGGCGGTAACGGTTTTGGGCGCGCTGTGCTCACCGTTACGACGTTGGCTGCTTGAGGATTCATTCCGTTTTTGGCATATTGTGGGGTGTTTGGTGGGCGATTATAGAGGAGCCGGATACAGGCTGGCCCGATCTTCGGGCTCGAATGCGGATTCCTCGCACAGAGCTGCTGGAATAGTGACCTGACCTGCTTTCTGCACGGTCAATGTCTATATCGTAATCGTCCAGCCCCTGCTCTAAGTGCTGATAGAGATGCTGACTAAAGATGGCTGTTGCCCTCTTCGTCTCCATGGTCGCCTCCTAGAGCATTTAAGGCTACACGGATGTTATCGAAATAAAGAATCGTCCGAAGTGAGTTGCTAGCGGTACCGTATTCAACGTCCGCGCCGTGCAGAATTGCGTGTCGGCTGAGTTCTGGTACTTCTGCGCCATGATAAAAATCACACCATAATATCTCAACTACATATTTCGCTGTAATTCTCTGGAAGCGAGAGCCTTGTGTCCGGATCAGTTCCAAATACTTTATTAAGGTCTTTATCGTGAATCGGCCCTCATGTTCTCGGGCTGCAGCAACGATGCCTTCAAGTTGAGCCAGTATTACGGGTACTGAAAGCGTGTAGCGACCTTCTTCATGTGCTGTCAACGCGTCCAGCAGGATTGGAAGGCGTGGAGCAATAAGGGGATCTTGTTCCCATTCGCGCCGAAGATCCTGTAAGCCATGTATTCGATACCTATCAAAGAAGATTTCCGCAACGTCTTCGTCAGTTATTACTCCTGCTAGAAACGAATCAGCGATGCTGTCCAGCCACCTTGCTCCAAGGTGACCAGGTAGTGGCCATGCCAAGCGCGTCAACATAGCTTCCAAGCGATCGTTCCGATACTTTAGTGCGTTAAGAAGCTGGATTATTGTTGTCACAATAGTTGGCACTTTCTGCCCACAGCAATTGCCGCAATCTCGTCAAAGCCCACCTCCAGATACCCCTACCGCCGTGGCGTCAGCTCCTTGTATATCCCCGCCATCGCTCGTGTAGATGCTGCCTTGCGCTCTTCGTGCCGCTATATCTGTCCCACCTGTTCCCCCCTTGTCTCACCCCTACTTCGCCTGTCAGCCGCTCCTTGCCACATATTCTATCCCTTTCTCAAAACTTTGGACAGACATTTTCTTGTAGTCAGCGCGCCATAACCGGTGGAGAGCAACAACCGGAAAGGCCACAGTATGGCTGTGGCGGTTCAAGGGGGGACAGGCCAAGCGGTGAGTAAGAGAGCGAGGCACAGCTGCTCTGGGCAGAAACACGAGAATCCGATGCGCTGTAGCTGTTCTATCCGAGGTAGACACATTTTCAACTACAGTCACCAACAATGCGGACAAACCTCTCTTGGAATATCAACCATGCTGGTGAAATGTGGCAGAAATGGCATCTTGTTCGAGCAGATAAATGACCAGTTGACAAAGTACCTCAACTGCGCCCCGAATCGTCTCGATCTGGTCGACCATGGGGTCGACATGGGCAAGAGATACGTCGTATAACTCAATTGGTGCCTCGTCAGACGGGGGGTTTAGTTGTCTGAAGGCTGGGTTATCGGCGATGATCCAGGCTTTATCGTCCTCGCTAGCGGATGGATTGTCGCCAAACAGATTGGGATCGTCAACAACAACAAAACCATGTTTTGTTTTGTTGTATGCTCGAACGTAAGCGCCTTCATCGGCAAGATAGGCCTTACTGACCATTGCCAACAGAGTATTCGCTTGTCGATAGAGCTCGGGCAGCATCGTGTCACGTAGAGTGGGATCAAGTGACAGAATGTCCTCGAGCGGTGGTAGCTCTAGCGCAGATGCCAGCGCTTCACCCTGTTGCATCAGCTTGAAGATCTCTAGGATCTGCGTCGATGGGGCGTTCGGGTTTCTGCTTTGG